>JACQAO010000042.1 GCA_016194935.1 Betaproteobacteria bacterium
CAGCGGCAATGCGGCGGACAACCGCCTGATTGGCAATGACGGCAACAACCTCATGGATGGCGGCAGCGGCGCCGACACAATGGCGGGCGGAGTGGGCAATGATACTTACCTTGTGAACAGCGCGGACGATGTGGTGATCGAACGCCTCAACGAAGGCACAGACAGCGTCCAATCCAGCATCAGCTACACCCTCACCGACAACGTCGAGAACCTGACCCTGACCGGCACGGCGCTCGATGGTACAGGCAACGCGCTGAACAACGTCATCACCGGCAACGCCGGTAACAATACGCTGGATGGCGGTGCGGGTGCGGACACCCTGGCGGGCAGCATGGGCGATGACAGCTACCTGGTAGACAGCACTTCGGACATCGTGATCGAACAGGCCAACGCGGGAACGGACAGCGTGTTTGCCACGGCAAGTTTCGTGTTGAGCGACAACCTGGAAAACCTCACCCTCACGGGGTCTGCCGATATCAACGGTGCCGGCAATGCACTGGACAACCTCATCACCGGCAACGCGGGCAACAATGCCTTGTCGGGCGGCGCGGGCGACGATGTCCTGGATGGCGGCGCGGGCGCGGACACCTTGGCGGGCGGCTTGGGCAACGACAGCTACTTGGTGGACAACAGTGCGGATAGTGTGATTGAACAGGCAGGCGCAGGAACTGATGGTGTGTTTGCCACGGCAAGTTTTACGCTAAGTGACAACCTGGAAAACCTTACCCTGACCGGCGTCGACAACATCGACGGCACCGGCAACGCGCTGGATAACCGCATCGTCGGCAACAGCGGCGCCAACGTATTGGACGGCGGACTGGGCGCAGACGTTATCAATGGTGGGGCGGGCAACGACACCTTGATCGGCGGCGCTGGCAACGATGCGCTGGATGGAGGTGTCGGGGACGACCTGATGAGCGGCGGGACGGGCAACGACGGCTACTTTGTCGACAGCGCGGGCGATGTGACGACGGAGGCGACAGACGCCGGACACGACACGGTGTACGCCAGTGTGACGCATACCCTGGCGGGGGCCGTTGAAGACTTGTATCTGGGTGGAGTGAATGCAATCAACGGCACAGGTAACGACCTCGCCAATCTGATCGTCGGCAACGCCGCCGCCAACGTACTCTCCGGTCTGGGCGGCGACGACAGACTGGATGGCGGCGGAGGCTACGGCAACGACACCCTGATTGGCGGCACGGGCAACGACAGTTATGTCGTCGACAGCACGGCAGACGCGGTTGTCGAAAACGTCAACGAAGGCATCGACAGCGTCGACAGCTCTGCAACTTTTACGCTCGCTGCCAATGTGGAAAACCTGCGGCTGATGGGAGATTTTAGGGATCGCGGCTTCGTTCGTGCGCTTGACGGCACCGGCAACGAGCTGGATAACCAGATCGTCGGTAATGACGGAAGAAATAATCTCCAGGGCTTGGGCGGCAACGATGTCATCGACGGCCGGGCCGGCGACGACCAGATTGACGGCGGGACTGGAAATGATCGTTTATATGGGGGGGATGACGCGATATATCGCGGGATTTCAGAATTTTCCGAGGTTGGGCCAGGCGAGATGCTGGCCTCGAATAACGATATTCTTTTTGGCGGTGCAGGCGACGACACGATAGACGGCGGATCAGGTAACGATGCCCTGCATGGCGATGATGGAGACGATGTTCTCTACGGCGGAAACGACGGACTGATAATTTCCTCAGGCAGATTCCGTTTCCTGTCGAATAACGACTTCCTGGACGGCGGTGCCGGCAAAGATACGCTGGATGGCGGTTCCGGCAATGACACATTGTTGGGTGGCGATGGCGCGGATCATCTTATCGGCGGCGCGGATGGCTTGCTGAATACCTTCAATAACGATTATCTGGACGGCGGTGCGGGCATCGATCTAATGGAAGGCGGTACCGGCAGCGACGTGTATCTTGTGGATGGTTATTACCAGAAGGCATCCGGCGGTACCGGTACGGGTGGGGCTGGTTCGGGCGGTGAAGACGACCACCATGATGGCAAGACTGAAGGGCAGCACGCCGACTCCGGCAGCGGAGACGGAGACCACGAGCAACATGCTTCCTGCGATGACGACCACACCGATAGTGGAGGGAGCGACCATAAGGATGATGATGGCGAAGATGATTGCTGCTTCGACGCCACCGTGCCAGGCAGCGTCCGGAATGGCCAGATCGCGGTGACCGACCTGGTGGTGGAAAAACCCAATGAAGGTTACGACATTGTCTACGCCTCGATAGACTATACCCTGACGTCCAATACTGAGGAATTGCACTTGACCGGTGCGGCGATTTACGGCGGCGGCAATGGGCTGGACAATTTCATTTACGGCAACGATGCCAACAACGTGCTGGATGGCGGCAGTGGCTCCGATGTGATGGCTGGCGGCATGGGCGATGATATTTATGTGGTCGATAACGCCGGGGATGTGATTATCGAGAATGCGGTCGAGGGCAACGATACGGTTTACAGCTCGATCAATTATGCGCTGGGCAATACCCTGGAAAACCTCCAGCTCGTCGGCAGCGGCGACCTGAGCGTGACCGGCAATGCGGCGGACAACGTCCTCAAGGGGAATAACGGCAACAACCTGCTGGATGGCGGCGCCGGTGCGGATATCATGCAAGGCGGTTTCGGCAACGATACATACATGGTCGATAACGCCGGCGATCAGGTGATCGAGTGCGAAGACGCCGGCATGGATACGGTGATGAGTTCTGTCACTTTCAAACTGGGTCGCAATGTGGAGAACCTGACGCTCACCGGCAGTGCAGCCATTGACGGTTACGGCAATGAGGAAGACAACATTTTGGTTGGCAATACCGCCGCAAACTGGCTGGATGGTGGCAAAGGCCGCGACACGCTGTATGGCGGAGCGGGCGACGACACCTACGTACTGGGTCAAGGCGATGACGAAGAAAATGGCGAGTTGGTGGTCGAATATGCCGGCGAGGGAGTGGATACGGTTCGCTCGGATATTTCCTACACGCTGGGTGCGAATCTAGAAAACCTGGTTTTAACCGGTAAAGGAAAAAACGCCACCGGCAACGAGCTTGCCAATGTGCTCACCGGCAACAGCGCCAACAACACGCTTAAAGGCAACGCCGGGGACGATACGCTGGATGGTGGCAGCGGTGCGGATAAGCTCATCGGCGGCACCGGAAACGACATCTATCTGCTGGGTCGTGGTTATGGTGCAGACACGATTCAGGAGAACGATGCCAGCGCAGGCAATACCGACGTGGCGCAGTTTCTTACTGGCATTGCGGTTGATCAACTCTGGTTCCGCCATGTCAACAAAGACCTTGAAGTCAGCGTTATCGGTGGTAATGGCGGCAGCAGCGACAAGTTCATCCTGCAAGACTGGTACAAAGGCTCGGCTTATCATGTGGAGCAGTTCAAGACTGCGGATAACCGGCTGCTGCTCGACACTCAAGTTGAGAATCTGGTGCAGGCGATGGCGGCATTTGCTCCGCCAGCAGCGGGGCAAAGCACGCTGCCGCAAAACTATCGGGATGCGCTGGCGCCGGTGATTGCGGCCAATTGGCATTGATACGGCATTGGTACCCTCGCCGAGTAGTCGACAGGGGTGGTCTGGGTGGACGCTGTGAATCCAGGCCACAGTTTGCCCCCCGATCCAGATACCGGCCTCATTGGCCTGGCGATGCTGGCGCGCTTTCACAGTGTGGCGGTGGATGCCGACCAACTGGCGCACGACTACAGGGAAGCCGGAAAACCATTTGGCATTCCCCAAATACTGCTGGCGGCCAAGCATCTTGGACTCAAGGCCAGGCTGGTTCGCACCGACAGTAGCCGCCTGGCCCACACACCGCTGCCGGCGCTGGCGGTGGATGTGGATGGAAGTTTTTTTATCATCGCCCGGCTGGACGGCGAACAAGTGCTGATCCAGGATCCGCGCATCCAGCGTCCCACGGTTCTGACCTTTGCCGAGTTTGCTTCGCGCTGGAACGGCGAGCTGATTCTATTTACTTCGCGCGCCTCGCTTGCCGGTGAATTGGCCAAGTTCGACTTCACCTGGTTCATTCCGGCGCTGGTCAAGTATCGCAAGCTGTTGGGTGAAGTGGTGCTGGTGTCTTTCGTGTTGCAATTGTTTGCGCTGGTCACGCCGCTGTTTTTCCAGGTGGTGATGGACAAAGTGCTGGTGCATCGCGGCTGGACCACGCTGGATGTGATCGCCATCGGCTTGTTGGTGGTTTCCGTTTTCGAGGTGGTGCTGTCGGGTTTGAGGAGTTATGTTTTCGCCCACACCACCAGCCGCATCGATGTCGAATTGGGCGCGCGTCTGTTCCGGCATTTACTCAAGCTGCCCCTGGCTTACTTTCAGGCGCGACGGGTCGGCGATACCGTGGCGCGAGTGCGCGAACTGGAAAATATCCGCAGCTTCCTGACCGGCAATGCGATTACGGTGGTGCTGGATTTGTTTTTTTCTTTGGTGTTCATCGCCGTGATGCTCGTGTACAGCGTCCGACTGACCGTGGTGGTGGTGCTGTCGCTGCCCTGCTACGTCTTGCTGTCGGCGCTGATTACGCCACTGCTGCGCGCCCGTCTGCACGAGAAATTCAACCGCGGTGCACAGAACCAGGCGTTTCTGGTGGAGACCATCAACGGCATCGACACCTTGAAGGCGATGGCGGTCGAGCCGCAGATGACCCGCCGCTGGGACAACCAGCAAGCGGCTTACGTGGCGGCGGGCTTTCGAACCACCGCGCTTTCCACTTGGGCGCACGAAGGCGTCGCGCTGGTCGGCAAACTGGTGACGGTCGTCACCCTGTGGCTAGGCGCGGGTCTGGTCATCAAGGGCGAGCTGACGGTCGGCCAGTTCATCGCTTTCAACATGCTGGCAGGCCGTGTCGCCACGCCGGTGATGCGGCTTGCGCAATTGTGGACGGATTTTCAGCAGACCGGCATTTCGGTGCAGCGACTGGGCGACATTCTCAACGCCCGCACCGAAACCGCGCATACCGAGCGCAGCACCATGCCGCCGCTGGTCGGACGAATCGAGTTCGACCAGGTTATTTTCCGCTACCGTCCGGACGCGCCGGAAGTGCTGCGTGGAATAAGCCTGGCGATAGAGCCGGGGGAAGTGGTCGGCATCGTCGGACGCTCAGGTTCCGGCAAGAGCACCCTGACAAAATTGGTGCAACGGCTCTACCTGCCCGAACGCGGGCGAGTGTTGGTGGACGGGATGGATCTGGCGATGGCCGACACGTCATCGTTGCGCCGCCAAATTGGCGTGGTGTTGCAGGAGAATATGCTGTTTGCCCGCAGTATCCGCGAGAACATTGCACTCGCCGATCCGGGCTTGCCGGTGGAGACGGTGATGAATGCCGCCAAACTCGCCGGTGCGCATGAGTTCATTCTCGAACTTCCGGAAGGCTACGACACCGTAGTGGGAGAGCATGGAGCGACTCTCTCCGGCGGCCAGCGCCAGCGCATCGCCATTGCCCGCGCGCTGATCGGCCAGCCGCGTATTCTGATTTTTGACGAAGCCACCAGCGCGCTCGACTATGAATCCGAGCGCGTGATACAAAACAACATGAAAGCTATCTGCCGGGGACGCACGGTATTGATCGTTGCACACCGTCTCTCCGCAGTGCGTGATGCCAATCGCATTGTGGTGCTGGATCGCGGCGAGATCGTCGAGCAAGGTAGTCATGCCGAGCTGCTGGAACATGAGTTGGGGCATTACTCGCGTTTGTACCGCTTGCAACAGGGTTGATGGTCTTGGATAACGCGCGATATTTTCCATGAAATTACAATGGCAAGCCGCACAATACCTGCTCAGCCGCTATGCTGCAATTCTGCGACACGTCTGGAGCGAGCGTAAAAGCTTCGACGCACCGCCGCGCCTGGCTCATGAGGCGCAGTTTCTTCCAGCCGCTCTTGAACTACAGGAAACTCCGGTATCGCCTGCACCTCGAATTGCGATGTGGTTACTGATGTCATTTGCCCTGATCGCGTTGTTATGGGCGGTATTCGGACACGTCGACCTGGTCGCCACCGCGCAAGGCAAGATCGTACCCAACGAAGGTACCAAAGTAATCCAGCCGATGGAGATCGCCACCGTTCATGCAATTTTGGTGAGCGATGGGCAGCATGTCAAAGCCGGCGATGTACTGATAGAACTGGATGCCACCAGCACCACCGCCGACAGCAACCGTTTGGCGGACGAATTCATTACTGCAAAATTGCAGGCAGCAAGGGCGGAAGCATTACTCACAGCGATGTCCTCTCCCACCGGCAAACTGCCCGTCATCAAACCGCTGGTGCAAGTCAGCAAAGAAAGGCTGGCGCGGGAGCAACGGGTGCTGGCGGGACAATACGCCGAATTCCAGGCACAGAGCGAAAGAGTGGAGGCTGAAATCGCCAAGCGCGAAGCGGAGCTGCGTTCCACCCAGGAGATCGTGCGTAAACTTGAACAGACTGTTCCCATCGTGCGCCAGCGGGCGCAGGACTATACGGATTTGCTGGAAAAAAACTTCATTTCCAGGCATGGTTATCTGGAAAAAGAACAAGCACGCATCGAGATGGAGGCAGACCTGGCAACCCAGAGAAGCCGCTTGAAGGAACTGGATGCGGCCTTGCGCGAAGGGCGCAACCAGAAGACGGCGCTGGTCGCCCAGACGCGGCGGCAGGCGCTGGACAGCCTGAATGAAGCCAGCCAAAAAGCCGCCAGTTTCGACCAGGAGATCATCAAGGCACACACCCGAGGCATGCTGATGACGCTGACCGCGCCGGTGGACGGCACGGTGCAACAGTTGGCGGTACACACCATCGGCGGCGTAGTCACTCCGGCACAGCCGCTGCTGATGATTGTGCCGCGGGATCATCCTCTGGAGATCGAGGCTTTCATCGAAAATAAGGACATCGGCTTTGTTAATGTTGGGCAGGTGGCCGAGGTCAAGATCGAGACTTTTCCGTTTACCAAATATGGCACCATCCCCGCCCACGTTACCCACGTTTCGCATGATGCTATCAACGACGAGAAGCGCGGCCTCGTCTACTCGGCGCGGATCAAGCTCGAGCGGGCGACGATACAAGTGGATGGCAAGACTGTGAGCCTCTCGCCCGGCATGGCGGCCAGCGTCGAAATCAAAACCGGCACACGGCAGGTGATCGAGTATTTCCTGAGTCCGTTGTTACAATACCAGAATGAAAGTCTGAGAGAGCGATGACCACAGGTACAGGGTCTTAGCCGGTTTCCGAATTCAGCCTGCGCAACAGATCGCGTACCGCCGCCACTCTTTCCATGAGGTTCGCGGTTTCCTTCTTCCACACCAGCTTCTCCGGGCCGGCAAATTTGAGGTTGCGGTCTTGCTGGATCAGTTCGATGATGCGTAGCGGATCGACCGGAGGATTGGGGATAAATTGCAATTGTATCGTCTGCGGTGCGGCGTCGATCTTGATGATGCCGTGCGGTCGCGCGGCGATGCGCAGGCGGTGGGTTTCCAGCAGTGCTTGCGCCTGCGGCGGCAGTTCGCCGTAGCGATCGATCAGTTCCTCTTGCAGCTCCTGCATTTCATCGGCGTTTTCGGCGTTGGCCAGGCGCTTGTACAGCGTCAAGCGTTCGTGCACGTCGGGAGCATAGAGGTCTGGCAGCAGGGCCGGGGTGTGCAGGTCGATGGCGGAGACGATGCCGAAGGGCTGGCTCAGGTCAGGCTCCTTGCCATCCTTGAGTGACTTGACGGCGGCATTGAGCATGGAGGTATACAGGGCGAAGCCGATCTGATGGATTTCGCCGCTCTGGTTTTCGCCCAGCACTTCGCCTGCGCCACGAATTTCCAGGTCGTGCATGGCAAGAAAGAAACCCGAGCCGAGCTCCTCCATCATCTGGATCGCCTCCAGCCGCTTCTGCGCTTGCGCCGTGGGCTTGGCGTCCTCGTGCGTCAGCAGGTAGGCATAGGCCTGGTGGTGCGAACGGCCGACCCGGCCGCGCAACTGGTGCAACTGCGCCAGACCGAATTTATCGGCGCGGTTCATGATGATGGTATTGGCGTGAGGATTGTCGATGCCGGTCTCGATGATGGTGGTGCATAGCAGCAGGTTGTGTTTCTGCTGGGTGAACTCACGCATGACGCGCTCCAGTTCGCGTTCCGGCAACTGGCCGTGGCCGACTACGATGCGCGCTTCTGGCAGCAGTTTTTCCAGCCGCTCGCGCATGTTGGCGATGGTATCGACTTCGTTGTGCAGGAAATACACCTGGCCGCCGCGTTTGAATTCGCGCAACACAGCTTCGCGCACCAGGCCAGACGACCAGCGCGCGACAAAGGTTTTGATCGCCAGCCGCTTCTGCGGCGCGGTGGCGATCACCGAAAAATCGCGCAGCCCTTCCAGCGACAAGCCCAGCGTGCGCGGGATCGGCGTGGCGGTCAGGGTCAGTACGTCGACTTCGGCGCGCAGTGCCTTCAGTCCTTCTTTCTGCCGCACTCCAAAGCGGTGTTCTTCGTCGATGATGACCAGGCCAAGCCGCGAGAATTGCACGTCTTTCTGCAACAGCCGATGGGTGCCGATGAGGATGTCGATTTTGCCGGCAGCAAGATCGGCGATGGCCTGTTGCTGCTCCTGCTCGCTTCTGAAGCGGGAGATTTCCGCCACCTTCACCGGCCAGTCGGCATAGCGATCGTCGAAGGTATGGTAGTGCTGCTCAGCCAGCAGCGTGGTGGGACACAGCACCGCCACCTGCTTGCCGCCGGCCACGGCGACAAAGGCCGCGCGCAGGGCCACCTCGGTCTTGCCGAAGCCGACATCGCCGCACACCAGACGATCCATCGGCTTGCCGGATTTCATGTCCTCCACCACGGCGTTGATGGCGGCCAGTTGATCGGGCGTTTCTTCGAAGCCGAAGCCGTCGGCGAAGGCTTCCAGGTCATGCTGTTTGAAGTCGAACTTGTGGCCCTGGCGAGAGGCGCGCTGGGCGTACAGGTGCAGCAATTCTGCGGCGGTGTCGCGCACTTGTTGTGCGGCTTTCTTCCGGGCTTTCTCCCACTGGCCGCTGCCGAGCCGGTGAAGCGTGACGGCCTCCGGATCGGCGCCGCTGTAACGGCTGATCAGATGCAACTGCGCCACCGGTACATACAGCGTATCGCCGCCGGCGTATTCGAGATGCAGAAATTCCGTTTCACCTTCGCCCAGATCGAGGCGAACGAGACCGACATAGCGGCCAATGCCGTGTTGTTCGTGCACCACCGGGTCGCCGATCTTCAGCTCGGAGAGATCGCGCAGCCAGCCTTCCAGATTGCTGCGGCGGGCATCGGAGCGTTTACCGCGCGGACGTGCCGTGGCGGCATACAGATCGTTTTCGGTGATGATGACGAGGCCAGCTTGCGGCAGCAGGAAGCCGCCGGAGAGAGGTGCAACGCCGAGCATGAAACGCTCGCCGCAACCGATGAAGGCCGCGAAATCCGCGCAAGGGGCGGCTTGCAGGGCGTGCTCGGCCAGATACTGGGAAATCGTCTCGCGCCTGCCAGGCGATTCGGCGAGCAGCAGCGTGCGCCCGGAAAAATTCTCCAGGTGACTGCGCAGCAGCGTCAGCGGATCCTCTGCGCGACGGTCAACCGCTACCTGCGGCGGGGCCAGCGCAGCAGCCGTCGACCCTGCATGACCCGGCGCCGGCAGCACCAGACGGGGAAAGGCGCCGGCGGCAATGAAAAATTGTTCTTCGGAAAGAAACAACTCCTGCGGCGGCAACAGCGGGCGCGAACGCTCGCCGCTCATCATCCGGTAGCGCTCATTGGTGTCGCGCCAGAACTCGGCGATGGCGCCCGGCACGTCGTGGTGTTGCAGCAGCACGACATCTTTCGGCAGGTAATCGAACAAGGTGGCGGTGGCATCGAAGAACAGCGGCAGGTAATACTCGATGCCGGCGGGCGCAATGCCATGCGAGACATCCTTGTAGAGCGCCACGCGCGAGGCGTCGCCCTCGAAGGCTTCGCGGAAGCGCAGGCGAAAATGCGTGCGGCCCGCTTCATCGAGCGGAAACTCACGCGCCGGCAGGGTGCGGAGTTCCGGTACCGGGTAGAGGGAACGCTGGCTGTCGGTATCGAAGGTGTGGATGCTCTCGATCTCCTCGCCGAACAGGTCGATGCGAAAAGGCAGCGCCGCGCCCATCGGGAACAGGTCGATGAGGCCGCCGCGCACGCTGAATTCGCCCGGCGCGACCACTTGGGTGACATGCTGGTAACCGCCCAGCATCAACTGGGCGCGCAGCTTGTCCACCGCCAGGCGCTCGCCTTTCTTCAGAAAGAAAGTGTGGGCCGCCAGGTAGGCGGGCGGCGCCAGCCGCGTCAGCGCCGTCGTCGCCGCCGCCAGCAGCACATCGCAGGCGCCCAGAGAGACCGCATAGAGCGTCGCCAGGCGTTCCGAAATCAAGTCCTGGTGCGGCGAGAAATTATCGTAAGGTAGCGTCTCCCAGTCCGGCAGCAGATGCACGCGCAGCTTCGGCGCGAACCACGCGATTTCTTCCAGCAGACGTTGCGCTGCCAGCGGGCTGGCGGTCAGCACTGTCAACAGACGAACCGGGGTAGAGCTTTGTGCTGACTGCGCCAGTTGCGAAATTGCCAGCGCATCAGCGGAACCGGCCAGCACCGGCAGATCAAGGCGTGCGCCGGGTTTGGGGAAAGCGGGGGCAATTCCTGGCAGGAGTGGTGAAACGTCGGAGGTCACAAACGAAGGAGAAGAACTGCGTGGAACGGTAAATTATACGTGATTGGCCATGCGGTCGGACTCCGCAATAGCACCGAAATCAACTGGCAACAGGCGTTTCCGGTGTGTGCTGTGGCAATCTTATAAAGTCAAACAATGGCCTCAATCCTCGCCCCTCATCGCTGAGGGGCGCAGCGCTTGCAGGAAAGCGCTGACTGCGGCAGCGAAAGGTTTCAATCCTCGCCCCTCATCGCTGAGGGGCGCAGCTCGTTGTCGGCGGCGGCGGAAACATCTTCCGAAGCGGTTTCAATCCTCGCCCCTCATCGCTGAGGGGCGCAGCGGAAACTGACAACGAGATGAATAAACGCGAGGCGGTTTCAATCCTCGCCCCTCATCGCTGAGGGGCGCAGCCACGGCATACAACATGGCGAGAGAAAGTATGCGCGTGTTTCAATCCTCGCCCCTCATCGCTGAGGGGCGCAGCCAACAAAAACATGGTCGAATTGCCCCGGAACACTAGTTTCAATCCTCGCCCCTCATCGCTGAGGGGCGCAGCGAGGGAATCGACGCGCGGTATGTATTCACCTACCGGTTTCAATCCTCGCCCCTCATCGCTGAGGGGCGCAGCGAGTTGTTTGTTGCTATCTCTGGCTTCGTCTACAGCGTTTCAATCCTCGCCCCTCATCGCTGAGGGGCGCAGCCGAGACGCCGCACCAATGCTGACAGTCGACAAACGTTTCAATCCTCGCCCCTCATCGCTGAGGGGCGCAGCACATCCTGCTCGGCGGCAAAACGATCTCCGCACAGTTTCAATCCTCGCCCCTCATCGCTGAGGGGCGCAGCGGTGTGACTGGCCTGGATAGTTGTTGCTGGAAGAAGTTTCAATCCTCGCCCCTCATCGCTGAGGGGCGCAGCAAGGACGCGATCACCGGCAAGTACGACGCCGAAATGTTTCAATCCTCGCCCCTCATCGCTGAGGGGCGCAGCCTGATCCATATGCCTTCGTCGACGACATGAACGTGTTTCAATCCTCGCCCCTCATCGCTGAGGGGCGCAGCGACCGAAGGCTACGGCGTGCCGTTCCCCTTCGAGGTTTCAATCCTCGCCCCTCATCGCTGAGGGGCGCAGCGCGAGTCAGTTGCGATTAATGCTTGTCAGTCTTGTTTCAATCCTCGCCCCTCATCGCTGAGGGGCGCAGCTTTGGAGCTTCACCTTGTTTTCCGGTATCTCACGTTTCAATCCTCGCCCCTCATCGCTGAGGGGCGCAGCGCCACAAGTTGAGAATCTTACGACGCACCTTTGTGTTTCAATCCTCGCCCCTCATCGCTGAGGGGCGCAGCAACGGTTGCACAAGTTCGATGGTTGGAGTGAATGTGTTTCAATCCTCGCCCCTCATCGCTGAGGGGCGCAGCAGCATCGCCACAAGATCATCGGTCAATTTATCGTAGTTTCAATCCTCGCCCCTCATCGCTGAGGGGCGCAGCCCGGGGGTCACACTTCGATGTCTCATTGCACGGTGTTTCAATCCTCGCCCCTCATCGCTGAGGGGCGCAGCCAGATACCAAAGACACCGCGGCGAAAAAATCGGCGTTTCAATCCTCGCCCCTCATCGCTGAGGGGCGCAGCCCGGCGCGGCGAAGACCCGGACAAGGTGCTGAAAGTTTCAATCCTCGCCCCTCATCGCTGAGGGGCGCAGCGCCGAGGACTGGATCGAATTCACCCTGGGCGCGGAGTTTCAATCCTCGCCCCTCATCGCTGAGGGGCGCAGCGCGCTGTTGCGATGCGCCTTCCAGTCAAGATCGACGTTTCAATCCTCGCCCCTCATCGCTGAGGGGCGCAGCAGGACTCATCAATGTGCAGCGCCAGTACGTAGAGGTTTCAATCCTCGCCCCTCATCGCTGAGGGGCGCAGCGTCCAGGGTGGCGGCGAATGCCTGGAAGTCCTTGTTTCAATCCTCGCCCCTCATCGCTGAGGGGCGCAGCTCCTGCGTCCATGTCGCGCCGTCATCGACAGAGTGTTTCAATCCTCGCCCCTCATCGCTGAGGGGCGCAGCTGTTCGCGCGCAACAGGCGGAAATCACGGAAATTTCGGTACGCATTGCGCGAACCGGCGCTCGAACTTGTTTCCATGCATTCATTGGTTGCCCAATCGACTCGCGCCGCCTGAAAATTCATAGTCTTAGCGGATGCGCGAACACCCCCGTAAATCGGCCATCGCTAGGGGTTCGCGCAATACGCCATACACCTACACCACCAGCGGCCCGTCGAAGTCTGTGGCCCGAAAAGCGCCGTGTTCGCGGACTTCGCAGCCACGCGACTCGGCCAGCCGGTAGAGACGGAGATTGTCCTCCTCCGGCTTGATCTCCGCCAGTAGCCGCCGTTCCAGTTCCTCCATTTTCATCAAATCGATCTGGCATTCGAAAACAGATTTTTGCACCCGCTGCCCGGTACCCTCGCAGACCCGCGCCACGCGGCGCAAGCGACGACGCCCTTCGCGGGTTTCGGTATTCACGTCGTAGCAGACAATCACCAGCATGGCGTCACCTCATCAGGAAGGGCAGATAACTTTCCATGTCGCCGCGCAGGGTGCGGGCAAGAAAACGCGCCTGCAACTGGGGCAGCAGGCCCATCGCAACCGGTTGCTCAAGCAACGGATGGGACAGCGCTTCCTGCTTGCGCTCCTGCCAGGCCACCACCACCGCCTTGCGGCCCTGCTCGGCGAGCGTCACGCCGCCGCCCTCATGCAGCGTGAAGTCGCCGGCCTGCACCTGGCCGCGATTCACCAGCGTCAGTGCAAGACGATCCGCCTGGTGGCGAAACTCCTCCATCAGGTCGAGCGCCAGCGCCGCCCGTCCCGGTCGCACGGCATGCAGGAAACCCAATTGCGAATCAAGCCCGACCGATTCCAGCGCGGAACGGCAGTCGTTCATCAACATGGCATAGAGAAAAGAGAGCAGCGCATTCATGCGGTCGCGCGGTGGCCGACGGGTGCGTCCGTCCAGAGAAAAACTCTCCCGCGCATCGGCACGCACGATGAAGTTGAGACAAGCGAAATACTGCCGCGCCGCCTCGCCCTCGATGCCGCGCACTACATCCAGATCCGCCGCGCCGGGCAAGGCGCGCAGGGCCGCCGCGAGGTCATCGGCGCCGCGCGACAGAACACCGGCATCCGTCTCGTCCTTCGCCTCCCTGGCGCCGCGCAGCAACACCTGCCGGCTGTTGCGCAGCTTGCCGGCGATGCAGGCGCGTGCCACTTCCAGCGCGAAGGCCGCATCGCCCGCTTTGTCGTGCTGAGCGCAGCGCAGCAGGATGTTGCCCGACACTGAGCCTTCCAAGCGCGCCTTGAAGCGGCCATTGCCGTCGAGCAGTACCAGGCTCTGGCCGTTGTCCGCCAAGCGGTGCATCAGGGCCGGCGAGACCAGCACGTTGCCGAAAACCACGATGCCACCCAGGTGATGCAGTGGCACCCGCAGCTTGGTCTCCCGCTCCACTTCGATCCGCACCGTGTCGTTATCCAGATGCAGATACGACAGTGGCGTGGTGACATAGAGCGTGTTGAGGAGAGTTTGCATGGTCAGTCGTCCGGTTCGAACAAATGCGCCGTCAGCGCGCGCTGCTTGCCCTGCCCGGCGAGCGGCGCAGGCTGGCAAAGATCGATCAGCGAACAGCCGCGGCAACGCTGGTCATTGACCGGTGGCGGCAAAGTCGGTGCCGAGAGGGCGGTGCGCACTTCCACCACGCAAGTCTCAACCGCCTGCCGCAATTCTGCCGTGATCGCCACCTCGCGTCGTCGATGCGAAGTGGCGTGGTAGATGGCACCGAGAGGCACGGCCTTGCCGGTCATCTCTTCGAGACACAGCGCCTGGGCGGCAAGCTGGATGTCATCGTGGCGCTTCTCGCGCTTCTTGCCGTGCTTGTACTCCACCGGATAAGGCGTGCCGTCGGCCAGGAACTCCACCACGTCCGACTTGCCCACCAAGCCCAGCCGGTCGCACCACAGGGGTACGGCCCGCGCCACGCGCAGGCCAGGCCGGGTTTCCACGCCCGGCTCGTCGGTGCGCGCATGGATAGCTTGACCGCGCAGGGTGTGGATGTTTTCCTCGAAAGCCTGCTCGGCGTGGATCAGGCAGCACTGGCGCGGGCAATAGTTCCAGTGTTCGAGGGCGGAGAGGGGGATGGGGTCGCGTTCATCCACAGTCATGTCCCCAATCCTTAGCCGCCGAATTCACGCTCGATCTGCTCGATGCTTGGGAGGCTGGTCTGCAATTCGGCGGGCAATGCCGCCACGAGCTGATATTCGGCAACGCCTATCGGTTTGTTCGAGCCGCGTAGCGCATATTCCGCGACCACCCGGTTCCGGCTCTTGCACAGCAGCAGGCCAATGGTTGGATGGTCCTGCTCCGATTTCACCTGGGCATCCACAGCACTCAAATAGAAGCTCAGTTGTCCGGCATGCTCTGGCTTGAAGGGGCCCGCCTTGAGTTCCACCACCACATAACAGTGCAGCTTGAGGTGGTAGAACAACAGGTCGATGAAGAAATCATCGCCACCTACCTCGATATGCACTTGCCGACCGACGTAAGCAAAGCCGGCGCCCAACTCCAGCAGAAAGCGGGTGATGTGCTCGACGATGGCGGATTCGATCTCGCGCTCTTCTGCCTCCTTGCCCATCCCCAGAAAATCGAACAGGTAGGGGTCTTTCAGCGTGTTGCGGGCAAGGTCGGACTGCGGCGCGGGCAGTTGTGCCGCGAAGTTGGTAACGGCTTGCCCTTCCCGCTCCAGCAACTGTGTTTCGATGTGAATACTCAGCACGTTGCGCGACCAGCCATGCCGGATGGCGCGCTGTGCATAGGCCAGACGCGCTTGCGGATCTTTCAGCTTGGTGAGCAGTACCAGGTTATGGCCCCAAGGCAATTGTCCAACAGCCTGTTGGACAATTTCGGCAGCGGGCCATGCTTCTGCAAAGGCACGCATGTACATGAGGTTGGCGCGGGAAAAGCCCTTCATGTCCGGGAAGGCCGTCCGCAGGTCATGCGCCAGCCGCTCGATCACTTTGGCTCCCCAGCCCTGTTGGGCCTGTCGTTCCAAAATATCGCGCCCGATCTGCCAATAAAGCAGCACCAACTCGCGGTTCACCGCCAGCGCCGCACGTTGCTGGGTAGTGTGGATACGAGTCTTCAGCTCGGCCAGCCAGTCGGCGTAGCCGCTGGGAGGCTCGATCAGTGCAGCAGGAATGTCCGGCTGTTCGCTCATGCTTTGTCGACCAGGCTGGTCACGCGCGGGAAGCCCTCCAGCGGCCCGGATGGCGGCGTGGCGATGGAGAAATCCCCGAAGCTACGGGCAGATGTATCAGGGTCACTCTGTTTCACCTGGACCAGATCGAAAAGACTGTGTGCCGGCGCGTCGCCCAACTCGCCTTCATGCTTGAAAACGTAAAAGTCGCGCACAGACATCTTGCCACGGCCGGAAATACCGGTCACTACCGAA
Source organism: Betaproteobacteria bacterium (assembly GCA_016194935.1). Lineage (GTDB taxonomy): Bacteria > Pseudomonadota > Gammaproteobacteria > Burkholderiales > Rhodocyclaceae > JACRAR01. Next base: position 16,167 of record JACQAO010000042.1, read on the forward strand.
CTCTCAAACAAAGTAACCTCCAACAATCCTCGACTCCTGCTGCTCGAACCAGCCTGCCATATAACCAAAACACTCTGGATCGTATTCCCACCCTTTGGGGAGAACAAATAACTCCTCCGATGCCTCTACTACGCGCTCTAGGCCAAGATTCCTGATCTTGTACGGATACATCTGAACACTTCGTTGAATCAACTCATTACGGGGCAATTTGCGGCCTTCGCGGATCGGCGCCATTAGTCCCCGATCAATCAAAACCATCCGAGTATCAGAGTTGATCACGCGGCACAGCTGGGCAACTTCGGGATAGTCCATCTCCCACTCGCGCATCACTCGAAGCAATGCTTCAGCTTGATGCCCCGGCTTGAACTCCATCCTCAATGCCTCCAAGCAAACATGCTGTAGATCGGGTGACTGCTCTGGAGATATGAACTTGCGTTCAAATAGCTCACCAAGCGCACGCCGAGATCCTTTCAATGACGGGTTGTTCGGAAATGTTTCCGTATCGCAAAAATCGAAATCCCACACAAAGCAACTATCGCCTTTGTCAGCGCCACGGTTTACGCGGCCACCAATCTGAATAAGGCTGGACGTGGAACTCCTTTGCCGAAAGCCCGTAGCAAACGAGAAGTCAAGTCCCGCTTCCACCATACTCGTAGCGACGAGCGTCCATTCCCTTTGGTTGCACAGCAACTCTTTGACACGCTCGATGATTGATCCTCGATGAATCGGTGCCAAAGCTGTCGACAAATGGAGAATGGCTTGCTTATCGCGCAGTTGCATCTTCTTGGCGAGCACGGCCGCCGACTGCACGGTATTGACGATCACCAAACGCGGACCTGGACTGGATTCAATCCACTCCATCAATTCTTCTTCTCCGAGTGGGATATCCTTCGAGGCGAATCGGACGCGGGCGTGTTCCGTATCCCTCATCTTGGCGCGCAGGTCTTCGGCTAAAGGCCGTACATCAGCCACCGGTGTAGTCGGTGTCGTAGCGGCATCGCGTCTTTCCGTGATAACGCGAAACTCATCCAGTTTCCAGAACTCGGGCAGTGATCCGGAGGCCAGAACCAAATGACCGTTCCATTGTGAGGCCCACTCGCCGAGCCAGTTCCAGCATACAGGCCAAAGTTCAGCGGGAAGCACGGCATGCGCCTCATCCAAAAATACCGCCGATCCCGGTAGCTCATGCAATTTTCGCAACAGTCCGGTGTGGTTAGCAGCAAGCGTTTCGAAGAACTGAACCGCCGTGGTCACGATAATTGGGGCACGCCAAAGCGTGGTCAGGTACCGCAAATCCAGATCCTTGAAAGCCGCCAGATGGTGGTGCTCCGCCACAATCTCTTCCGGCACCTCGCCTTCGAGACAAAGAGCCTTCCGATAGACCTCAACCGACTGCCGGATGATGTTAGTGTAGGGCAGAACGACAAAGATATGCCGCAATTTTTTTGCGTCCGCAACCTTGAGAAGATGAGCCATGATCGCCGTCGTTTTGCCGGAGCCAACGACCGCATCGCAACTGCGCAGCGGATGCACAGTATCGGATTCGCGGCAAGCAAAATAAAGCTTCTCGCGTATCTCCTGACGAACGCGCGCCGCTTCTCCAACAACAGGATGAGTGGGCTTTAGTCCAGAGACATATTGGTCGAGTGCGTTCAGTCGCTCCGTCCACCGTGTATCGATTTTGGGCTCAGACGCAGCCTGCCCATAGTGCCGGGCTGTATCGGAATGATCGGCGTCCACGAGACAGGAAAGCAGAACCCGACGGGTAAAGCCACTGCACTTGCTAAGGCCGTCTTCGGCGCCACCTCGCCACGATCCTACTGTCGATTCGTGGCGACGCAAGTATTCCTGTAGATGGGTATCGGTCGCAATAACTGTTTGCGGATGCTCGAAAATCCGAAACGCGGACAAGCTCAACTTCTTTGATACAGCCTGTCCGAGTCGCGGGGGAAGTTGTTCCTTGATGTATCTTGGCAATCCACGGTGATGCGCGGAAACTAGCCCAGCAGCCTCCAGCGCTCCATACTGCGCCAACATAACCACCCCTGCATCCTCATGACGAACATGGTTCGGCGAGCATCGGTTGGTTCGCAAGGTCTCCTGGAATCCATCGTCCAACTTGCCGAAGTCGTGGTAACTCGATGCATCTCCGGCAATCGCCAGCAACTCTCTCCGAGATGGAGACTTCGCGTTTTTAGCTGTGTAATGCCGCGCCATCCGGCGTGCTCTTGCCAACGCACCGCGCGTTACGTTGCCAATATGTTCCGCGTAGCTTTGCGATGGCCGCCCGCGGCGGGCGCTATGGGCAAGCCAATCAGCCATTACCGCGCGGGAAGACCTGATTGACGAAGGCAGGGTCGCAGAGGTCACCGAAATGCCTGAACTTGTTGGCAAACATCTCTCTAACTGCATTGGCGACAGCGGCACCCTCATATCCATAGCCGCCCCATGAGGTCGAAGGCTCATTTGGCTCGGCCTTGCTCGGGGTCAGCGCATCGAGAACAGCAAAGTCGGAGCACGAGCCAAGGACGCTCTCATGCTCGAAATACCAAGCGTGCCGCACCTCGACAAGCGTTCGGATACGTGAGGGATTGTGCGAATAGGCATATGGAACCAGCTTGCACATCAACTCGATATCCTCACGTGTGCAGCCGCTTTTGGTAGCCGCCGTCGGATTGATGAGGAATGGCATCGCATAGACGCCATGCTCTACAACCCGAAAACCGAGGGGTGCCATGCCACGATCAGTCTTTTTATCAGCATCAACATTTGCCTTGACAGTATTCGTGTCTCGTTGGATACGAACCTTCGCGGCAGATACCGCAATTGAGAATTGAGCGACACCCGTCCGAATGAAGTTATCCCCTTCTTCAAGGCTGGTACTGCCGAATAGACGTACGTCCCAATGACTCTCGGAAAGGCTTTTTTTCTGGCCGGCTACCTTGGCGGCCTTTTCCTTGTCGCGAGTATCTTGATCAACGTGTATTCCGAATCGGCCATCTTCGAGCCCTAGTTGTTTCTTCATTTCTTTCCACACAGGGCCTTCTTTTAGGAGGACAAGTTCCCGCAACTTCCGCTTGAATGACACATCACTGATGATGCCTCGCCCGTCATGTCCTCGCGTACGCGGATCACTTTCGCGGTCAGGATCGCCATTCGGATTCGAGTTGCGGACTTCGATTACCAACAGTCCGGTTACACGGGGTATATCTTGGTTGTTATCGCTCATGGTCGTATTCTCCGTCAGATGATTGTCGTTAAGGTGTTTCGGACGCTATCGTCGCGCCCATCGTTGTCGGCCTCAGTCTCTTTCAAGTACAGGGGCCAGATAGCCAAGAAACAGGTGCGCCTTGCGAACGGGAGTCAGCTCGCTTTCAAGGCCATCAGCAGCATGTAGCTGTTCAGCTAATGGACCAGCCAACAGCAGCACTTCGCGGGCCGAGCTCACTGCTTTCTTTTTTTGCTCATTGGCGCCAACACTAATCTCCGCAGTCTTTGCCCAGCCGAGATATATTCGACTTCGGTCGAGCAATTCCTCAATAGCTCGCGCGGGTGACTCCGCAGCCCGACCCAGCAGGCCGTTTCCGATCAAGGCATTTGGAATGTCGCCTTCGCGAACGGCGACGCAATAGCACTTGTGCAGTTCGTCCATCATTGCCAGCAATTTGCCGACATAGAACGCGGATTGATTCATGTAGTCATTGGTGGTCGAGTTCATGGCGTGTAGCAAGCTCCCTATAAGGCTGATTGTCCTGGCGAAGTGGTAACGGGGATCGGGTTTCTTTTCATCCATCTTTCCGGCTGCTGTCTTGGGCACAAATTCATGCCACTTGGTTGGCCAGTGTTCCGGATCATTGTCGGCATACTTATGGAGCAGATGTCCGGCAGCAGTCAGCAAGGTGGCGCTGCGGGCAAGAGTAAGTTCGAGCAAGCGCTCTGCGTGGCCCTCCCAAACGCCTTCCTTGCGAAGGAACAGATCGAACACCATCCCTATTGACGGCGCCTCTACACGGCTACTTTCGGTTCCATCGCGCATCCATTGATGCATCAATAGGCGGCTGATTTCCTCGGGAAACAGCAGACGCGGAACAAACCAGCGGATTTCACCTGCACCACGTTTCGATGGCAGCGGCACTTTGAGCATGGGAGGCAGGTTGCGTCCCGATGCTTTCCAGGCGCCAAGCGCTTCTTCAAAATGCTCGACGGTTGGACAATCTGAAAAAACAAGCTGTATCTGGCCTTCAGACACCTTGCGCACCAACAGAACCTGAAGATACGACGGTACTTGTTGGGGGATTGCTATCGCGGCCTTTAGCTGAGTACACAGGTGTTCCGCAAGCGTTTCGAACCGCTGCTTCTTTTCATCCTCTTCATCCCGATCACGGTCAATCCTGGGCGTAAAAACATCTATCGTGGACAGTTCCCCAACGGGAAACGAAGGATAGACCAGCAACAGATCTTGTTCCTCACGTTTGCGCTCCCTGTTGTATTTCCCGTTATAGAGCTTGGTCCATGTCTTCCCTTCCCTACCCGCGTCTGTCATTTGCTCCAAGCCGCTGGGCAACCAGCGAGCCAGTTGTTCAGAGACTTGGAACCCCGCCAAACCGGCACGTCCGTACCGGGCATTGCAGGGCGCAGCCTCGTTCTTCGAATAGACGCTACTTACAAACAGTTTTCCATCCCACAGAGGAAATTTCGTTTCCAGCAGCGACATCTTTTCGCCAGTAAGGGCACAAATACCCTTGACATCAGATTTTGGCAATTGACGTTTGACGACCGGATGAGTCGTTCGCGTGTAGATCGTTGCAGCGGGGCTGATCGGGTCGTAGTAGTCAATGCACAGTTGCGCGGATTCGATCTTTTCTACGACACTCTTTTTCTTCACCCGCTTACCGACAACCAAATGAATCAGCGCTTCCAACTCATCCTTGTCGGAGAATCTCGACATTGAGTTTCTGACACTCGTAATGAGGCTCTGGGCAACACACTTCGCATTTTCAGTTCTCTGCTCAGCAGACTTTTTCTTGTCGGATTCTTGCCAAGCGGTGAAACCGGTGAACTTGCCAAACGCCTCAACACAGGCTTTTAATCGCTCGATCTCCGTTGCGTTCGCTATGTCGTCCCAAGCCAGGATCGGTTTGGCTTTCTCCTTCCATGCGATCCAGTAATCCTGAGGATTCAGATCAAGGCGATTCACCTCCTTAGTACCCAACTCCAATCTGCCAAAAAACCCCCAGAGACACTCCCGAATCTGTTTGATAACTTCGTTATCGCTACTCTTATGTTTGACCTTCTCAAGCAACTCCCATTCGGCAGCGCTAGCCTCAAGCTTAACGAGTGGCAACATAAGCCTCAGCGCCGGGAAGCGCTCCGTTTTTGCGCTGGTTCCCTTTTGCAAGGTCCAGAAGGCAGACTCATTGTCCTTGGGAAAGGGCTCGATGGAATGAATCGAACCATCGTGTTTAAGTCGCAGCCGCAACGTCTTATAAGCACCAAGTTTCGTGGAGAAACTCTCGTGTGCGCTGGTCTCATCGAAACCTTGTTCGCGCTGATTGCGAAGCAACTGCAAAGCTTCAATCAGCATTTTGTTTCTCCGGGAAGACAAGTCTTCCAGATTCAAGGCGAGGCAAGGGAAACTCCAGTCGCCCTCCCTTGATCTCAAGCTCTCGAAAAATCGGCGCATATTGGCCGTTCGATGGCGCATCCCACACCGAAAGTAGGAAAGCTGGTAGCCCAAGATCAATGTCGGTTTGCGTGCGTGGTATTTCCCGACCATCTTTGTCGTGGGACCGATAAGGGCCGAAATACGAAGGCAAGAACTCTTTCCAACCAAGGCTCGGCGCATATTTCGATTTGCCTTGATTGAGACGCCGCCGAAACATTTCTTGCAGAGCATGTGGTGCGTTGCCGCCCGGATCGGGGGTGCCAGGAATAGACATACAGAGCGCCTTCACGCGGTAGCAGACATCGACCAGAATCGTCGCCGGAAGCTGGTATGACGAACCCTCGCTAATCTGGTTGCTCTTCCGTAACGGCCCGCGATAGTTAATCACGTATTTCTCGAACCGGATCGGGCGCAGTATCTCGACTTCGGTCGGACAGAAGAATGCGGCGGGTTGAACGCGCTCGTCAATCTCGTGCTTTATATGAAAAACGCCGCGAGCCACCGACTCAAACATCGCTTTGCAAGCCGACCATGTCGGCACTGGGTAAGAGATCGGGGCCGCGCCTGTATCTGGACGTGCAAACATTGCGGCCGGGCCGGCAATCTCAAACTCAACTTCGTATAAGTGCATTAGTGTCCCCCCTGTCATGGCCGCTCACACTCTCGTGAGAATAATCCAAATAGCACGCATATTGTGCCGAGGTCAGTGGCTCACCAAGTGAGCCTACCAAAACTCTTTGCACGGCTTGTTTGTTGTTAGCTATAGAACGCAAGGCAAGCGGTTTAGCGGCCATATATCGCACCGGCAATCGCATGCTTGACCCTACCCGGCGCGGTTTCGATGTGGGCATCGAAACCACTGACGGAACGAATGTACTCCTGGAATTCCGGCCGATACTTGCCGAGGTCGTGCCAGAGGCCTGCCAGTTGCCCCCATTGCGCGGACGCGAAGATCGCGGCGAACTCACCGGCAATACCTGAGACGCTGAGGAGATGCGCTTCCAGCGGGTGGCGATCCCAGGTTCCATCATCCCGCTGTTTGACGTGCGCAAGGCGATCCATGCCAACCTCATGACACCAGATATGCCCGGATTGTAACGCTGATAGGATTCTTTCCTGTCAGTAGCGCCTTGCAACAGGGTCGGTATCTGCGTGCGACCCGGAAATAAATCAACGATAGAACGAATAAGACTGGCCGGTTCTGAGGTGGCCTGGGTTTCGAAAACAGGCAAATCCAGTTCGTTATGCCGCCTTGACTTCGCTGAGCAGGTCGGGATGACGATCAAGCACCTTGAGCAACTTCACCAGCGCCAATGGCGGCCTGGTTTTGCCGTTCTCGTAGCGCGAGAAAGCGTTGACTCCTCCACCAAAAATCTCGGCGGCTTCGCGCTGGTCGAGATCGAGCTTCTTGCGCACGCTGGCGATGAACTCCGGGTCGACAATCGACGCATTGACCTGCTTGTTGAACGCCAGCATCAGGTTCATGGTGCGTCGGGATTCCACCGCATCCAGAATGGATTCGTCGCAGGCAGAGCAGAAATCCCCCGTCACTTGAGGAAGAACAGTTGTCTCGCCTTTGTAGGTGTAGGGCAAATCGCGGCTGTCACGCACTAGATTTGCTCGTCCGCAGCTTGGGCATTTCATGATCATAGTTCCTTAAACCGCCATCACCACGGCTATCATTTCGTCGAAACCCAACCCCAACGCGGTGGCGCCTTCGCGTGCAGCCTTTGTCACGCGAACCTGACCAGCCTCGATCATGGCTTTGACAACCGACAGCTTGCGGTGAGGTGTTGCTTCTTCCACGCGATGACATTAACCTAGTTGGTTATATTTGGCAAGTGGGTTATTGGGTTCTTTGAGCAATTCGCAACGCCGGAAACAATCGACGAGATGATCGTTGACCAGGCCAACCGCCTGCATCAGCGAATAACAGATGGTCGGGCCGACGAATTTGAAGCCGCGTCGCGCCAGGTCTTTCGAGAGCGCGACGGACAGCGGCGTCTGCGCCGGCAGGTCGGACTGGTTGCGCCAGGTGTTGTGTATTGGCCGGCCATCGACGTAGCCCCATAGATAGTCGCTGAAGCCGCCCTTGCCGCCGAACTCTTCCTGCAAGTCGAGAAATTTTCCGGCGTTGGTGATGGCTGCTGCGATTTTCAGCCGGTTGCGGACGATGCCGGGATCATTCAGCAGACGTTGCACCTGTGGCGGGCCATAGCGCGCCATGCGCTGCGGGTCGAAGCCGTCGAAAGCTGCGCGATAGTTGTCGCGTTTCCGCAGGATGGTGATCCAGGACAGCCCGGCCTGAGCGCCTTCGAGCAGCAGGAATTCAAACAGGGCGCGGTCGTCGTGCAACGGCACGCCCCATTCGCTGTCATGGTAGGCCACATAGAGCGGATCGTCGCCGCACCATAGGCAACGCTTCAACGGTTTTGCGCCTGTGTCAGGAGATGACATGGGCTTTATTGATACGGAGTGCCATCTTTGTGGACGAACGTCCACTTTCCCTCGATGAGCAGGGCTTTGAGGTCGTCATCAGGATAACTTCCTTCGTCTCCCTGGGTTCTGTCACCGACTTCGAGGTACACAACTTCCTCTGTGGTTTCATTGACCAGGCGGTGTCCGTTGCCTGTACCCGCCTTGAAACCTGCGCACATTCCGGGAGAGAGCTCGGTTCGGCCTTCGTCGGTATGGAGTGTAGGCCGACCCTGGAGAATATAGACAAACTCGTCTTGTCTGGTGTGTGCATGACGCAGGGCTGAAACCGCGTTCGGCGCCAGGCGCGTAAGGTTCACGCCAAAATTTGTGAGACCGAAGAGTTCGCCAAGCGGGCGCTTTTCCCTGCCCGCCATGCGCGCTGCGAAAGGCTCGGGATAGACGGATGATTTGGTTCGTACCGGCGCCTCGGATGCGGTAATAGCAATTTGTTTTTCCGGCATGCGATTCTCTTGAGATGGGAAGTTGAGGGCTAATGCGAGTCAGAAACATGCCCCAAGGTGTATTATTTCACTTATTGCACTGCAACAGGGACATCAATGAGTTCACAAGTTACCATCGACCGCGCGGGCCGCAATAGTCTGGTACTGGCCGCGCTGGGCGTGGTGTATGGCGATATCGGCACCAGTCCGTTGTATACCATGAGAGCGGTTTTCTCCGGCCCGCATCATTCAGTACCGATCACGCCCGACAATGTACTGGGCATACTCTCCCTGATTTTCTGGGCGCTGATGATTGTAGTTACGGTGAAATACGTGAGCTTCATCTTGCGCGCCGACAACAAGGGCGAAGGCGGCATCATGGCGTTGATGGTGCTGGCGTTGCGTCCGGCTGCTGAAGAATCGCGCCGCCGCCATGTGATCCTGATTCTCGGTTTGATCGGCGCCGCGCTGTTTTACGGCGACGGCGTGGTGACGCCGGCAATTTCAGTGCTCTCGGCGGTGGAGGGACTGGAGATTGTTACCCCGTCTTTGAAACCCTACGTCATTCCGGTGACTCTGGCGGTATTGCTGCTGCTGTTCCTGTTCCAGAAAAAAGGGACGGCCGGCATCGGCGCGCTGTTCGGGCCGGTGATGATGCTGTGGTTCGCCACCCTGGCGCTGCTGGGCGTAATCAACATTGTGTCGGCGCCGGCTGTGGTTGGTGCGCTCGATCCTTTACACGGCCTGCGTTTTCTGGCGGCGCATCCGCTGCTTGGCTTTTTCTCTTTGGGCGCAGTGGTGCTGGCGCTGACCGGCGCCGAAGCGTTGTATGCGGATATGGGTCACTTCGGTCGCGGGCCGATCCAGCTTGCGTGGTTCGGCATGGTGTTGCCGGCCCTGGTACTCAACTATTTCGGCCAGGGCGCGCTGCTGCTGAGCAATCCCCAGGCAATCGAAAACCCTTTCTACCTGCTGGCCCCGGCATGGACGTTATATCCGCTGGTGGCGCTGGCGACGGTGGCGGCGGTGATCGCGTCGCAGGCGGCGATTTCAGGCGCTTACACGATTACCCAGCAGGCGATACAACTGGGTTACTCGCCGCGCCTCGAAGTTCAGCATACCTCCGCCCGCGCGATAGGCCAGATCTACCTGCCGGGCATCAACTGGACGCTGCTCATCGCGGTGATCGCGTTGGTGCTGGGTTTCGGCTCCTCCGACAATCTAGCCGGCGCATATGGCATCGCCGTTACCGGCACGATGTTGATTACCAACCTGCTGGCATTCTGCGTGATGCGCTGGCTGTGGCGATGGAGCTGGTGGCGGGCGATCCTGGTGGTGCTGCCTTTTGTTGTCATCGACCTGGCTTTTTTCACCGCCAACCTCGTCAAGATCTTCGACGGCGGCTGGTTTCCCCTGGTGTTCGGCATGGGCGTGTTCCTGCTGCTGACCACCTGGAAGCGCGGGCGGCGGCTGCTTTATCTGCGCCTGGAAAAGGATGCGCTGGACCTAAAATCCTTTATCGCCAGTCTCGGTCTGGGTGGGACGACGCGGGTGCCGGGTACGGCGGTGTTCATGACACCCAACCCGGATAGCGTGCCGCAAGCCATGCTCCACAGCCTGAAGCATTACAAGGTGGTGCACGAGCGCATGGTGATGGTGACGGTCAAGGTACTCGATGTGCCGCGCGTACCCAATGCTCAGCGGGTGACCGTAGAGGCGCTGCCTAATAATTTCTGGCGGGTGCGGATGTATTACGGTTTCATGGACGACCCTGACCTGCCGCACACGCTTGAGTGGTGCGCCGAACAAGGGCTGGACCTGGATATGATGGACACATCTTTTTTCCTCGGACGTGAAACGCTGATCCCCGGTTTCAACACTGAGATGGTGATGTGGCGCAAGAAGTTGTTCATCGCCATGTTCCGTAACGCCGGCAGCGTCACCAGCTTTTTCAAGTTGCCGGCCAACCGCGTTGTTGAGCTCGGTTCCCAGGTGGTGCTGTGAACCCGTCTGCCTGGGTCAGCCGCTATGCGCCGCTGATTACCAGCGGCGGCAAGGTGCTTGATCTTGCCTGTGGCTCGGGCCGGCACGCCCGGCTGCTGGCCGGCCTTGGCTACTCGGTCGAGGCGGTGGATAGTGACGCCGGGGCGCTTGCAGGTCTGCGCGGCCAGGCCCGGATCACCACGCGCTGCGCCGATCTCGAAGACGGGCCGTGGCCGTATGGCGGACGGGTGTTCGCTGGCATCGTCGTCGTCAACTATCTGTGGCGACCGCTGCTGCCGCAGATACTGGCGGCGCTGGACCAAGGCGGCATGCTGATTTACGAAACTTTCATGGTGGGCAACGAACGCTACGGCAAGCCTTCCAATCCCGCCTATCTGCTGCGCACCGGCGAGTTGCTGGATGTTGTGCGCAACCGCCTGGCGGTGCTGGCCTTCGAGCAGGGCGAAGTGTCGAGAGCCGCAGGGACATCCGGTGACGAAGGCGCGGACACGGATGCAGAGCAGCCCACGCTGGCGGTTGTGCAGCGCCTCTGCGCAGTGCGCAGCAGCACGCTGCGCTTGCCCGTCTGAGCGCCGGGCTAAGGAGACACTCCACTGAGCACTCAGGCGGCGAGTTCGTCAGGCCTGGCGTCGAACGCTCGCTGTAGTTCCTGCCAGCGCAGGCGGGCTTTTTCGATGCTGGCAAGCTTGATGTGACCATAACCGCGAATGTCTTCCGGCACGCTGGCGATATCCACGGCGACAGCCAGCGTGACGGTCGACAGGTGCGGCAACAGGCGTTCGATGCGATTGCGGTATTCGCCGATCAGTTCACGTTCCAGACGACGTTCCGCGCTGCGGCCAAAAATATCCATGAACGTGCCGCGCAGCACGCGCAGTCTGGCAAGCAGCGCAAAAGTCGGCATGATCCAGCCGCCAAACTCTGATTTCAGCGGCATGCCATTGGCGTCTTTCCTGGCGAACAGGGGCGGGGCGAGGTTGAAGCGCAAGCTGTAGTTGCCTTCGAAAGTTTGTTCCAGCCTGGTCTTGAAATCGTCGTTGGCATACAGGCGGGCCACTTCGTACTCATCCTTGATGGCCATCAGCTTGAACAGGTAGCGCGCCACAGCTTGCGTCAGGCGCGTGCCTGAATTTTTTCCCAAGCGGGCTTCAGCTTCCCGCACCTGCTCGACGAAACCGGCGTATTGCTCGGCATAGCTGCGACTTTGGTAGGCGGTGAGAAATTTCACGCGGCTGCGCACCAGGTTGTCCAGGCTTTGCGGCAGCGACACCACCACCGGCTGGGGCGGCAGCGCAATCCGCGTCACTGCGTCGAGATCGAAAGCCGCGCGGCGTCCCCACTGGAAAGCCTGCTGGTTGGCCTTGACCGCCACTGCATTGAGCTCGATGGCGCGCAGAATGGCGGCTTCCGCCAGCGGGACGCGGCCACATTGCCAGGCATAGCCCAGCATGAATAGATTGGTGGCGATGGAGTCGCCCATCAACGCCGTGGCGAGCCGGGTGGCATCGATGAAGTCAGACGATAGGCCCGTCGATTCCTCGATCAGCTTGCGTACTTCCTCAGCCGGGAAGGCCCAGTCAGGTTGACGCGCAAACTGGCCGGGTGGTTGCTGGTGGGTATTGATCAGTGCATGGGTGCGGCCTGCGCGCATCTTGGAAATTGCATCCTGGCCGCCGGCAGTAAGCATGTCGCAACCGAGAATCAGGTCGGCCTCGCCGGTGGCGATGCGCTGCGCGCGGATCAGTTCGGGACGCGCCGCCAGGCGGACATGCGAAGTCACCGAACCGTTCTTCTGCGACATGCCAGTCATGTCGAGCACCGACGCGCCTTTGCCTTCGAGATGCGCCGCCATGCCGAGCAGGGCGCCGATGGTGATGACGCCGGTGCCGCCGATGCCGGTGATGAGGATATTGTAGGGCTTGTCAAGCGGCGCCAGTACGGGGTTGGGCAGCGCGGCGAAACTTTGTCCGCTGTCCGCAGCGGCGCGTTTATTCTTGCGCAGCGTGCCGCCATTGACCGTGACAAAACTGGGGCAGAAACCTTTTACACAGGAATAATCCTTGTTGCAGGAAGACTGGTCGATGATGCGTTTGCGTCCGAATTCCGTTTCCAGCGGCAGCAGCGACGTACAGTTGGATTGCACGCCGCAGTCGCCGCAACCTTCGCACACGGCTTCGTTGATGAACAGGCGGCGGGCGGGGTCTGGATACTCGCCTTTCTTGCGGCGGCGGCGTTTCTCGGCGGCGCACACCTGGTCGTAAATAATCACCGAAACGCCCTTGAACCCGCGCAGTTCGCGCTGCACTGCATCGAGTTGTGCGCGCGGATGCACTGTGGCAATTTCCGGCAGCCCATCACGGCGGGTGTAGCGTGCGGGATCTTCGGCGACGATGGCGATGCGCCGCACGCCTTCTGCGGCCACCTGGCCGGCGATCATCGCCACCGAAGTAAGCCCGTCGACCGGCTGTCCGCCGGTCATGGCGACCGCATCGTTGTAGAGAATCTTGTAGGTGATGTTGGATTTTGCCGCCAGTGCGGCGCGTATCGCCAGATAGCCGGAATGAAAATAGGTGCCGTCGCCCAGATTGGCAAAAACGTGCTGCAAGCCGGAAAAGGGCGCCTGACCGATCCAGGTGGCGCCTTCGCCGCCCATGTGGCTGAACGTTTTGTTGCTTTCCGGATAGATCGACGTAGCCATAATGTGACAGCCGATGCCGGCCAGCGCCAGGCTGCCTTCCGGCACCTTGGTGGAGGTGTTGTGCGGGCAGCCGGAGCAGTAAAAGGCCGGGCGAATCGGCGTGCTGACAGCTTTTTTCAGCATGGCGTCCTTGGCTTCGAGAAAGCCGAGCCGTGCGGTGATGAGTTCGCTGCGATGAAAGCGGGCGATGCGCGCGGCGATGACGCGGGCGATCTGCGCCACGGAGAATTCCGCCTTGCTGGTGAGCAGCCAGTCGCCGCGCGGATGCACCCACTCGCCTTTCTCGTCGAACTTGCCGATGACGCGCGGACGGACATCCTCACGCCAGTTATAGAGCTGTTCCTTCAATTGGTATTCGACGATCTGGCGTTTTTCTTCGACCACCAGGATTTCCTCCAGCCCGGTGGCGAATTCGCGCACGCCATCGGGTTCCAGCGGCCAGGGCATGGAAACCTTGAACAGGCGGATGCCGATTTCCTGCGCATGCCTTTCGTCGATGCCCAACTCGTCGAGGGCTTCCAGCACATCCATGTATGACTTGCCCGAGGCGATAATGCCGAGCCGGGCGTTGGGCGTGTTGATCATGGTGCGGTTGAGGCGGTTGGCGCGGGCATAGGCAAGCGCCGCGTAAACCTTGTAGTCCTGCATCAGCGCTTCCTGGTGGCGCGCCTGCTGGCCGATGTATTCGACGTTGAGACGTGCGTTCAGGCCGCCTTCCGGCATGACGAAATCTTCGGGCAGGAGAATCTTCACGCGGAACGGGTCGGCCTCGATGGTGGCGCTCGATTCAACCGTATCTGACAGCGCCTTGAAGCCCACCAAACAGCCCGAGTAGCGCGACATGGCCCAGCCATGCAGGCCCAGGTCGACGTATTCCTGCACATTGCAGGGGTAGAGCAGGGGGATCATCGAGGCGACGAACAAGTGGTCGCTCTGGTGCGGCAGAGACGAGGAAAATGCGCCGTGGTCGTCGCCCGCCACCAGCAGCACGCCGCCATGTTGGCTGGTGCCGAAATGGTTGGCGTGCTTGAAAACATCGCCGCAGCGGTCGACGCCTGGCCCCTTGCCGTACCACATCGAGAACACCCCGTCATAGGGGCTGGGGCCGATCAGTCCCACCTGCTGGCTGCCCCACACCGCAGTGGCGGCCAGGTCTTCGTTGATGCCCGGCTGGAACTTGATGTGGTTGGCGTCGAAATGTTTTTCGGCTTTCCACAGGGCCTCGTCCAGTCCGCCCAGCGGCGAGCCGCGATAGCCCGAGACAAAACCTGCGGTATTCAGGCCGGCGGCCTGATCGCGCCAGCGCTGCAACAGCGGCAGGCGCACCAGTGCTTGTATTCCGGAAAGATAAATGCGACCGGAACGCAGTATGTACTTGTCTTCGAGGGAAACCTCACGCAAGTTCAAGTCTGCGGAGGCGAGAGGAAACTGCGCGACAGGGTCGGATGCGCCCATGGACTTTCTCCAAAATTTTGTCTTGGATTAACAAACGCCGCAGCGCCGGGGTGGTGGCAAGGCGGCAATGTGCAGGCAGCGTCGGTCGGACGGCTGGCTGCAAGCGGAATGATAGCGTAAATTCAGGCGAGGGAATGAAACAGGTGGTCAGGTTTTTCTGGGCGGGGATTTGCCTGTCTTTCCCTTCGGCAGGTAACGCACACTGGGCAGCTTGGCGAAATCCGCGTCCTGCGTCCATAGAGTGGCGCCGTGGGCGCGGGCGGTGGCGAGAATCACGCTGTCGGCCATGGCGAGATTGTATTCGTCGGCAATTCACGCGGCGGCCAGCGCCAGGTCCGGCCCCAGGTCGACCACCCAGCCTTGGTACATCATGCCGGCCAAGCGCAGGGCCGCCTGTTCGCCGCGCTCACGCAGTCCCCATTTGAAAACTTCGTAGAGGGCGATGGCCGGGACGATCAGCGTGCCGCTGTCCTCGATAGCTGGCGCGAAGCCGGCAGCATTGGGGCCGTCTACGAAATACTCGACCCATGCCGAGGAGTCGACGACGTTCATCGGCGTCACAGTGTCCGGTCCGTTTTTTCGCGCCCCACCAGAGGACGGGCGCCCTTCATGAATCCCCTTAGAGTCTGTGCCGGCTCAACCGGAATCAACTCGACCCGCCCTTCGAAAGCGACGACCTGGAACTGCTGGCCCGGTTGCAGACTCAGCCTTTCTCGCACGGCTTGAGGAATAACCACCTGGAATTTCGAGGAGAGGGTAACGGCGTTCATGGCATGGCTCCATGCGGAATTGGTAAGCGGGATTATAATCGATCGGCCTATCGTAAAACACATGGCGTATCGAAGGTCGGGTGGTTGGATGCTGTAAGGTCGGGAAAGCCACCCTGACCTTGGCATTCCAGGCATTCGTCTGCGAATCCTCAAGCCGCCGCCAATTCCTTCACCTGCCGACGCAACGGGTAAGGCTTGACGAGTACTTCTGCTGGCAGGTTCAAGCCATCCGCCAAGCGTCGGATCATCTCCAGTGTCAAGGGCCGGGTGCGGTTGAGTATGTCGGCCACGCGGCCACGCGGCCCGATGTAGACCTCCATATCCTTGCGCGTCAGCCCCCGGCTTTCCATGATGTGGTTCAGGAATTCAATGGGGTCGGGATCGGGAATCGGGAAGTGCTTATGCTCGTAATCCTCGATCAGCAAGGTCAGCATCTCAAGCCAGTCGGCTTTAGGCGACTTGGCCGGAGCATCCCACAGGCGCTCCGCTTCCGCCAGCGCCGCCTGGTGATCCTTTTTGGTGCGAATTGGTTTGAATTCCATGCTTGCCCCTAAATTTTTTCTACATTGATTCGGTCGTACAGACTATGAGTACCGATGAAGCGCACATACATCAGCCCACGCTCGTAATGCACTGCGACCACCAGGCGGTAATCGTTGCCCTTGATGTTGAACACCACGCGCTTGTTGGTAGTGAAGCTGGCATTCCGGTAGGCTGCCTTGATGTCGGCAGGCGTCTTCCAGTTCGCCCGACTCGTCAGTGCATACCAAGCCCGCAGTGGGATTTCGACGTCCGGGTGTTTTTCCCAGAAAACCCGCAAGGTTGATAGCGCAATGATCCGCATACTTCACCTTAGCATGTTACCAAAATGGTATCAATAAATATTGGCAAGAACACCGCTTTTTACCCGGAAGCAGCGAGAATTTCTTCCGCCAGCCGCGCAATGCCGTCGGGCGACAAGTCATCTGTGGCGATCCGGGTGGCGGCGTCGAAGCCGGCGTAGTTCCTGGCTTGCGAGCGTTGGTAGAGCGGGTCGTAGTGCAGTTCCAGCAGCTCGCCGACCAGCGCGGAAAATTCTCCGGTCTCCACCAGCGCTGTCCAGCGAGCCAGTGTTTCGCTGCTTTGCAGGTTGCGCAGATGCTCGAGTTTGTCGATCAGCCAGCGCGGATCGGCCAGGAAATAATGGTAGTCGCGCAACAGAAATTCGACACGGGCCGCCAGCGTCGCTTCGATGCGCAGGCTGGGCGCGGCGCGGATCATGGCGAGCAGCGCATCGGGTAGCTGCACGCTGCCGATTCTGCGGCTTTCGGCCTCGACGAATACCGGTCGTTGCGCGTCGAAAGCGCTGAGCGCCGCCAACAGGCGCGACTCGAACATTTTTTGCGAGGGCTGCGGTTCATCCGGCAGGCCGCCCAATACCGATCCCTTGTGCGCTGCAATCTCTTCCAGGTGCAATACCTGTGCGCCTTTGGCTGCCAGGGCTTCGAGCAGGCGGCTTTTGCCGCTGCCGGTGGCGCCGCCGATGACACGGTAATTGAAGCGCTGCGGCAACGCAGCCAATTGCTCGTGCACATGCTTGCGCCAGGTTTTGTAGCCGCCTTCGAGGCGCTGCGCGTCCCAGCCGATCTGGCGCAGGATGTGGCAGAAAGCGCCGCTGCGCTGACCGCCGCGCCAGCAATACACCAGTGGACGCCAGTCACGCGGCTGGTCGAGGAACAGGCGTTCGATGTGGCCGGCAATATTCCGTGAAACCAGCACAGCGCCGATTTTTTTCGCAGCGAACGGTGATTCTTGTTTGTAGAGCGTGCCGACCTGGGCGCGCTGTGCATCGTCAAGCACCGGGCAGTTAATGGCTTGCGGCAGGTGGTCTTCGGCGTATTCGGCAGGCGAGCGGGCGTCGATGATCTCGTCAAACTCGCCTAACTGTGCTACGTTTGCGACCCCGGATTGCCTCATAGCGCCTCGTCATGGATACGGCATTGTTAGTTAGCGGACTTTACTTGTGCGATTCTAGCGCCGGACAACCAGTAGCACAGCTTGACGAGATGCAATTTCGCATTCCTGAAGGAGTTAATGCAAAATAGCATGAGGACAATTTTCATGCGTAGCCCTAGTGGAAGATACTGACTGCGGTTATACACGACAGGAGTTATCAAAATCGGAACACTCCGCCGGAAGTTTTGGCAAAATCGCGGCTGGATGATTTTTTGCATCTGGCTCGGCTACAGCTTGGTCACATTATGGTGGATGGAAAGCGTGGATCCATCCGTGATTTCCATTTGTTCGACAATAAGATAGAGAGGGCGCTGTGATAGAGAATGAAGAAGATGTGCTCCGCAGCTACAGGGTGGTGGCCGACAGGGTGATGCTGGCGACACTGGGGTTTTTGCTGCTGGTATGTCTTGGCATTGCGGCTAATACCGGGGCGTGGAGCAGCGTTTTACTTGTGGGTATTCCAGCCTTTGTCATACCGGCGCTGTTGATGCGTATGTCGCCGGCAACGCTGATTTCAAGGCTTGCCGTGGCTGCTGCGTTCATGGTGTTTTCTGCGCTGATGATCCAGCAGACCCACGGCATGGTCGAGACCCACTTCGGGATATTCGTGCTCTTGGCTTTCCTGCTCTACTACCGCGACTGGCGCCCGATTATTCTTGCCGCAGGAGTGATTGCGGTTCATCACCTGGTTTTCTTTTGGTTGCAAAGCCAGGGCTACGGAGTTTACGTTATTGCCGGCGGATCCAATCTTGAGATCGTCTTGCTGCACGCTGTGTATGTAGTATTCGAATCGGCTGTACTGGTTTATTTAACCAGCAACATGCGTGCTGAAGCCCTGGAGGGCGCAAGAGTTTCCGCCCTGGCAGCGGCGATAAGCAACGGCGATCTAACCATGAAGATTGATGTCGCAAAAGGGAGCTCGCTCATTGGTGCAGTATCAATCATGCGCGACAATCTTTCCGGGTCGCTTGGTCAAGTGCGTGAGCAGGCCGAAATACTCTCTGCTGTGGCGGAAAAACTCTCGGACTCGAATCGCCTTCTTGTTGCAGATGCCGAGCAGGAAAGCCAGTCCGTCGCGGCGATGGCCGCAGCCATCGAGGAGTTGACCGCATCCATCAATCACCTCTCCGAGAACGCCGCGCAAGCCAAGCACCTCAGCCAACAGTCAGGCAGAACCACTACAGAGGGTAGTCGCGTGGTGCAAACGGCGATTGATGAAATCAAGGGTATAGCTTCGACGATAGAAGACGCTTCGCGCAATGTTCAGCAGCTTGGCGAAAAGTCAGACCGGGTTTCACAGGTAGTCGGTTTGATCAAGGAGGTTGCCGGGCAGACAAATTTGCTGGCGCTGAATGCAGCAATCGAAGCGGCTCGCGCAGGTGAGCAAGGACGCGGCTTTGCAGTTGTCGCCGACGAAGTGCGCAAACTCGCCGAGCGCACCAGCCAGGCAACGGAAGAGATTAGTCTGATGATGACGGAAATGCAGGACAGCAAGTCGGCAACGCTGGAAAGCATCCAGCAGGCAGTCAGCATGGTGAACCTGGGTGTCGAGCATACGGCGGCAGTTGGCCGAACGATCACTGACATCTCGGCTCAGGTCGCCGGAGTCGAAAGCGCAGTGGCGGATATTTCCGATGGCATGCGCGAACAAAGTATCGCAGCGACGGATATTGCCAAAAACGTAGAACGTACTGCCCAACTTGTCGTGCAAACCGCCAGAGCAACCGCTGAAAATATGCAGGAACTTGAGGGTATCAGAGCATCTGCTGCTGTCCTGCGCGGGGTGGTCAGTAAGTTTCGGGTCGCTCCACAAACAAGCTGATTTAATTACGGGTGTCCGCCTGGAGCATTGCGTTCGCGCGCATGTTCGCTGAGGACGCCCGCCATAAGATTTATTAACCGGACACGCGTATTTATCATGAATCAGGCCAAAATTAAGCTTACACAATTCTCACACGGCGGCGGCTGCGGTTGCAAAATCGCGCCGGCGGTTCTCACCGAAATCCTCTCCAACATGCCGATGCGGATGATCCCGCCGGAATTGCTGGTCGGCACCGAGACCAGCGACGATGCAGCGGTGTACCAGCTCAATGCGGAGCAGGCCATCGTTGCGACTACCGACTTCTTCACACCCATCGTGGATGATCCGCGCGATTTCGGGCGCATCGCCGCGACCAATGCACTGTCCGACATTTATGCAATGGGTGGCAAGCCGATCTTCGCCCTGGCGCTGGTGGGCATGCCGCTGGACAAACTGCCGCTGGAAGTGATCCACGATATTCTCGCTGGCGGCGAAGAAATTTGCGCCCGCGCCGGCATCCCCATCGCCGGTGGGCATTCCATCGACGTGCTGGAGCCGATCTATGGCCTGGTGGGCATGGGTATCGTGCACCCGCAGCGGGTCAAGCGCAACAGCGGCGCAAGGGCAGGCGATCTGTTGATTCTCGGCAAGCCGCTGGGCGTCGGCATCCTCTCGGCGGCACTGAAGAAGGATATGTTGTCGGCGGCGGGTTATGCGGAAATGATCACCCAGACCACCAAGCTGAATACGCCCGGCACGGCGCTGGCAGGGTTGGAGGGCGTGCATGCCATGACCGATGTGACCGGCTTCGGGCTGGCTGGCCATTTGCTGGAAATCTGCCGAGGCTCGAAATTGCGTGCGGAACTGGAGTTTGCGCGTCTACCGCTGATCGCCGAAGCCGTCAGGCTGGTGCGCGAAGGCATTGCCACAGGTGCCTCGACGCGCAACTGGAGCGGTTACGGTCACGAGCTGGCGTTACCCGCCGGCGGCGAGGAGTGGCAGCAGAAATTGCTCAGTGATCCGCAGACCAGCGGCGGTTTGCTGGTGGCTTGCGCACCAGAGGCCGAGGCCGAGGTATTGGCCGAATTTCGCCGCGACGGGTTTCAGCCGGCAGTGTTTGGCCGCATGACCGAGCAATCGGCAGGCAAGGCTGCGATCACGGTTTTTTGAGCAGCGGCTTGAGCGCACGCCAGATGTTGTCGAGCAGCAACGGCTGGCTGGCGGCGGTGGGATGCAGGCCGTCGTTCTGGAAGGCTTCGGGGCGCTCGGCGAAACCGGCGAACAGGAAGGGCAGCAACGCGGTTTTATGCTGGCGCGCCAGATCGGCATACACCTGCTGGAACTTCTGCGTGTAATCGAGGCCGTAATTCGGCGGCAGGCGCATACCGAGCAACAGCACCTGGGCGCGGCTGGACTGGCTGAGCTTGATCATTGCGTCCAGATTGTTTCGCATTTGCTCCAGCGGCAGGCCGCGCAGGCCGTCGTTGGCCCCCAGGGCGATAATGACGATTGCGGGCCGCTGCTGCTTGAGCGCCGGGCCAAGACGGGATAACCCGCCCTGCGTGGTTTCGCCACTGATGCTGATGTTGGTGACGGTATAAGGGTACTTCCCGGCTTGCAATCGCTGACCCAGCAGCACCGGCCAGCTTTGGTCCTGGGCGATGCCGTAGCCGGCGGAAAGACTGTCGCCGAGCACCAGGATGACGGGCGCAGCCTGGCTGGTTGTACTGGCGATAAAAACGATGAAGGCAAACAGGGTGCGTAACATGACAAATGGTTCCAATGTAGGCAACGCTCCAGTAATCGAAGTGCAGGCGCTGGGCAAACAAGTAACAAGCGGCGACGGCGTGTTGACGATTTTGCACCAGATCGGCTTTCATGTCGCGGCGGGCGAGGCTGTAGCCATCGTCGGCAGCAGCGGTTCGGGCAAGTCAACCTTGCTGGGCTTGCTGGCCGGCCTGGATTTACCCACGGCTGGCACGGTGCGCCTGGCCGGCCAGAATCTGGCGGAACTCAATGAGGATGGCCGCGCGGAACTGCGCGGGCGGCTGCTGGGTTTCGTGTTCCAGTCTTTTCAGTTGTTGCCTGCGTTGAGCGCACTGGAAAATGTCATGCTGCCGCTGGAACTGGCAGGGCGCAGCGATGCGCGCAGCGTGGCGGAGGAAATGCTGGGCAGGGTCGGCCTGGCCGAGCGCCTCGGCCACTATCCCAAGCATCTCTCCGGCGGCGAGCAGCAGCGCGTGGCGCTGGCCCGCGCCTTCGCGGTGAAGCCGCAATTGCTGCTGGCCGACGAACCGACCGGCAATCTCGATGCCGCCACCGGCGCGCAAGTCATCGATCTGATGTTTGCCATGAATGCAGAACAAGGCACCACGCTGCTGCTGGTGACCCACGACGAAGTGCTGGCACGACGTTGCGGGCGGGTGCTACGCCTGGTCGGCGGGCGGCTGGCCGAGGGTTGAAGTCATTGCAGGCGGCGGAATATGTGTTTTGACAGGTTTCCTGCAACATCCGAATGAGGTAGGCTATGCCCATGAACCGCAACCAGACTCTGCAACTGCTGACGTTGCACAAGCCCGAGCTGACACGCCGCTTTGGCGTTGTGCAGTTGGCCTTGTTTGGATCAAGCGCACGCGATGAAGCACATGTTGGAAGTGATGTGGACGTACTGGTGAGCTTCGACGGCCCGGCGACTTCCCATCGATATTTCGGCGTGCAGTTCTATCTCGAAGATATTTTTGGTCGTCCGGTTGATCTGGTCACTGACAAGGCGCTACGTGCCGAATTGCGCCCCTATGTAGAGAGGGAATCGATCCGTGTCTGACGTCGCCGCCGGACGCGAATGGCGCTTTTATCTCGACGATATGATTGGCTTCGCTGAAGCGGTGCTGGCCTATACAGACGGTTTTGACCAGGAAAGCTTTGTGTGTAGCCGCCTCAACTATGATGCGTCGCTACGTAATCTGGAGTTGATTGGGGAAGCCGCCAGCCATGTTCCCGATGTAGCGCGGAAGCTAGCGCCGGAAGTACCCTGGCGTCAGGTGGTCGCTACACGAAATCGTTTGATCCACGCTTACCTCGGTATCGACAACGATACCCTCTGGAGCATCATCCGCGACGATATACCGCCGCTACTGGTTGACCTGCGGCGGCTCAAGTCACTGGTCGATGCCGGTATGTCCCCCTGACCGCAGCGGCTGCCTGAATTCCACTACGTACCGCCGACTCCAGCGTCGCCGGATAATCCGACGCAACATAATCGCCGGCCAGCAGCAGGCCCGGCAATGCTGTGACCGTGCCGGGCCGCGCCAGTCCGGGGGTGCAGGCGAAAGTGGCGCGTTGCTCGGTGATCGCCAGGGTTTTCAACGGCGGCGGCAAGCCGGGGTGACGTGCCGTGATTTCCTGATGCAGACGACGGGCAATCTCTTCACGCGAGAGTTCCTCATGCTGGCCGTGGGCGCTGATGACTGCCGCCAGCAGGCCCGGCGGGCCGCCCAATTGCCCTCGATCAAACAGCCATTGCAGCATGCCCCCGACATAACCCTGCATGGGCATGGGCAAGCGCACTTGCGGCGGGTAGGCGAGATAGCAGGTGAGTATCGGCTCCCAGGCAAAGCTTTCCACTTTCCGCACTACAGCGGTGAGTTCAGGCAGTTGCGTCAGCAGTGGCGGCAGATGATAGGGCGCCGCCGCTACGACGACGTGCGCGTAAGGTCCGTATGCCACCTTGCCATGCAGCGTATAGCCTGCTGCGGTATGAGTGATAGCCTTGATTGCGGTGGCGCGATGCAACTGTCCACCGTGGGTGGTGATGAAATCCGCCGCCGGTTGCGGCAGCAGTTGAGAGAGATCGACGCGCGGCAGCAGCAGGTCGCTGGCTTGCCGTTCTGCCGCCAGGCTGTCGCGCAGCACATTGAGGAAGACCTGGGCCGAGGCGGCAGCCGCCGGGGTGTTGAGTGCCGAGATGCACAGCGGTTCCCACAGGTAGCGCCGCAGCTTGGGTGGTTGACGGTGAATATCCATCAACGCGGTGACACTGATGTCTTCGAGCAGACGAAAGTGGTTGCGCTTGATGGCTTGCATAAAACGGATCGCGGTAAGTTTTTCGCTCAGATTCAGCCCGCTTGCTCCGAGCAAGGCAACAGCCAGGTGCAAAGGTGCGGGCAGGCGCGGCGCGGCGATTCTCAGCTCGCCGGGGTAGTCGAGCGTCAGCGGCAGGCGCTGTAGCAAAAGTTCCGGGTTGGCGCCGACGCGACGCATCAGGCGCAGGGTTTCGCGGTAAGCGCCGATGAAGATGTGCTGGCCGTTGTCCACCGCCATGCCGTCGAAATTGACGTGGCGGGCGCGTCCGCCGAGGGTGCGCGAGGACTCGAAAATATCCACCGGAATGCCTGCTGCGGTGAGCTCCACGGCGGCCGCGAGCCCTGCATAACCTGCGCCGATCACCGCGCAACGTGGTTTCATCGCATCCACTAGAATTTGTTCCGCAAAGCCGGGATAGTGACTACGGCGTAACCAATCTCGCTCAGTCCCTGTTTAAGATGCCGAGCGATGGCGACAGCATCTGCGCCATCGCCATGCACGCAAATGCTCTCTACCTGCGTCGGCAGGCGCTTGCCGTTGACGCTGACGATGGCGCTTTCTTCCAGCATGCGCCGCACATGGTTAAACGCAGCCGCTGCGCCGTGGATCATGGCGTCGCTGCGCTGGCGCGGAACCAATTGTCCGTTGTCGAGATAGGCGCGGTCGGCGAAGACTTCCTCGACCACCGTCAAGCCGGCTTCACGTCCGGCTTCGGCCAGCCGCGACAGGGCCGGCGCCAGCAGGATCAATTGGCGGTCGACGGCGAGTATCGCGCGACAGACGCTGCGCGCCACTTCGCTGTCTACACAGGCGGTGTTGTTGAGTGCGCCGTGCGGTTTGACGTGGCTGACGTGCGTTCCTTCGGCGGTGGCCAGCCCCGCCAATGCGCCGATCTGATAAATCACGGCGGCTTCCAGTTCCGCCGGCGCCATCGTCATCGGACGCCGCCCGAAGCCTTGCAGGTCAGGGTAAGCAGGATGAGCGCCGATGCTGACGCCGCGCTCCCGCGCAAGCTTCAAGGTGCGCCGCATCACCAGCGGATCACCGGCGTGAAAGCCGCAGGCGATGTTGGCGGAGGCAACGATGTCCAGCAGCGCCGCGTCGTCGCCCATGTTCCAGGCGCCGAAACTTTCGCCCATGTCGGCGTTGAGGTTCACTTTCTTGTCCGGTCGATTCATGTTTCGTTCACTCCCGCATCCACCATGCCGCTGATTAAATTATCGCCGTAGAGCGCCGCTTCATTGACCCATCCTGCCGGTCGATGAGGCGCAAGCCCGGCGATCCATTCTTGCAATGCGGCAGCTTGCGCCCGTAACGCCGCATGGGCTTGCGCGCGTGTGACGGTAGCGAAGTTTACCTGCATACCCGGCAGCAAGTGCGCCAGGCGCGGCAGGTCGGCGCTGATTACCGTAGCGATCTTGGGATAGCCGCCCACCGTCTGGCAGTCCGCCAGCAGCAGAATCGGCTGGCCGTCTGCTGGCGCCTGGATAGCGCCCGGCGTCACGCCGTCGGAAACGATGTCTGCGCCCTTGGCCGGATGATGCGTCAAGCGTGCGCCGGAAAGGCGGATGCCCATGCGATCCAGGTCGTGCGTGACCGTGTAGGCCGTCGAGAAAAATATCGCCAGCGCCTCCTCAGTGAAGCAGTCGTCCTGCGGGCCGGGCAGCACCCGGATCGGCCCGGTGGCATGTGCGTAGCCGTGGGCATGGGTTAACGGGTGCGCCAATGTGGTTACGACTGCATGGTCGCCGCCGGGCAGAATGTCCCCACTGCGCAAAGCCCGTCCGTCGATGCCGCCGATCTTCGCCCGGGCATAGGTCGAGCGGCTGCCCAGTTGTTCCGGCACGTCGATGCCGCCGGCTACAGCCAGGTAAGCCACGCCGCTGCGGATCGCGCCGATATGCAGTACGTCGCCCGCCTCCAGTGTGATGCTACGCCAGGCGGGCAGCGCCGATGAGTTTTGGTTGCTGCGGATAAGCTGGACCTCCGCGTCGCCCGCCAGGGCCAGGCACAGACTGCCCTGCGCGATTTCCAGGCGCGGCCCGAGGACGCGCATTTCCAGCGCGACGGTGTCTGCCGGGTTGCCCACCAAGGCGTTGGCGCAGGCCAGCCACAGCGGATCGAGCGCGCCCGACAACGCCACGCCCAGACTGCGATAGCCGTGGCGTCCGGCGTCTTGCAGCGTCGTCGTTGCTCCGCCGTCCAATACTTTCAGCGTACCGGCCAAGGGCTTCCCTCCGCCACCAGAAATTGCGCACGGTCGAGCTGGCCGCGCGCAGCTTCAGCCTCCATGCTGTGAAAAGTTTCAGCATCAATGGCCTGCCACATCGCCGTGTCACCCGGCGCGAACAAGGCCGGACGCCGGCTGTCGGCCGCATCGAACAGATTCACCGGTGTGCGCCCCAACAACCGCCAGCCGCCGGGACTTTCCCACGGATAAATCGCGCATAAATTGCCGGTGACCGCCAGGCTGCGCGCCGCCACCGACTTGCGCGGCGTAGCGAGGCGCGGCAGAGAAAATTCCGGCGGCAGTCCGCCCATATAGGGAAAGCCCGGCATGAAGCCGAGCATGTAAACATGAAAGACAGTTGAAGTCATGCGCGCTATCATTGCATCGGTATCGAGACCGCTGGCCCGGGCCAGATCGTCAAGATCAGGGCCGCCAGCGCCACCGAAACACACCGGAATACGCCAGCGCCGGCCATGTGCGACAACTTCAGTGCTGTCGCCCGCGACGCGCAGCAGCGTCGCAGCCAGTTGTTCCGCATCGGTTTGCAGAGGATCGAAATACACCGTCAACGAACGGAAACTCGGCACCCACTCGCTCACGCCGGGCAGCGCATTTTCCGCTTGCAGGTTTTTCAGTGATTGAGCAAAGCCCATCACCCTAGCATGCAGCGACGGGTCGATACTGTCGCCGAATTCCACGCTCCATGCGGCATCGCCGAGCGGCAGCAGGCGTGGCGTGACGAGTGGTGAATTGGTCACGCCGGTTATCGTAGAGCTAACAGGCCCTGCGCGGCTTTATCGCGCAGGGCCTGGTTAAGCGGTGGGTTCGGCGTCTTCATGTACGTTTCGGGAAGAGAGCTTTGATGTGTCCAATTGCTTCGCCAAAGGTCTTCGCATGGTACTCGTAGCGCGCACTTGCGCCCGGCCCGAGTAAAGCCCGGAAGCGGGAATCAATAGCTCCGGAGTCGTCTGGATTGAAGATCGCAATCCGTCGTAAGGGGGCTGTTCCGACGCTGCCAAGTGCGTAGAGATGCCGAAAAAATGAATCTGTCTCTGGTAGAGAATACCCGATGATGAAGATGTGTTCAGCTTCGGACAAATGCTTCGCGGCAGCAGCCCAAACATCTGAAAGTGCAGTGTGATAGTCAGCCTTGTTCCAAGACGGCGGCACGATTACTGGTTCCGCGTCTACTACAGTTGAAGCATGGTCTTGGAAGTACCTAACGAGATGCGAACCAATCGGTACGCGCGTGGTTGACCGCTTCTCTCCAATGCCGCGAAATGGGGGGTGTTGAAGGTAGCTTGCAAGGTGTAGCGGGCGAATCTTCCGGCTTACTGTCTCCGTCGCCCAATTCAGTGAGCCGTGCAGTTTGAGAAGCGGCACCGGAATATGGTGACCACCGGGCCTCTCAATAATGTAATCTGGACCGAGACCAGCTCGATACATTGCAATGTCTGCGGCGATGTCGTAGTTGAATGAGATAACGGCTGCAGCTTGATTCGGGAACGCTTCTTTGTAGAGGTGGGTAAGGAGGTTACCGAAATCCTCGTAAGGCGGCGGGACGCCAATATTTCGCCCTTCCGTAGGAAATGTCATCGTGACTTCCAACGTCTTAACGATCAGCTCTTTCAGTGCGGCAATTGCTTCTGGAATCTCCTCCGACGATAGGCCTGGCACCCTTTGGATAATTCTGCCAAGTTCCAGTACTGTGAAGATGGATTCGATGTTATTGAGATCGAGTTGTGCTTTCGAGTGAACAGACTGCAACGCGCCGATGGCGGCAAACACTCTCTCAAATTCCGTGCGCTTCTCTTGCACCGCATTTGATCGAAGGAGGTCACTGGCGACGTCGAGAAAGTCAGACATCAATGGCGCTCCACACTGCTTTGACGCGCCTGCACCTAGAATGAAAACGACGTTACTCAATGTCTGATCTCCCTTAGAAACATAAAGTTAACCTCGCCACACGACTTTATCTCGCAGTTCCGGTTGAATCTCTTCGGGTTGAATTCCCCGCTTCTCGGGGCGCTCGTTTTTACAGTTGTCTTTGCTGTTGATACCCCGTGGCTTGCCACGGGGATGTTCATTGTAGAGTTCGGCGTCCGCTTACGCAGCAAGCTTGATGACCTTGAGCGCCTTACGCCCTTGCTCCGCATGCCACAGGTCGTACTGCACCTGCTGATTCAGCCAGCTTTCGGCGCTGGTGTTAAAGGCGATGGATAGGCGTACCGCCATCTCGGGACTGATGCCCGAGCGCCCATTAAGAATCGCGGAAAGGGTTTTACGGCTGACCCCCAAGCCTTCCGCAGCTTCGGTCACCGTAAGACCGGCGGGTTCCAGACACAGCGATTTGATGATTTCACCCGGATGAGGGGGGTTGTGCATACGCATGGCAGTTACCTCAGTGATAGTCCTCATAATTAACCAGTTCCGCATCTCTTCCAACGAACTGAAACGTGACGCGCCAGTTGCCGTTCACCCACACTGACCAAATGCCTTTGCGCTCGCCCTTGAGTGCGTGAAGGCGCAAACCGGCCAAATCCATATCCTTGGCCGCTGTAGCCACATTGAGCCGACCGAGGATAAGCCGCAGCCGCTCAGCGTGCTGTGCCTGGATGCCTGACTTCGACCCGCTGTCGAAGAAGCGGGCTAAGCCTTTGTGTTTGAAACTGAGAATCACGCATTATCGTAACCCGATACGTTACGGATTACAAGACGACGCAGACGACGCAGAGGCGGTTATCTCCTGAGCCAGGTATGCCAAGCCAGCCACAGTTTGCGCAGCGGCGTCAGGGCGATGCGGCGGTCGAGTACGCGGCAGCCGTCGCGTTTGATTTCAGTGAGCAGGCTGCGGTAAATCGCCGCCATCATCAGGCCGGCCCGCTGCGCTTTGCGGTCACTTTGCGGCAACTGGGCGAGAGCTAGGGCGTAGGTGTGTTCGGCGCGTTCGATCTGGAATTCCATCAGGCGGCGGAAGTTATCGCTATATCTCGCGGCGAGGATGTCGTCCAGGGAAACCTCGAAACGCCGGAGTTCGTCCAATGGTAAATAGACTCGTCCGCGCCGCGCATCTTCGCCGACATCGCGGATGATGTTGGTGAGTTGGAAAGCCAGGCCCAGGTCGTGGGCGTATTTGAGGGTGCGGCGATCCTGATAACCGAAAATTTCGGCGGCGAGCAGGCCCACCACGCTGGCGACACGGTAACAGTAGAGATGCAGCGCCTTGAAGTCTGAGTAGCGAGTCTGGTCAAGGTCCATCTCCATGCCGTCGATAATTTCCAGCAGTTGCTCCTGCGGCAACCAGAATGTTTTCAGTGTGATCTGGAGCGCCTGGGTGACGGGATGGGTGGGTTGGCCCAGATAAAGCGCGGCAACCTCATTGCGCCACCAGGCCAGTTTGACGCGCGCCAGTTGTGGGTCGGGACACTCATCGACGACATCATCCACCTCGCGGCAAAAAGCGTAGAGGGCGGTGATCGCCCGGCGACGCGGCGGCTCCAGGAACAGGAAGCTGTAATAGAAGCTGGAGCCGCTGGCGGCGGCGCGTTGCTGGCAGTATTCGTCGGGGGTCATACTATCAAGGCGCGCCACATCAGCAGCGGCCAGTCGAGTGGTTTCAGTACGGGACGGCGATGGAACACATCGTAATCGACTCCCTCGATTTTTTCCAGGATGCGCAGACCGCCGGCCATTATCAAGCGCAGTTCCAGGCCGATGCGGCCAGGCAGGCTGCGGCCCAGCGGGGCGCCGGCGTGCATCATCCTGCGCGCCCGCTCCACCTGATAGCGGAGCAGCGCACGCCAATTGGCATCCACCGTGGCGCTGGCGATTTGCGCCTCGCTCACGTTGAAACGCGCCAGATCCTCCTGCGGCAAATAAATCCGGCCTTTGGCATAGTCTATGCCGATGTCCTGCCAGTGATTGATCAGTTGCAGGCTGGAGCAGATGGCGTCAGACCACGCCAGTTGCTGCGGGCTTTCCGCACGGTAGAGGCGCAACAGCAGGCGACCGACGGGATTGGCGGAGCGGCGGCAATACTCCAAGAGTTCGGCAAAATCAGCATAGCGCGTCTTCTGCACATCCTGGGTGAAGGCGTCGAGCAGGTCGCTCAACAAGGGGAGCGGCAGATCGTAGGCGGCAGCCGCGCCGCCCAACCGCTGGAAAATCACGTCCTGCGTCGCAGCACCGGCGGCAATGCCGGCCAGTTCGGCACGATAGCGATCCAGTTGTTGCAATCGCTCGGCAGCCGGAAGATCACCTTCGTCGGCAATGTCGTCGGCACTGCGGGCGAACCAGTAAATGGCGGCGACCGGTGTTCGCAAATGTGGCGGCAACAGCCAGGAGGCAACGGGAAAATTCTCGTAGTGATCGACAGGCATCAGCGTTGGAGCTTTTGGTGTATGGTGCGTGCGGCAGACAGTATAGAGGGGTATCGGTTAGAATGGCGAGTCAGCATGCGCACCGCATGCACGATGCTTAGGCGTGAATAAGCAATGCCCAGGTGGCGAAATTGGTAGACGCAGCAGGTTTAGGTCCTGCCGCCGCAAGGTGTGGGGGTTCGAGTCCCTTCCTGGGCACCAGCATGAATACTCATTCAGTATTATTTTGATTGCTTCGCCCGCGCCGCCGGATATTTCCGAACATACCGAACACACCAAACACCCCTTCGAACAGCAAGGCCAGCGCCGCCGCAGGCAAGGCGCCGGCCAGCAGCAGTTGTTTGTCGTTCAAGGCCAGGCCGGTGACGATGCGTTCGCCGTAGCCACCCGCGCCGATGAAGGCGGCAATGGTGGCGGTGCCGACGGAGATGCTGGTGGCGGTGCGGATGCCGGCGATGATGCTGGGGAAGCTGAGCGGCAATTCGATCAAACGCAGACACTGCAGGCGTGTCAGGCCCAGCGCCATGCCGGCCTGGCTGAGACCCGCCGGGACTTGCGCCAGTCCGGTGCAGGTATTGCGCATGATGGGGAGCAGCGCATACAGCGTCAGCGCCAGCAGGGCCGGTACGCTGCCGATGCGATCCAGCCAGGAAATCAGCAGCGCCAGTAGCGCCAGCGATGGCACCGTTTGCAACACTCCGCAGGCCCCCAGCACCACAGCGCGCAGGCCGACATGGGGCGCTACCAGTACCGCCAGCGGCACGCCGATGATGACTGCCAGGCCGACGGAACTCAACACCAGACTCAGGTGTTGCAGCGTCAGGCGCAGCAGGTCCGGCCCGAACAGCTTGTTCCAGAAACCCGGTGGCGTCTTGTCGTCACTGTGTGTTCCCGCCAGATGTTCCCTGGCGATGGCCGCGAAGTCCTGGCCTTGCAGTTCGGCCTGGGCATTCATGGCGATCATGGCATTCTCGTCGATGCTGCCGGCCAGGCGCTGCATGGCGGCCCAGGCAGCGGGGAAACGCTGCGGCAGATCCAGCCGGTACAGCACCACGGCGTCGTAACGTGGAAAATAGGCGGCGTCGTCCGTCAGCACGCGCAAGCCCAGGTGAGCGATCTTGGCGTCGGTGGTGTAAATGTCGATGACATCCACCCGCGCCTTCGTCACCGCGTCATAGGCCAGGCCGTGATCCAGCCCAAGCGGCTGTTGCGGCAGGCCGTAGCGCTTGGCCAAGCCGCTCCAGCCGTCGGCGCGACCGATGAATTCATTGCTGAGACCCAGGCGCAGTTCGGGGTGGCGGGCCAGGTCTGTCAGCGTGCGGATGCCAAGTTTGCTGGCTGTGTCGGCGCGCATCGCCAGCGCGTAGCCGTCATTAAATCCAAACGGAATGTCTACACCCAAACCCAGCGGCCTGAGCTGATCGCGCATCGCCTGCAGCGACGTAGCCTGCGGGTCTTTCAATATCTCCTGGGCGATGGTGCCGGCGTACTCGGGATAGGCGTCAATGCTGCCGGCGCGCAATGCGGCGTAGACAATGGCGGTATTGCCGAGGCCCGGCAGCACCTGCACAGCCGCGTGCGGCGCCGCAGTCTGCGCCAGCACTTGCGCCAGGATATAAGATTCAGTGAAGCGTTTGGAGCCGATGCGCAGAACATCCTGCCCCCATGCCGGCGAACTCATCAACAAACTTGCCAACAGCAGGTAACTGGCAATGCGCCATTTCCGTCCAGAGAATGGCTGCGGTAAAAAGCTTAAACACATATGTGTCGGTAACATTTTCTACTACCGGTTCATCATGCTGCGTAATTTTGCGCTGGCGGAATCAACCGCAATCGAGAGCAGCAGCATGGCGGCGATCAGCGTGCTGGCCTGGGCATAGTGGAACAGCGACAGCTCGACATACAGCAATTGCCCGAGACCACCCGCGCCGACAAAACCGAGAATCGCGGCCATGCGGATGTTCATCTCCCAGCGATACAGCGTGTAGGCGACGAGCTGCGGCAAAACCTCGGGCAGGGTGCCGTAGCAGAAGGCGGCGAACGGCGGCGAGCCGCTCTCGATCAAGGCATTGCGCGATGCTGCCGAAGCGTTTTGAAAGGACTCGGCGAATAGCCGCCCCAGCACGCCGCAGGTGTGTACGGCCAGCGCCAGTACTCCGGCAAACGGCCCCAGCCCGGCGGCCAGGGCCATCAGCGTGGCCCACACCAGTTCCGGCACCGAACGCAGGGCGTTGAGTACAAAACGGGTGGCTGCGGCGGCGATGCGGCCATAGCGCCCCGAAGCGGGCAGGGCCAGCAGCAGCCCCCCGGCTGCGGCGAGCAGGGTGCCTAACGCCGAGATGGCGATGGTTTCCAGCGCACCCTGGGCGACCTTGTGCAGCCATGCCAGGGAGAGGTCGGGCGGAAAGAAGCCAACAAAAAAATCCGCAATCTGTTGGGCGGCGTCCCAGCTCAGCAAATCACCCAGTCGAATTTCCAGCAGATGAAAGCTCAGCACCACAGCCAGGCCCAGCGCGCCGGCCAGAGTCAAGGCCAGCGCACTGACGCCGGCGACGCTGTTGCCCGTGCCAGTGTTGGCGAGCAGCCGGCGCAACCAGCTTGACAGCGCGTCGGCCAGCAGCACCAGCAGCAGGAAGGAGATGAGGATGCTGGCGGCTTCGCCGCCGTTGAGCATTTTCATGGATTGATCCATGAGCTGGCCGAGTCCGCCGGCGCCGACAAAACCCATCACCACCGAAGCGCGGACGGCGCATTCCCAGCGGTAAACCGTGTAGGAGGTGAGGTCCTGCGCGCTGCCCGGCAGCAGGCCGTAGCACAGCGCAGCCAGGCGTCCGCTGCCCGCTTCGAGCAGGGTACGCACCGGGCGCTGGTCGCCGGATTCAAGAATTTCGGCATACACTTTGGCCAGCATGCCACCATAGGTCAGGCCCAGCGCCAGCACCCCGGCGGTCGGCCCCAAGCCGAAGACGCGCACAAACACCAGCGCCCAGACCAGCTCGGGGATGCCGCGCAGGATCATCATCAGGCCGCGCACCGCCCGTCGCAGCCAGCGCGCCCGGGGTTGCCCCGGCCCCGGGCCGAGGCGCGAAACCGACAACGCCTGGGTGGCGAGCAGCGCCAGCGGCACGGCAATCAGGAAAGCC
The DNA here is from genome assembly GCA_016194935.1 of Betaproteobacteria bacterium. Classification (GTDB taxonomy): domain Bacteria; phylum Pseudomonadota; class Gammaproteobacteria; order Burkholderiales; family Rhodocyclaceae; genus JACRAR01. The sequence continues at coordinate 49,308 of JACQAO010000042.1, forward strand.
AGGGCGATGCCGGCGGTGGCGATGGCCAGGGTTTGCAGCGTTGCCTGTGCGAGTTCGCGGAGGAAATCGGGGCTGCTTTCAGGCGGCAAAAAACCCGCCAGAAAATATGCCACGACCTTGAGATTGCGCGCCTCAAACAACACCCATGGATGAAATTCGCCTATGCTCAGCAGCGGCCAGAGGATTACCAGGCCGGCCAGTACCCAGGCGGCGCGGCCACGGGCTGCCGGGTCGCGTAGAGGTACAGATAGAGGTAGTGCGGCGAAGGTCGCGTTCATCGACAGGACGCCATGCGCCGGCCTGGTTTCACGCGCAGTTGTTGCGTCGTGGAAGGGGCGCTGGGGCCGGTATCGCGCCGGGCGTATCTTCCGTCGCCAGCGATTGCTTGTCTTGCGTCGGCAATTGCCGTCCCTCGGCAGCATACAAATCGCGCAGCAATATTTCATCGACCTTGGCTGCCGGACGATCAAAAGCGATGCGGCCATCGCGTACCCCGACGATGCGGGGAAAGCAGGCGAGCGCCAGGTCGACGGCATGCAGGCTGACCACCAGGGTGGCGTTGCGCGCCCTGGCATCGGCGATGAGCACTTGCAAAGTTTGCAACGCCAGGGTCGGATCAAGCGACGAAACAGGTTCGTCCGCCAGCATCAGTTGCGGCTTCTGGTATAGCAGGCGCGCCACGCCGACACGCTGCAACTGGCCGCCCGAGAGACGATCACAGCGATCAAACAGGCGCTCGGCCAGATCGAGCGCCGCCAGCGCCTGCCGCGCGCCGGCGATGTCGAGGGGATACGCCAGCGAGGCCAGCGCCTTCCACCAGGGCCACACGCCGAGCCTTCCGGCAAGCACGGCGGTGATGGCGCGTTGCCGGCCCGGCAGCGGCGGCGTTTGATGGGCGACGCCGATGCGGCTGCGCAACTGGCGCAAGGCCTCCGCAGCCAGCGACCACGGCGTTGTGTCGAGCAGGGTCAGCTCACCACCGCCGGGGCGCAAGGCGGCGCTGAGCAAACGCAACAGCGTGGTTTTGCCCGCGCCCGAGGGGCCGATAATCGCCAGTTGCTCGCCCCGGCCAGCGGCCAGCGTTACCTCGCGCAGGGCGACATGGCCGTTAGCGTGCGTCAGCGAAATGGCGTCGAGGCGAAACATGTCAAACAGAAACCACAGCCGGGCCGCTAGCGTGTGCGGCGGGATTACTTGAGCAGGCCGGCTGACCTGGCGGCTTGTTCAATGCCATCGTAGTTTTCCTTTTTGGTCGGGATAAACCGGGTGGCGCGTTGCAAGCCGAGAATTTCCGCTTGTTGCGGATTTTTGGAATCCAGTTTGAGGAAGGCTTCGGTAATCTTTTTCACCAGCGCCGGGTTGAGGTCGCCGCGCACCGTCCAGTTGTAGTCGAAGTAGGGTGGCGTGGTGGCGATCACATGCACTGCTGGGTCGACTTTTTTCTCTTCCTTGAGTTTTTCCCACACCGAAGCGTTGAGCACGCCGGCATCAGCCTTGCCCGAAGCGACAAAGGCCACGGTGGCGTCGTGCGTGCCGGAGAAGGCGATGTTCTTGAAATCCTTGTCGGCATCAATGCCCTGCTGCATCATGTAGTAGCGCGGCATCAAGTGGCCGGAGGTGGAGGAGGGCGAGCCGAAACTGAACACCTTGTTCTTCCCCTTGGCTTTCAGGTCGGCCAGGGTCATGATCGACGGATCGGCGGAAATAAATTTTGAGGTAAATCGGGCATCTTCTTCACGTTGCACCAGCGGGATGACAGCGCCCGCAGCGCTGCCCACGGTGCGAATGCGCGCCTGGACAAAGGTGAAGCCGCCCAACCAGGCCAGATCAAGCTTTCCCGTGGCCAGTGCTTCGACTACCGCCGCGTAGTCGGATACCGGCACAAAACTGACGCGCATGCCGGTTTGCTGTTCCAGATACTTTCCCAGCGGGGTGAACTTGCGTTGTAGCTCAGTCGGTGCTTCGTCGGGAATCGCTGAAACGCGCAGCACGTCGCTCGCAAGTACCTGTACTGAGAGCTGACTGAATACACAAATCAATAGGACTTTGAAGGCACTGCGGCGGCTAAGTTTCATATTGTTTGTCTCCGGGGGAATTTGCGAAAGTTAATAGCTATTTATGCTGCGCATATTATACGGTGCCAGTGCAGCTTGCCGGTGTCGCACTGACGGTGGCGTAGCCTGCACCCCGGTTATTTCGACGCCCCGCCAGAATGCAACTTAGCCGGCGATATTCCGGGCAGCCGCTTCGGTGGCGGGGTAATACCAGGCGCCGTCCTGGTTGACCTGGCCGTCGGCAACGATGTTGTAGTGGTTCGCCACGCTCTTCCAATGGCAAGTGGTATGCGTTTCGCTGGGGCGGAAGTAGCGTATGTCCAGTGACTCCGGGGGGAAATAGATATTGCCCTCCACAGTTTCAAATTGTTCGGTTTGCGCGATCACGACATTGATCCATATTCCTTACATCCTGTTTTAAAAGCGCCAACGCAGCGCTGCAGTCAGGTTGCGTTCGTACTGATGCGGCGTGTCGCCGATGATTGCACGCGCCGCCCGGTCGCTACGCACGGCCAAAGCCTCAAGCACAAGCGTCCACGCCGGGGTGAGCTTGTGGGCATATGCCAGGGCAAGGCTGTGTCCATGTTCTCCATTCGGGTCGGACGGGACGGCATCATCCTCGCGCGTCAAAAAATTGTCATAACGCACCGTCAGCTTGCCGCTACCGGCTGGATGGCTCACGAGTAAATACCAGGCGCGTAGATCGACGCCGGCAGCGCGTGGCCCCATCACCGTCGAGCCGTTCATCAGTTGAAACAGCAGCTCCCACTCCTGCGCCCGCGCCCGTGCGCTGAAGTGCTGGAAGCGCGTGCGCCAGCTATATTGTCCCGCATCGACGATCAGCGGATTGGCACGATTGTCGTAGTGCTTGGCTGACAGATCCAGCCAGCCGCCATAACTGTATTGAGCGCCAAGCTGGTAGCCGAGGCGGCCATCGATTTCGCGGAACGGGTGGATTGTCCTGCTCTGTAACGATATCTCGCCGCTTGGGCGGTACACCGGCAAGTCGGGCAGGCGCAGCGGTTCACGCAGTCCCGTGATGCGATCACTGATGCTCCAGCCACGCCAGGTCATCAATGTACCAGCGGCATCATTACCATTGAACAAGGTCGCGCTGAATCCGATATCGTGCGGCTCGCCAGTGACCCGCCCACGTTTTACCAGATTCAATTCCAGCCCGCGCGTGCGTAACTCCTCGCCGATCCAGCTATTGATCGCGGAACTGGAAATGGTGCGGGTTGGCGTCCAGCCTGGGCCGTCGTTTTCCAGACTGAGTGCCGGAAAGAAGACGCCGGCTTTGACACCCGCTTTCCAGGGGCCGGAGGGAATCGGGTTCCAGCGCAGCCAGGCCTCGGTTACATCAAGTACCGCGCCGCGGTCGTCAGCAGCGCTCAGGATCAGTACGCCAGAGACGGTATCGGCTATATCTGCATCACCACGCAGAATAGCTTGTCCCAGACGGATGCCGGCGTTGCTTGCATCGTAGCGCAATTTTCCCAAGCCTTCCCTGGTCCAACTGTGCTCCGTCTGCGTGGAAACGCCACGTATGTCGAACATGCCGCTCCAGTCGACGGCATGCGCCGGCAAGCTGGCGCCGGCAATACATGCGGCAAAGGTGCTGAATACGACAGGTTGAGAGAGGCAATTCATGAGACGCATTATTGCCCAAAGTGGATGGATGTGGCCGCAAAGTATTCACAAAAATCAACTTGATTAGCCCCCAACCTCAGCCAGTCTAATCATATGCTCAGGTCGCGGGCGGGTAAGTACTGCAGCACGGACGAGTCGGATCAGGATGGACTTGAGATCGAAGCGACGATTGAAACGGTACTGCACCTCGGCCAGACGTTACCGCGAAAGCCGGCGAAGCAGTTCAGGCTGTCAGAGATCACCCGCGCCGAAGCGGCCAGTGCCTTGTTGGCCCAGGCTTCGATGGCGTCCTTGGTGAAGGCGATCCGATTCATCCGTACCAGCATCGGGCGGCCATCGTCGGCGGTCTGCACCGCCACCAGAAACGACACCTTGTTCTCCGAACCCCGGCCCCGCTTACCCGGACGCTCACCGCCCAGATAGGCGTCATCGATCTCGATGCGCCCATCCAGAACCCGCGATCCCTCACGTTCGGCCATGACTTGCAGCAGTTTTTGCTTCATCAGCCAAGCCGCCTTGTACCGAACGCCAAGATGTCGC
>JACQAO010000032.1 GCA_016194935.1 Betaproteobacteria bacterium
GTTCGTCAAGCCAGCGCTTTGCCTTCAGCTTCCTCCAGATTCCCAGTCACCCGCGACACCCTTGCCGTTCGGCTAACTCTTCCCCTTGTCGGGCGAGTAGAGGACTTTCACCTCCAAGTGAGTGCGCCCTGCCGGGCGCACAAAATAAAAAGCCCGGTCTCCCGGGCTCATAAAAAATGTTGGCGGAGTGGACGGGACTCGAACCCGCGACCCCCGGCGTGACAGGCCGGTATTCTAACCAACTGAACTACCACTCCAGATGTTACACACTGCACACTGCACACTACGCACTTGAAACAAAAAGGGCTGCCCTGCTCCGGCAACCCATGCGTGACCTGGCGACCCCACCGGGATTCGAACCCGGGTTCATACCGTGAAAGGGTATTGTCCTAGGCCTCTAGACGATAGGGTCAATACAAATACTTAACTAATACTTGGTGGAGGTAGGCGGGATCGAACCGCCGACCTCTTGCATGCCATGCAAGCGCTCTCCCAGCTGAGCTATACCCCCACAAGAGAGGCCGGATTATACGTAAGGCGAAAAACTGTGTAAAGCCATTTACGGAAAACTTTTCACAGTACTTTGCCTGGATTCATCAGATTTCCAGGATCGAGTGCACGCTTGATCGCGCGCATCATATCCATCTCCACCTGGCTCTTGTAGCGTGCGATCTCATCGCGTTTCAGCTGGCCCAGGCCGTGTTCTGCGGAAATACTCCCGCCGAGTTCCACCGCCAGATCGTGCACCATGCGATTAACAGCGGCGCTCGCGGCGATGAATGGGGCATTCTCCTGCGCCGTGGGCTTGGAAGGGTTGTAGTGCAGATTGCCGTCGCCAATATGGCCGAAACAGACGATGCGCAGGCCGGGGTACGTCTGTACCAGCAGTGCATCAGCACGCGCGATGAACTCGGCGATCCGCGAAATGGGCATGGAGACATCGTGTTTGATGCTGAGTCCATCGATTTTTTGCGCTTCGGAAATACTCTCACGCAATCGCCAGAGCATTTGCGCCTGGGTAACGCTCTGCGCCAGCACGGCATCGAGTACGCTGCCGGACTCGGCCTCGGCGGCCAGGACGGCTTCCAGGGACGCGCTCAGGCTGTCTTCTTCCTGCGTATCCGTCAATTCCAGTAAAACCTGCCAGTCATATGCGGCGGCAAGCGGATCGCGTGTCCCGGGGATGTGCTTGAGCACCAGCGCCAGCGCAGGTCTGCCGATAATCTCGAAAGCGCTGACCCGTTCGCCGCAGCTTGCACGCAAAAGGCCGAGCAGCTTAACGGCGGCGGCGGGATCGCGTACCGCAACCCAGGCCGTAGCCCGCGCGCGCGGCAGCGGAAAAAGCTTCAGCACGGCGGCAGTGATCAGGCCCAGCGTACCTTCCGCGCCAATGAAAAGATGTTTCAGATCGTAGCCGGTATTGTCCTTGCGCAGGCCGCGCAAACCATTCCAGATGCGTCCGTCGGCCAACACCACTTCCAGGCCCAGCGTCAGCTCGCGCATGTTGCCATAGCGCAGCACCTGCACGCCGCCGGCATTGGTGGACAGATTGCCGCCGATGGTGGCCGAGCCTTCGGCGGCCAGCGACAACGGGAACAGCCGGCCCGCCGCTGCCGCCGCTTCCTGCACCTGCTGCAAAATACAGCCGGCTTCGACCGTCATGGTGTTGTTGTCGAGGTCGATGGCGCGGATGCGATTCAGGCGAACCAGACTCACCAGCACCTCGCCTTGCGGATGGCGGGCAGGGCCGCACGGCGTCGCTCCGCCGACCAGTCCGGTGTTACCGCCCTGCGGGACGATGGCAACCCCAGCGGTAGCGCAGGCAGCGACCACGCGCGAGACTTCTTCGGTGTCGCCGGGCCGCACCACGCACAGCGCCTTGCCGCTGTAACGGCCCCGCCAATCGGTCAGATACGGGGCGCAGTCATGCGCCTCGACGAGTACCTGCGCACTACCGACGATACCGCCCAACTCCTCGATAAGTGCGCGGCTCATCAATCAATGGCCAATTTTGCGTAAAGATCATGCACGTCGCAATCGGTGACGGTGACGCTGGCAAACTCACCGACCGTAAGCGCCTGGCCATCGGTGATATACACCAGCCCGTCGATATCCGGCGCATCACCCTGGCTGCGGGCCACGGCGCCATCCTCATCCACTTCGTCCACCAACACCTGAAGCGTGCGGTCGATCTTCGCTTCAAGACGGCGGGTGCTGATGTCTTCCTGGAACTCCATCAAACGCTGCCGGCGTTGCTCACGGACCTCCTCGGGTAACGCTCCGGGCAGGGCGTTCGCCGCCGCGCCCTCGACCGGCGAATAGGCAAAAGCGCCGACACGATCAAGCTGCGCCTCGTCGAGAAAGGACAACAGTTCCTCGAACTCCGCCTCAGTCTCGCCGGGAAAGCCGGTGATGAAAGTGCTGCGGATCGTGATGTCGGGACAAATGGCGCGCCAGGCCTTGATGCGCTCCAGGTTGTTCTCGCTGCTGGCAGGCCGTTTCATCAGCTTGAGTATGCGTGGGCTGGCATGCTGGAAAGGTACGTCGAGGTAAGGCAGTATCTTGCTCTCGGCCATCAACGGAATCAGCTTGTCCACACTCGGATACGGATAGACATAGTGCAAGCGCACCCAGATGCCCAGTTCACCCAATGCATGGCATAGCTCGTAGAGCCGGGTCTTGACTGGTCTTCCACCATGAAAACCGGTGCGATATTTGACATCGACACCGTAAGCACTGGTGTCCTGCGAGATCACCAGCAATTCCTTGACGCCGGCAGCGGCAAGTATTTCCGCCTCGCGCAACACCTCGTCGATGGAGCGGCTGACCAGGTCGCCGCGCATGCTGGGGATGATGCAGAAACTGCAACGATGGTTGCAGCCTTCGGAAATTTTCAGGTAGGCATAGTGCTGCGGCGTCAGGCGGATGCCCTGTGGCGGCACCAGATCTACGAAAGGATTATCGATGTTGCCAAATGAGGGTGGAAGATGCTCATGCACCGCATCCATCACCTCCTGCGTCGCATGCGGCCCTGTCACCGCAAGCACCTGCGGATGCGCCAAGCGGACGATATCGCCGCCTTGCGCATCTTTTTTGGCGCCCAGGCAGCCGGTGACAATCACCTTGCCGTTCTGTGCCAGCGCCTCGCCGATGGCATCGAGCGATTCTTCGACGGCTGCGTCGATGAAACCACAGGTATTCACGACGACCAAATCCGCGCCCTGATACGAACCCGAAATAACATAACCCTCGGCGCGCAGGCGCGTCAGGATATGTTCCGAATCGACCGTGGCCTTGGGGCAACCCAGGGAGACAAATCCTATACTTTTTGGTTTCGACATAAGCTACTTTGACAATTAAGGTTTCTGACTCACATCCGCACGGCTGGCGGCAAGCAACGCCGCCCAGTCATCCGGTGGATTGCCTCGATCCAGCATTTTCTGAAATACAGCGTAAGGATCGGATTTGCTCCCTGCCGACCGCAGGGTTTGTGCATCGTTGATCCAGGCAAAAACGATCACCTTCGCTCTCGTATCGTAACGAAAAAACAGCCGGAAGCGACGCCCGATCTTGGCGCGCCGCCAGTGACGATAGGCTGCGCCCAGAGTATTGCCCTGTCGATATTCCTCTCGGGCAGGATCGCCAGGTACCGTCTCGAAAATCAACCGGCTCAGAGCGCGGTACAGTTTGACGTTGGCATTGACTGTAAAGCCGGTCGGATCAGTCGCTACAGCCCGATCCGAGGCAAGCTTCAATTTTTGAAGTTGCACAAGCAAACATTCGTGAAACAGCAGCGACCAACCGTGGCGCTGCATTACAGGGCAACTTCACCGGCGATATCCTCATCCGAAGTAGCAGCATGACGAAGATTATCCAGCATGGACTGCGCCAAATCTTCCGGCAACGAGCCAAGGCGCCTGCCGGACTTGATGTCGCTTTCCAGCAGCGACAGAAAGGCGCCAATGGCCGGGTCTTCATGCTCTTCGTTGTCGGCCCGGCTCACCACGACTTCGGCGCCGCGCAGATCGAAGGCCACCTTCCCGCCAACGGCAATGCCCAGGGCTTGACGGATAGGCTTGGGCAAGGTGATCTGACCTTTCGAGGTCACCGTAGCGATTTCATGAATGTGGGGCATGGAATACTCCTTGAACGAACGTTCGAAATGTAAGGATAATTCCTTACATTGTCAAGAAATAGCTCCTGCTTGCGCGCCCGTGAATTACTTCTTTTCGGCGGGCTTCTCTTCGTCAGCCGCAGACGCAAAGCCGGGATACTGAAACCCGGCGAACAGGTTGCGCGTCTGGCCTTGCACCTGCTCCTGCATCTGCTGGAACATTTTCTGGCTTTGCTCCATGTAGGCGCCCATCATGTTCTGCATGGCCGGGCCCTGAAAACTGAGGAACTGCGCCCACAGGTCGTTGCTCATCGCCGGATGATCGCCATGCAGCGTGCGCGCCTGTTCCTTGAGCTTGACCTGCATATCGGTGAACGCCTTGATGTTGCCTTCGAGATATTTCCCCATCATGCCCTGCATGGCGTTGCCGTAGAAGCGGATCATCTGTGACAGCAGATCGCTGGAAAACATCGGCGCGCCGCCCGCCTCCGCTTCGAGGATGATCTGCAACAGGACGCCGCGCGTCAAATCCTCGCCGGACTTGACATCCACCACCTGGAATTCTTCGTGATGCAGCACCAGCTCTTTGACATCCGCCAATGTGATATAGGTGCTGGTGCGGGTGTCATACAAACGACGGTTCGGATATTTCTTGATGAGTCTTATCGTCTCAGCCATCGTGTTCTGTCTCCTGATTTAACTGCATCCGGCAGGGTGGATTTTATTACGGAAACGCCCTCTCCGCCGCCACAAAGGTTTTATGCGGCTTTGCGGCCACGGGGTTCAGCACATATGCAGGCCGCCATTGATATTGAGCGTAGCGCCGGTCATGAAGCCGGCCAGTTCGGAAGACAGGTAGCGCACCAGATGGCCGATCTCCTCTGGCTGGCCGAGGCGGCCCACGGGAATGGTGGCAACGATCTGTTCGCGCGCTTCGGGCTTGATCGCCATCACCATGTCGGTGCCGATATATCCCGGTGCGATGGCATTGACGGTCACTCCTTTTTTCGCCACTTCCTGGGCGATGGCCTTGGTGAAGCCGAGTATGCCGGCCTTCGCGGCGGAGTAATTGGCCTGGCCGAACTGTCCCTTGACGCCATTCACCGAAGACATGTTGATGACCCGGCCCCAGCCGCGTTCGACCATGCCGGGCAGCACCTGATGGGTTACGTTGAAAACGCTGTCGAGGTTGGTTGACAACACTGCATCCCAATCTTCCTTAACCATCTTGCGGAGCATATTGTCGCGGGTGATGCCGGCGTTGTTCACCAGCACATCCACCGGGCCGATTTCTGTTTCGATCTTTTGCACCATCGCAGCGCAGGAAGCATAGTCCGACACATCCCCCTCAGCCGCATGAAAGTCGTAGCCTTCGGCCCGGGTTTTTGCCAGCCACTCTTCCTTCGGCGGGAATCCGGGCAGGCAGTTGGCGACAATGGTGTAGCCGTCCGCCGCCAACGCCTTGCAGATAGCCGTGCCAAGACCGCCCATGCCACCTGTGACCAAAGCTGTTTTCTTTACCATTTTTTCACTTTCCACCACAACAAAAAACTCGTCGTCCAGACCGCTGGCCGGATTATCAGAACATGTGCTGGCCGCCGTTGATCGAGATGTTGGCGCCGTTCACGAACGCCGCCTCATCCGAGGACAGATAGGCCACCAGTCCCGCCACTTCTTCCGGCTTGCCCAGGCGCGACATGGGGATCTGCGGCAGGATTTTCGATCCCAGCACCTCCTCTGGAATCGCCATGACCATCTTGGTGCCGATGTAGCCGGGGGAAATCGTATTCACGGTCACGCCTTTTTTTGCTACTTCCAGCGCCAGTGACTTGGTAAATCCATGCATGCCGGCCTTGGCCGCAGCATAATTGGTCTGGCCGAAAGCGCCTTTCTGTCCGTTCACCGACGAGATGTTGATGACGCGGCCCCAGTTGCGCTCAATCATGCCGTCCATCACCTGCTTGGTCATGTTGAACACCGAATCGAGGTTGGTGTGGATGACGGCATCCCAGTCGGCCTTGGTCATTTTCTTGAAGGTCATGTCACGGGTAATGCCGGCATTGTTGACCAGCACATCAATCGGCCCCATGTCTGCAACAACCTTTTCGACGCAGGCCACGCAGGAATCAAAATCACTTACGTCGCAGGCATAGGCTTTGAAACCGTAGCCCATCTCGTTCATGGCGCGCAGCCAGGCTTGCGACGTAGTGTTGCCGGGGCTGTAAGTGGTGACCACTTTGTCTCCCAGCGCCGCCAGCTTGATGCAGATCGCCTCACCTAAACCACCCATGCCGCCCGTTACCAAGGCCACTCTTTGCATTATTCATTTCCTCCAGTTTTTTTCGGGGCAGGCTTCCAGCGGTTACGATGCGCCCCAGTTAGCACCGTAACCCCGACTATGCCGCCTTTTCCCTGACGTAACGCCCTGGCGCCGGCTCGCTGGCGACGTGGATAGTACTCCCAAGCCGGTCGCGCGCCTTGCGCTGTTTGCCGCCAAAGCCCGCCAGCCATGTGGCCCAGCTTGCCCACCAGCTCCCTTTGTGCTCGGTTGCACCGGCCAGCCATTTTTCCGGCAGATCGCTATCGCTGTCACTGCTCCAATAGCTGCGCTTGTTTTTCCCCGCCGGATTAATCACTCCGGCGATATGGCCGCTGGCGCCCAGGGTGTAGCGGGTTTCGCCGCCCAGCAGGCGGCGCGACAGGTAAGAGGTTTTCCACGGCACGATATGGTCCTCGCGCGATGCGTACAGAAAAGCCGGTACATCAATTCGACCGAGATCTGCCTTGACGCCGCACATCTCAAGCTTGCCCGGCGCCCGCAAGTTGTTTTCCAGATAGAGATTGCGCAGGTACCAGGCGGCGAACGGCCCCGGCAGATTGGCGCCGTCGGCGTTCCAGTAGAGCAGATCGAAGGCTGAAGGCTTGCCGCCTTTCAGATAATTGCCGACGACGTATTGCCAGATCAAATCGTTGGCGCGCAGGCTGGAGAATACCGAAGCCAACTCGCTGCCCTTCAAAATTCCGCCTTTGCCGATGCTCGCCTCACGCATCGCCACCGAATTTTCGTCGATAAAGCAGCCGAGTTCGCCCGGTTCGGAAAAATCCAGCAGTGTCGTCAGCAGCGTCAGCGACGCCGCCGGATTTTCGCCGCGTGCCGCAGCCACCGACAACGCCGACGCCAGGATGGTGCCGCCGACACAGAAGCCCAGCGCGTTCACCTGCTCGACTTTGCAAATTTCCTGCGCCACTTTGAGCGCGGTCAGCGCGCCTTTTTCAACATAATCGTCCCATCCCAAGTGGCCGAGATCGGCTTGGGGGTTGCGCCAGGACACCATGAACACCGTGTTGCCCTGTTCCACCGCATAGCGCACCAGCGAATTTTCCGGTTGCAAGTCGAGTATGTAGTATTTGTTGATGCACGGCGGCACCATCACCAGCGGACGCTGCGCCACCTGGCCGGTGAGCGGCGCGTACTGGATTAACTGGATCAACTCATTTTCATACACCACTGCGCCCGGCGTGACCGCCAGGTTGCGCCCGACCTCAAAAGCCGCATCGTCGGTCATCGAAATCCGCCCCTTCTCGATGTCGGCGATCAGGTTCTGGATACCGGCGGTGATGCTGTGGCCCTGGGTTGCCAATGCTGCCTGGATAAATTCGGGATTGGTGGCGGCGAAATTCGACGGCGCCATTGCATCCACAAGCTGCCGGGTGATGAAACGCAGCCGGCTTTGCGCACGCGCATCGGGGGCCGGCACGGCCTCGACCAGTTTGTCCATGAACTCGGCATTGATCAGATAGGCTTGGCGCAGGTAATCGTAAATCGGGCTCTCGCTCCATCCCGGCGCAGCGAAACGGCGGTCACCGGGGTCGGGCAAGGCCACTGCCGGCGCAGCTTGATCGGCCTGGCGCTCAAGCTGCGCCCGCCACAGTTGAGCGTGTCGTTCAAGCAGTTGCTGCTGCAATTTTTTCAGCTTCTCCGACTGCACTGTCGATGCAGCCGTTGCTGACCCCAGCGCTACCTGCTGAGCCGCCAGCCACTGCGAAAAACCCTGCGTCCACGCTTGACCGGTCTGCAACAATGACTGCATGGGATCGGGTGTTGCTGACATCAGTAGCTCCTGTTTCCAACCTGAATGCTGCGTCGGCGCGCCTGACCGGTTGTTCTCTGCGAATTTTGCGCTGCAACAAAATCGCTGTCAAGAATGAATACCAGCCGATGCGCTTCAGGGCCTCGTGTAATATAAACGCGGCTGGATTCCTTCCGGATTCAATTCTTCAACTCGAACGACTACACAACATGGAATTTCCACTGCAAATGGCCGTCGAGGTCGAACGTAATGTGCTGGCCGCACTGGCCGAAGATATCGGCGGCGGCGACTTGACTGCCTTGCTCACCCCGGCAGGCCGCACCAGTCATGGCCGGGTAGTCAGCCGCGAAGATGCGCTGCTGTGCGGCACGGCATGGTTCGACGCCTGCTTCAAGCGTCTCGACCCTGATGCACGCATTACCTGGCAAGCCCGCGACGGCGAGCGTATCGTCGCCGGCCAGACCTTGTGCGAAATCCACGCCGACACCCGCGCCTTGCTGACCGCCGAACGCTGCGCGCTGAACTTTCTGCAACTACTATCCGGCACCGCCACCACCACGCGCCGCTTCGTCGACGCCATCGCCGGCGCCCGCGCGAAAATCGTCGACACCCGCAAGACCCTGCCCGGTCTGCGCCTGGCGCAGAAGTATGCAGTCAAAACCGGCGGCGGCCACAACCACCGGCTGGGCCTGTATGACGGCATCCTCATCAAGGAGAACCACATCCTCGCCGCTGGCGGCATCCGCCCTGCCCTGATGCAGGCGCGGCAACTGGCGCATGGCGGAGTATTCATCCAGATCGAAGTGGAAACCCTGGCCCAACTGGATGAAGCCCTGGCGTGCGACGCTGCGATGATACTGCTGGACAACATGACGCTGGAGCAACTCCGCGAATCGGTCGCCATTAACGCCGAGCGCGCCGAACTGGAGGCCTCCGGCGGCGTCAGCCTGGAGCGCGTGCGGGCCATCGCAGAAACCGGCGTCCATCGCATCTCCATCGGCAGCCTGACCAAGGACGTGCGCTCCATCGACCTTTCTCTGCGCCATAGCGAACGCTCAGATCGCTGAAACGCGCGCTGAAACGCGCTTGCTTTGCGGATGCGAAAAAGGTATAAATCACCCATTCCGCTGGAAACATAAATACGCGCAGCCAATCAAGGGAGAAGATCAGATGTTGTTCGTCCTCTATTACATCGCAGCCATCGTCATCATGGTGATGCATTTCACCGGTTTGCTCGCCCGCTTCAATGTCGAATGGCTGGTATTGGTGCTTGCCGCCACGGTCTTCCCGGCAGTGATCTACCTCTGAATCACCCGGCGCTCCGAAACTCAAAAAAGCCACGGCATGCCGTGGCTTTTTTGTCGGACTCAGAGCTTGTGAAAAAATCGTAGCGAGCGGGCCGCAGCGGGGTGCGGACGGAGCACAGCTACCGGAATGTACGTTGTTGTACATGAGGATAGCGAGCACCGCCCAATCCCCGATCCGGCTCGCGCAGTAGATTTATTCACAAGCTCTCAGCGGTGGTGGTTCGGCGGTTCAGTAGTGTGTGCTGCGATGTAATCTTTAATGACCTGGGCATCAGCGGCCAGCACTGCGAAACGCTGCGGCAGGTCTTCGATGCCTGCCAGAGCGGCTGGCCGCTCCGGCTCCCGGCCAAGCGCCTCACGAATGGTTTCCTCAAATTTCACCGGCAAAGCCGTCTCCATGCACACCAAAGGCACGCCTGACTCACGTTGCTCCAGGCCGACTTTGAGACCATCTGCGGTATGCGTGTCGATCATCACCTGGTACTGCTGCCAGACGCGGCGGATGGTGGCCAGGCGGTCGGCGTGGCTGCTGCTGCCGGAGACCATGCCGAACCTGGCGATCCCGGCGAAATGCCTGGCGCCTGAAAGATCAAAAGCCCCGCCTGCATCCACTTTGCCCCATAGCTCGCGCACGCTCGCGCCGTCGCGTCCCACCAGGTCGAAAGCGAAACGCTCGAAATTGGAGGCCTTGGAAATATCCATTGAGGGACTGCTGGTCTGAAAGGTCTGCGCCGTGGCGCGCGGACGGTACACGCCGGTGCGGAAAAATTCGTCGAGCACATCGTTTTCGTTGGTGGCGAGAATCAGTTTCCTGATCGGCAAGCCCATCATGCGGGCGATGTGGCCGGCGCAGATATTGCCGAAATTACCGGAAGGCACCGCAAAGGAAACCTGCTCGTCATTGGACTTGGTGGCGGCGAAATATCCTTTGAAGTAATACACGATCTGCGCCGCGACGCGCGCCCAGTTGATCGAATTAACTGTGCCGATCCTGTGGCGTTCCTTGAAGGCGTGATCGTTACTGACGTTCTTGACGATGTCCTGGCAGTCGTCGAACACGCCGCGCACGGCGATATTGAAGATATTCGGGTCTTGCAGCGAAAACATCTGCGCCGTCTGGAAACGGCTCATCTTGCCGTGCGGCGAGAGCATGAAGACGCGGATGCCACGCTTGCCGCGCATCGCATACTCCGCCGAAGAGCCGGTATCGCCCGAGGTGGCGCCGAGGATGTTGAGTTCGGCGCCGGACTTGGCGAGCACGTACTCGAACAGATTGCCGAGCAACTGCATCGCCATGTCCTTGAAAGCCAGCGTCGGGCCGTTGGAGAGTTCCAACAGATGCAGGCCCGGCGCCAGGGTGCGCAGCGGGGTAATTTCATCGGCAGCGTCGCCGGGGCGCAGATTGCAATACGTCGCCGCCGTGTAGCTGCGGTCGACCAGCGTTTTGAGATCGCCGGCGGGAATGTCGGTAATGAATTTTTCCAGCACCTTGAAGGCCAGCGCGGGATAAGACAACTCACGCCATTCCGTCAGTTCGGCAGAGGTGACGCGCGGATAGCTTTCCGGCAGATACAGGCCGCCATCCGGCGCAAGCCCAGCAAGCAATATCTCGGTAAAACTTTTCGTCGGCGAATTACCGCGGGTACTCAGGTAGCGCATTATTTATCTATCCAGCGCCTCCAGCCGCAAGCGGATCACCTTGCGCTTCACCACCGGCAGCGCCTCGATTTTCGCAATCGCGGCATCCACCTTTTTTTCCTGGGTGACATGGGTCAGCATGATGATGTCGGTCTGCTCCTCGTCCGCGTCCGGCTCGCGCTGGATCATGGCGTCGATGGAGATGTCCTGGTCGGCCAGGATGCGGGTAATCTCGGCCAGCACGCCGGGCTTATCCTCGACGCGCAGGCGCAGGTAGTAGCTGGTCTCCACTTCCGCCAGCGGCAGAATCGGCGTGTTCGCCAGCGCATCCGGCTGAAAGGCCAGGTGCGGCACGCGGTGCTCGGGATCGGCGGTGTGCATGCGGGTGACATCAACCAGGTCGGCGATCACCGCCGAGGCGGTGGGTTCGGCCCCTGCCCCCTTGCCGTAGTAGAGCGTGGCGCCAACCGCGTCGCCCTGCACCAGCACGGCGTTCATCGCCCCTTCAACATTGGCGATCAGCCGCCGGGTGGGAATCAGGGTCGGATGCACGCGCAGCTCAATGCCGCTCTCCTTGCGCTTGGTAATGCCGAGCAGCTTGATGCGATAACCGAGTTGTTCGGCATATTTAATGTCTGCCGCGTCGAGCCTGGCGATGCCCTCGATGTGCACCTTGTCGAACTGCATCGGGATGCCGAAGGCGATGGCCGCCATGATGGTCAGCTTGTGCGCAGCATCGACGCCCTCGATATCAAAAGTCGGATCGGCCTCGGCATAACCCAGCCGCTGCGCCTCCTGCAACACCGTGGCGAAGGGCAGGCCCTTGTCGCGCATTTCGGAGAGGATGAAGTTGGTGGTGCCGTTGATGATGCCGGCGATCCACTGGATGCGGTTGGCGGTGAGCCCCTCGCGCAGCGCCTTGATGATCGGGATGCCGCCTGCCACCGCCGCCTCGAAGGCCACCATCACCCCCTTCTTTTGTGCGGCGGCGAAAATTTCATTGCCGTGCATGGCCAGCAGCGCCTTGTTGGCGGTGACTACATGTTTGCCGTTCTCGATAGCCTTCAGCACCAGTTCCTTCGCAATGCCGCAGCCGCCGATCAGCTCGACAACAATATCAACTTCGGGGTCAGCAACCACTGCAAAAGCATCGTCGGTGAGGCGCGACTTGCCTTGCGTGACCTGCTGCGCCAGTTTCAGATTCTTGTCGGCGACCACGGATATGCGGATCGGGCGTCCGGCGCGGCGGGTGATCTCGCTTTCGTTGCGACTGAGCACGGCGTATGTACCACCGCCGACGGTGCCGATGCCGAGAAGTCCTACGTTGATGGGTTTCATTTGAGCCTTTTTCTGAAACTGAACGAGGAAATCGCCATGTCCTCGCGGAAATAAAAACGATGGGCATCCGACCGCTGGGTGCCTGAATCCAGCGCCAGCATGTCGCACGCCTGTTGCCGCGCGCGCTGTTCCAGATGGCCGAGCAAGGCATGGCCGACACCGCGCGAACGCTGCGTCTGGTCGGTCACCAGATCGTCCACATAGAGCCGCCGCCCTTCATAGGTGTTCTCGATCAAGCGCCACACCGCCACGCCGCGCACAGCCTCACCCTCGACCGCCACGCTCATGCGCGCGCCGTTGGCGAACACCTGCGCCAGGCGTCGTGCATAATCGGCGGGCAGGTCGGTGCGCAGTTGGCGGTGGATGGCTTCAGCGCGGGCCAGCCAGCCAGGTTCCGTTACGCCGCCACGATCATCGGTTACGTCGATGAGGCGAAATTCAGTTGCCATGACCTCAGTTGCCATGGCGTTTGCGGTAATGCTCCAGAAAACGCCCGATGCGTTCGATGGCCTCGGTCAGGTCATCCGCATTGGGCAGGAACACCACCCGGAAGTGATCCGGGCTGGGCCAGTTGAAACCCGTCCCCTGCACCAGTAAAACTTTTTCCGCCTCCAGAAGTTCCATGATCAATTGCAGATCGTCGGCGACCGGATAAATTTTTGGGTCGAGGCGCGGAAACAGATACAGCGCCGCCTGCGGTTTGGCGCAAGAGACACCCGGAATCGCCGTCAGCATTTCCCAGGCCAGGTCGCGCTGGCGCGTCAGGCGTCCGTGCGGCGCCACCAGTTCGTCTATGCTCTGGTGTCCGCCGAGAGCGGTTTGAATAGCATGCTGGCCCGGCACATTGGAGCACAAGCGCATTGAGGCGAGGATGCCGAGGCCTTCGATGTAGTCCAGCGCGTGCCGCTTTTCGCCGGAGACCACCATCCAGCCGGCGCGATAACCGCAGGCGCGGTAATTCTTGGAGAGACCGTTGAAGGTAATGAACAACACATCATCGGCCAGGCTGGCGATGGAGCTATGCTGGCGGCCGTCATACAACACCTTGTCGTAAATCTCGTCGGCGAACACAATCAATTGGTGCTGGCGGGCGATCTCGACGATTTCTTTCAGCAGCGCGTCCGGGTACAACGCGCCGGTCGGATTGTTCGGGTTGATGACGACGATGGCGCGGGTCTGGGGGGTAATCTTGGCGCGGATGTCGTCCAGATCAGGCAGCCAGCCGGCGCCTTCGTCGCACAGATAGTGGCGCGGCGTGCCGCCGGAAAGACTCACCGCCGCAGTCCACAGCGGGTAGTCGGGCATCGGCAACAGCACCTCGTCGCCATTGTTCAGCAACGCCTGCATGGCCAGGACGATCAGCTCGGACACGCCGTTGCCCAGGTAAATATCTTCGATGCTCACGCCGGTAATGGCTTTCTGCTGACAGTAGTGCATCACTGCCTTGCGTGCGGCGAACAGTCCCTTGGAATCCGAATAGCCCGATGCATCGCGCAGGTTGTGAATCACATCGACGACGATCTCTTCCGGCGCTTCAAAACCAAACGAGGCGGGGTTGCCGATGTTGAGCTTGATGATGCGATGGCCGTCTTCTTCCATCTGCCTGGCGCGGCCCAGCACCGGGCCTCGGATGTCATAGCAGACGTTGGAGAGCTTGGCGGATTTCAATACCGGTTGCATTAGAGCCGACCATCCTTTCTGGATATTTTCACGAGTTTTCACGAACTTTCACGCACCGCGCGCCGCCTAACGGCTGTGGGCCGACGCAAAGAAGCTATAATCTTACCGAACCCGACAGCATGCCGCAAACCAATCAATCACTGCGGTTAGCCGATTTCTCCTCTTTCCGGTGTTATGAAACTTCACCTTGACCGTCCCGCCGGCCTGAATATCGTCACCGCGATTGGCGATGGCTATGTCGAAATCAACGGCCAGCGCCATGACAACAGTCTGCTCTTGCTGCCGCAACAGATCGAACCGGGCTGGGGCGCGGCGGGCTTCGAAGCGCTGAGCGAAACTGATTTCGCCAGCATCGCTGCACCCGGCTGCGAAGTCCTGCTGTTCGGCACCGGTCGCAAACAGCGCTTCCCTCATCCGTCGCTGCTACGACCATTGATGGCTGCGCGCATCGGCATCGAAGTGATGGACACCGCCGCCGCCTGCCGCACTTACAACATTCTTGTAGCGGAAGGCCGCAATGTAGCCGCCGCGCTGCTGTTCGACTGATGACCACGCGCGGCAAATCCGGCATGCTGCTGCTTCTGCTGGCGATCTTCGCCGCCCTCTGGTTCGGCACGCTCGAATACCGCAAGCTGATTAAACCGGACGAGGGCCGCTATGCCGAAATTCCCCGCGAAATGGTGGCGAGTGGCGACTGGCTGACGCCGCGCCTCAACGACATCAAATATTTTGAAAAACCCGCCCTGCAATATTGGGCTACCGCCACTGCCTATGTTCTGTTCGGCGAACACCAATGGACGGCGCGGCTGTGGAGCGCACTCACCGGCTTCCTCGGCATCCTGGTCACGGGTTTCGCGGTACGCCGGCTGTGGGGCGGAGCCGCCGGGCTATATGCCGCCTGCGTACTGGGCAGCAGCCTGTTGTGGGTGATGATCGGCCACGTCAATACTCTCGATATGGGCGTGAGTTTTTTCCTTTCCAGCGCCGTGTTCGGCTTTGTCCTGGCGCAACGCGATGATGCGACACCACGGGAAAACCGCAACTGGATGTGGCTGACCTGGCTGGCGCTGGCGTTGTCGGTATTGAGCAAAGGGTTGATCGGGCTGGTGCTGCCGTTCGCCACCCTGCTTGGCTACTCGTTGTGGCAACGTGATTTCACCCTGTGGCGGCGGCTGCATTTGCTCTCCGGGCTGGCGCTGTTGCTGGCCGTCACCGCGCCGTGGTTCATCGCGGTGTCGCTGGCGAATCCGGAATTCGCCCGCTTCTTCTTCATCCACGAACACTTTGAACGCTTCCTCACCAAAGTGCATGGCCGCTACCAGCCGGTCTGGTACTTCCTGCCGGTGCTGCTGGCCGGCATGCTGCCCTGGCTGACGGCTATCTTCGCCATGGCGCGGCGCAGCTTCCAGCGCGACCCGCACAGCCGCTTCCAGCCGCGCCGCTTCCTGCTGTTGTGGTGCCTGGTGGTATTCGGTTTCTTTTCGGTGTCCGACTCCAAGCTCGCGTCCTACATCCTGCCGCTGTTTCCGGCGCTGGCGGCGCTGATCGGCGTGTATCTCGCCGAACTAAGCCAGCGCGATGCACGCGCCTTGCGCTGGCACGCCTTGCCGATAATCGCTTTGGCCGTTCTGTGCCTGCTCCTCGCGCCGCAGGCCGTGGAGATGAGCAGCCCCGAAGTGCCGCAGGAACTTTATGCCGATTATGTTCCCTGGCTGCTTGGCGCCAGCGCCACACTCCTGGTCGGTGCGCTGGCGGCTTTCTGCTTCGCCTGGTTCGCCCGGCCATTGCCCAGCGTACTCAGCCTCGCCTTTGGCGGCATGCTGTTTGCCCAGTTGATTCTGCTCGGCCTGGACACCCTGGCGCCTGCCAACTCCGCCTACCGGATCGTCGAACGCATCCGCGATCAGGTCAAACCCGATGTGCCTTTCTTCAGCGTCAATACCTACGACCAGACCCTGCCCTTCTATCTCAAGCGCACGGTGACCCTGGTCGGCTACAAAGACGAACTCGGTTTCGGCATCGAACATGAGCCGCACAAGTTCATTCCCGACCTGGCGAGTTTCGAGAAAATCTGGCGCGCCGCACCGCAAGCCTGGGCGCTGATGGGTCCGGACACCTACCAACAACTCCTCGCAGCGGGACTGCCGATGCATCTGGCCGCCCAGGACACCCGCCGCATCATTGTGAGAAAACCATGAATGCCATCAGCTTAGGCTTAGTCCTCGCCGGCGTGCTGCTCAACGCCGCCGCCCAGAACCTGCTCAAGGCCGGCACCAATGCCGTCGGGCATTTCGAATTCCATCTCGACAATGCCGTTCAAGTTGGCCTCAAGCTGGCGATGGAGCCGCACATCCTCGGCGGCATGGCCTGTTACGCAGTGAGCCTGGTGGTGTGGATCATGGCACTGTCGCGGGTACCGGTGAGCATCGCCTACCCGATGATTTCGATTGGCTATGTCATCACCGCCTTCGTCGCCTGGCAGTGGCTCGGTGAAGACCTCACCGCGCAAAAATTGATCGGCATCAGCTTTATCATGGTGGGTGTTTTCCTGGTGGCGCGCTCATGAGTTTCCTCCCCTTCACCCGTCCCGACATCGACGAAGCAACCATCGCCGACGTCGCCGAAGTGCTGCGTTCCGGCTGGCTCACCACCGGGCCGAAGGCGAAGGAATTCGAGGCGCAGTTATCTGCTTACTGCGGAGGCCGCCCGGTGCGTGTCTGCAACTCCGGCACCGTTACCATGGAGTTCGCGCTGCGCCTGGCCGGCATCGGCCGGTGTTCGTGGACATCGACCCGGCCACCCGCAACATCGACCTCGACCTGATCGAAGCCGCCATCACTCCTGCAACCCGCGCCATCATCCCGGTCGACATCGCCGGCCTGCCGGTCGACCGCGACCGGCTCTACGCCATCGCCCAACACCACAAACTGCGCGTGATTGAGGACGCCGCCCAGTCTTTCGGCGCTTCCTGGGGAGGACGGAAAATCGGCGTTATCGGCGACTTCGTCTCCTTCAGCTTTCACGCCAACAAGAACATCACCACCGGCGAAGGCGGCGCGTTGGTGCTGCCCGTCGATACCGATCCCGCCCTATGCGAGCGCCTGCGCCTGCAAGGCGTGCGGCGCTTCGGCGAAGACGGCATGGATGTTGAGACGCCCGGCGGCAAGGCCAACCTGACCGACATCGCCGCCGCTATCGGCCTCGGCCAGTTGAAACGGCTGGAGGAATTCACCGCGCGCAGGCATCATTTGGCGCGGCGCTACTTTGAACTTTTCAATCGCAAGCTCGGCTGCGAACTGCCGCCGGAGGATTTCGAAAATTCCAATTGGCATATGTTCCAGGTGCTCCTGCCGCCGGGCTGCGAGCGCGCCAAGTTCATGGCGGCCATGCGCGAACGCGGCATCGGCATCGGCGTGCATTATCCGGCGATGCACCTATTCACCCTCTACCGCAAACTCGGCTGGAAGGCCGGCGACTTCCCGCAGGCCGAGCGGGTGGGCGCGGCCACCGTCAGCCTGCCACTGTTTCCGGCGATGGCCGACACGGATGTGGATCGCGTTTGCTCGGTTATGTCTGATCTGCTTTGAGCAACTTGTCTTGCCCGCCAAATCACCCGAGAGTATGATCCATAGTCATACTTGGAGAAAAACGTCATGCTGCGAGCCAAAGTTGCTATATCGCTTGATCAAGAGACCCTGGAACGAGTCGACCGGCTGGTCAGCGCCCGTGTGTTCGAAAATCGTAGCCGAGCCATCGAGGAAGCGATCGAGGAGAAGCTGGTGCGTTTGGAGCGCTGCCGCCTGGCACAGGAATGCGCCAAGCTTGATCCGGTGTTCGAGAAATCGCTTGCGGAAGAGGGCCTTTCTGCGGACGTGGCGGCATGGCCAGAATACTGAGGGGAGAAATCCGCTGGGCCGATCTAAACCCGACACGAGGCCATGAGCAGAGTGGGTTGCGTCCGGTTCTGATCCTGAGCCAGGATGTATTCAACGAACGTTCCGGGACCGTCATCGCCGTCGCCATCACCAGCCAGCCGCAACGTGCCGGCTTTCCGCTGACGCTGGAAATTGCTCCGCCGCAGCCGCCCAAACGGGCCTGGGTGAAGATCAGTCAAATCCGTACCCTGGCCGTTGAGCGTATCGGTCGCAAGCTAGGCCGCGCCGCATCGGAAGAAATGATCCGTATTGTTGAAGGCCTGAATGAAATCATCGATGCCTGAGTCAAAAGTAGCTAGAGTTTTCTCAGCCATGTACAAGGTGTATGGTGCATTGAGCGAACTTTTCCGGTAACCCACGTGAACCCACACATCACACCGATTGCCGTTCCAAGCGCCAGCCTCATCAGTAAACAATTGCAGGATGCCAATTTCTTTGACGCCTACGAAATGCCCCTGAAGCACCAGGGACGTTCGGCGCTGGAAATCTATCTTGATGTCGTTTGCCGCACCCCCGCCTGGGTCAATTTCCTCATGGCGACCCGCAATCACATCGTATCGCTGTTCGGCTTGAAGAACCTTGGTCACCTCGGCGACGGCACTCGAAGCAAACCTGTGTCGGCCTATCGAGTCGGGGATCGTGTGGGTATTTTTTCCCTGCTGTCGTTGACCGACGAGGAAATCATTCTGGGCGATTCCGACAAGCATCTGGATGTAAAAGTCTCCGTCTGCAAACTCAACCCCGGCGCCCGCGAGTCGATAGCCATCTCGACCGTGGTGCATATACACAATCTACTGGGCCGGGTCTACATGTTCTTCGTCGCCCCCGTGCATAGACTCATCGTTCCCGCCACTCTGGCGCGGGCAAGCAGTGCCTCTCCCTTTACACCAGATCACTAAGCTATGGAGCCTCACATGCACAAAGGAAGCTGTCTTTGCGGAGCAGTGGAATACAAGATCACCGGTCCACTCGGCCCGATCATGTTTTGCCATTGCTCGCGCTGCAGAAAGGCAAGTGGTTCGGCATTCAATTCGGTCTCCCCCATTCCCGCCGCCTCTTTTCGCATCATCAAGGGCGAGGAATCCCTGCGCAGCTACCGCGCCGACACCGGTGTGGTGAGAGTGTTTTGCGGCACTTGTGGTTCGCCCATCATCGGCAAGCGCGACGACCTGCCAGACACCGTGCGGCTGCGCATCGGCACGCTGGATACGCCGGCAGGCGCAAAAGGCGCCGCGCATATATTCGTCGGCTCGAAAGCGCCCTGGGATGAAATTCTCGACGATTTGCCGCAGCATCAGGAGCGTCCATAGCGTTTTGTCAAATACCTCTTGACTTAGAGTGCACTCCAAGACTTAGCATGGTCGTCGTGACCAGCAATGCCATCACCATCGGCGAGTTTGCCCTGCGTAGCGGCTTGAGCACCCATACGATCCGTTATTACGAACGGGTGGGTGTGCTCAAACCTGGCGGACGCGCAGCCAACGGCCATCGCCGTTATCACGACAGCGATGTCCTGTGGCTGGAGTTCGTGCTGCGGCTCAAGCACATCGGCATGCCGCTGGCGGAGATCAAACGCTATGCTGATCTTCGGGCGCAGGGTGACACGACATTGCAAGCGCGGTACACGATGCTCAAGCTCCATCGTGTACGCCTGGCCGCCAAAATGACCGAGCTTTCCGAGTGTGCCGATGTCCTCGACGACAAGCTTCGTACTTATCGAAAAATGCTCGCCAAGGCGCAGCCGCCTACAGGGAAAACCAGAAAATGAACTCAGCAACCAGCGAAGTACAACAGTCAACAGAGACCAGCCGCTATGTGCGCGGCTGGGAAAAGCTGCGCGAGATCGACGGCAAGGCTGGCGAGAATGTAATCGCCGCACTCGCCGACATTGCCCCCGATTTCGCAAAACTATTGATCGAAATTTTCGGCGACATCTATTCACGGCCACAACTCGCGCTCAAGTCCCGTGAAATTGGCGTCGTCGCCGCCCTAACCGCCCTCGGCAACGCAACGCCGCAATTGAAAGTGCATCTTCACGCCGCCCTCAACGTCGGCTGCACGCGGGAAGAAATCGTCGAAATCATCATGCAAATGGCCGTCTATGCCGGCTTCCCTGCCGCCCTCAACGGCCTGTTCGCGGCCAAGGAAGTTTTCGCCGAGCGTGAGCTTGCCGAGCAGTAAAGTACGGCGCGGCGTTAGCCGCGCTACCCAGTGGTGACCGGCAGTGACGTAGAGAGGTAGAAATGGTTTGCACGATCATGCAGGAAACACTTACAATGTGCATGAATCTTCAAAACCATACACACAGGGCAACGCAATGCGTACCAATATCGTGATCGACGACCAACTCATGCAGCAAGCCGCCCGCCTGACGAAATTGCCGACCAAGCGCGAAATTGTTGAGACCGGCCTGCGCGTGCTGATCCAGATCAAGCGGCAGGAAATGATCCGCGCCTCGCGCGGTAAATTGAAGTGGTCTGGCGACCTGGACTCTTTGCGAACCGACCGATAAGCGGCGATGATAGTCGTCGACTCGTCCGTCTGGATCGACTATTTCAACGGTATCGTCAATCCGCAAACAGAGAGACTCGACGCCGGGCTGGGAAGTGAGTTGATCCTCGTCGGCGACCTGATCCTGGCCGAGGTGTTGCAGGGTTTCGAGCGCGATGCCGATTATCGCAAGGCCAAAAGCCTGTTTGAATACCTGGAATTCAGGGAAATGCTCGGCCGTGATGTGGCGCTGGCAAGCGCGGAAAACTATCGCAAGCTGCGAAAGCAAGGCATTACCATACGCAAAACCATAGATATGCTGATCGGCGCCTACTGCATCTTGAACCGCCTGCCACTACTTCATCGGGACCGCGATTTCGAACCGATGACTCAGCATCTGGGCTTGCTCGTTGCACAATAAACGGCAGAAAATGCCGCGATTCACAAATTAACCGGACACTACGACATGGCTTCGAAAACACCACAACCCACCGAAATCAAACTGCACCAGAAATCGCGCACGCTGGAAATCGGCTTTGCCGACGCCAAGACCTTCAGCCTGCCGTGCGAGTTTCTGCGCGTCTATTCGCCATCCGCCGAAGTACGCGGCCATGGCCCGGGCCAGGAAGTGCTCCAGACCGGCAAAAAGAACGTCGAGATCACCGCCATCGAGCCGGTCGGAACCTACGCTATTCTGCTGCGATTTTCCGATGGTCACGACACCGGAATCTACTCATGGGATCTGCTCTACGATTATGGAATACGCCAGGAAGAGATGTGGCAGCATTATCTTGAGCGTATGAAAGAGGCGGGGGCGAGCCGGGAGCCGGGTTCAACGCCCTTCGAGCAACGACCGAAATCAAAATAGCGGGGTTATCCATGTTGCCCCAGCTTGCGCCATCTCCTGCCGTGGAAGCGATGGGACTCTTCAAGGTCGTCCTGATCAATCCTTACGAGCTGGGACGGCAGCCGTTTGCCCTGGCGCAGCCTGCCGCCTTGCTCAAGCGCGCTGGCATGGCGGTGAGCTGCCTCGATCTTTCGCTGCAAAAACTCGACCCGGAAATTCTGAAGGATGCCGACCTGGTCGCTGTTTACGTTGGCATGCATACCGCCACCCGCATTGCCATCGAAGCCATCCCGCGCATCCGCGAGATCGCGCCGCAGGTGCATGTGTGCGTATATGGCCTGTATGCGCCGATGAATCAGCAGAGGCTGCGTAGCCTCGGCGTGAAAACCATACTCGGCGGCGAATTCGAGCCGGGGCTGGTGAGCCTGGCGCAGCGGCTGCGCAGCGGCGAAGCTGGAGGTGTGCAAACCGAACCGCTTATCAATCTGGCCAAAATCGAATTCATTACGCCCGACCGCTCCGGCTTGCCAGAATTGCAACGCTATGCCCATTTGATATTGCCGGATGACAGAAAAAAAATGACTGGTTTCATTGAGGCCAGCCGCGGCTGCAAACATTTGTGCCGCCATTGCCCGGTGGTGCCGGTGTATCAAGGTAAATTTCGCATTGTGCCGGTTGAGGTGGTGATGGCCGACATTGCGCAGCAGGTTCAGGCGGGTGCGACACACATTTCTTTCGGCGACCCGGATTTTTTCAACGGGACTACGCACGCCATGAAAGTGCTGACTGCCATGCACGACAAGTTTCCCCACTTGAGCTTCGACGCCACCATCAAGATTCAGCACCTGATTAACCATGCCGAGTTGTTGCCGGCGCTCAAGGCGGCAGGTTGCTTATTCATCACCTCGGCAGTCGAGTCGGTGGATGACCGGGTGCTTGAGCATTTTGCCAAGAACCATACGCGCGCCGACTTTGAGCACGCTTTGCAACTGTGCCGCGCAGCGGACATATTCCTGGCGCCGACGTTTGTGGCATTCACGCCCTGGACTACGCGGGAGGGCTACCTCGACCTGCTCGGCACGCTGCTGCGCCTGCGCCTGGTGGAGGCGGTGCCTTCGATTCAGCTCTGCATACGCCTGCTGGTACCGGAAGGTTCCTATTTGCTTCAACTGCCCGGTTTCCGGGAAATGGTCGGAGCGTTCGATACGAAACTGCTCGGCTACCCCTGGCGACATGCCGATCCTGCCGTGGATGCGCTCCAGCAGGCAGTGCAGACCTGTGCCGCACAAGGTGAACAACAGGGATTGGCGCGCGAGGATATATTCGAACAAATCTGGCAGCTCACCCATGCGGCGCTCGACCGTACTGCACCGCCGCTCGCGCAAGTGGATTTTGGCGCACCCATCGCACGCTTGTCGGAGCCTTGGTACTGCTGTGCCGAACCCACCGAGCAACAACTGCAAAGCTTTTAAGCACACATCTTGAAGCGCGTTCTGCTGCTGTTGCCCACCACCAGTTACCGCAACCAGGATTTCCTGGATGCCGCGAAAAACCTCGGGGCGGACATCATCACTGCCGCAGATTATTGCCATCAACTCGCGCCGCTGTGGGGCATGAGCCCGATTCAGGCAGTGCCATTTGATCAGCCCGAAGTCGCAGTGAAGCAGGTGCTGGCTGCGCTGGGAAGCCCGCCGGATGCGGTGCTGGCGGTGGACGACAGCGGCCTGGAACTGGCGGCGCTGCTGCGCGTACAGTTGCACTTGCCGGGCAACCTGCCCGCTGCGATGCGCGTGACGCGCGACAAACTGGCGTTTCGCCGATTACTGCAAGATGCCGGCCTGAACTGCCCGGATTTTTATCACCTCGACAACATCAGCCGGTCACCTACGCTACAGGCCCCGCTGCAATTCCCGGTGGTCGTCAAAGCACGCCAGCTTTCTGCCAGCCGTGGCGTGATTCGGGCAGACACCCCCCAGGCATTCAAGCAAGCCGTGCAATCGGTGCAAAGAATACAGCGCAAAGCCGACCGCGATGCCGCCCAACTGGGACTGGTCGTGGAGAGCTTCATTCCCGGTCGTGAATACGCACTGGAAGGCTTGCTGGTGGAAGGCCGCTTGCGCGTGCTGGCGCTGTTCGACAAACCCGATCCGCTCGACGGCCCCTACTTCGAAGAAACCCTTTACATCACGCCGTCGCGCCTGCCTCAAGACCGGCAAGACGAAATCAGCCAGACCGTGCAACGCGCCTGCGCATTGGCCGGGCTGATGAGCGGACCGATCCATGCGGAAATGCGCCTGAACGAACAAGGCGTCTGGCTGCTGGAAATCGCCGCACGCTCCATCGGCGGCCTGTGCGGCAGAATGCTGCGCCATGCACTGGGCATGAGCCTGGAAGAACTGATCTTGCGTCACGCCTTGAACCTGCCGTTGCCGCAAACTTTTTCTGGGCGTGCGCCATCTCGACGACGCACTGCGCATCGCCGGTATCGGCGACATCCAGATCACCGCCCAGCCCGGCCAGGTCATAGCGCCGCCGCCGGAAGGCGCAAGCTACCTGGGTTTTATCTTCGCTCGCGCAACATCCGCAGACACAGTTGAGTCTGCGCTGCGGCAAGCGCATCAGCGGCTGGTCTTCGATATCCAGACCGGGATGCCGGTGAGTGCTTACAACACATAAAGCCGCAGGACTTTTTCTGGTGTAACATGTTACATCGAGAAAATCGAAGGAAAGCCATGCCAACAACCGCCCCCGCCCCACGCATGCAGCAATACCGCCAGAGGCTGAGAGCCGCCGGACTGCGCCCGATTCAGCTGTGGGTACCGGACACCAAGGCGCCCGGATTCGCCGAGGAATGCCGTCGGCAATCCGCGGCACTGGCACATGATTCCGCAGAACTCGACGCCGCCAAGTTCATCGAAGCTGCGGGGGCTTGGAACGCATGAGCGATTTTCGCCGCGGCGATCTCGTGTCTGTAGCAGTCCAGGGTAATTTCGGCAAGCCGCGTCCGGCGCTGGTTGTCCAGTCCGACCTGTTCAACGAAACCCATCCCACGGTGATGCTGTGTCTCGTCACCTCGGAACTGCGGGAAGCGCCCATATTCCGGCTAACGGTGGAACCCGCAGCAGCCAACGGACTCAAGCAAACCTCGCAAGTACAGATCGACAAGGTAATGACCGTATTGCGCGAGAAGGTCGGCCCCAGCTTCGGTCGACTTGATGATGCAATGATGGTCAAGGTCAATCGGGCGCTGGCAGTATTCGCAGGAATCGCGTAAATGCGGCCTCGGATTACTCCAATTGCTTCGGGGTACAATTTGTCATGAAGATTCGGAGGTTGCTATGACACGCCAGTTTGATGTGATTGTTGAAAAGGATTCGGCAGGATACTTTGTTGCCTCGGTTCCAGTGCTTCCCGGCTGTCACACGCAGGCAAAATCGCTCGACGCTCTGATGGAGCGCATCCGCGAAGCCATAGAACTGTGTCTTGAAGTTCGGGATGACTCCCTGGAACCGCTGGATTTTGTCGGAGTTCAACGCATTTCAATTGCGGCATGACGACGGTTCCCAGCCTGACCGGCAAAAAACTGTTGTCGACCTTGAAGAAAGCTGGTTTCGAAATACTCCGCGTCAAAGGCAGTCACCATTTTATTCGCCACCCTGACGGTCGTTCGACTGTAGTGCCAGTTCACACCGGCGAAACTATTGGGCCGGGACTGTTCGCCAAAATTCTTCGTGATTGTGATTTGAATCGCGAGCAGTTTCTAAAACTCTTATAGTATCCAACATGGTTACATCCACCGAACGCTCTATCGTCATCCCCGTGTACAACGAGGAATCAGGCATTGCTGCGTTGCTGGGGAATTCGAGCCCGCCCCTTTCTGTTCTTCTATGAATTCCCGGATATATCTTCGTCCCCCAGCGATTGCTGATCAGCGCGAGTTTTTGGCGGCGGTTCGCAGGAGCCGTTCGCTGCACCATCCGTGGACAACTGCACCATCCACTCCGAAGCAGTTTCACGTTCACCTTGATCACATGACGCCACCAGCGAACTGTGCCTTCCTCGTCTGCCTGCGCGATAGTGAAAGCATCGCTGGCGTAATCAACATCACGAACATCGTCCTGGGCCTGTTTCGCAGCGGCTATCTTGGTTACTACGCCTTCGCCGGGCATGAAGGACAGGGACTCATGCGTGAGGGGATGCAAGCCGTGGTTTGTCACGCCTTCAAGGTATTAAAACTGCATCGTCTTGAAGCCAACATTCAACCCGATAACCTGGCGTCCATTGCATTGGTCAAGTCTTGCGGATTCTCAAGAGAAGGCTATTCGCCGCGCTACCTGAAGATTGGCGGTCGCTGGCGTGATCATGAGCGCTGGGCCATTCTTGCTTCGTAATCGCCGTATGCAACCAAACCTGCCATGAACTCTATGACCTCTCCCGAACTCTCTATCGTCATCCCCGTGTATAACGAGGAATCCGGCCTTGCCGCGTTGTTCGACCGGCTCTATCCGGCGCTTGATGCGCTCGGCGCTTCCTACGAAGTGATTTTCATCAACGACGGCAGCCGCGACCGTTCTGCGGCGATTCTGCGCGAACAGTTCCAGCAGCGTCCAGAGGTAACTCGCGTCATTTTATTCGCCGGGAACTTCGGTCAGCACATGGCGATCATGGCCGGCTTCGAGCAAAGTCGCGGCGAGATCGTCATAACGCTGGACGCCGATCTGCAAAATCCGCCGGAAGATATCGGCGCGCTGGCAGCGAAAATGCGCGAGGGTCACGACTATGTCGGCAGCATCCGTCGCAACCGCCAGGATTCGGCTTTCCGGCGCTACGCCTCGCGCGCCATGAATGGACTGCGCGAGAAAATTACCCGCATCAAGATGACCGACCAGGGCTGCATGATGCGCGCCTACTCGCGCTCCATCGTCGATGCCATCAACAGTTGCCGGGAAGTCAGCACTTTCATTCCCGCGCTCGGCTACACTTTCGCGCAGCGTCCCACCGAGATCGAGATCGGCCACGAGGAGCGTCACTCGGGCGACTCCAAATATTCCCTGTACAGCCTCATCCGCCTCAATTTCGACCTGATGACCGGTTTCTCGCTGGTGCCGCTGCAATGGTTCTCCATGCTCGGCATGGGCATCTCGCTGCTTTCGGCGCTGTTCGTGGTGTTGCTGGCGGTACGCCGGATCATCGTCGGGCCGGAGGCGGAGGGACTGTTCACCCTGTTCGGCATTGCCTTCTTCCTGATCGGCCTGACCCTGTTCGGCGTCGGCCTGCTCGGCGAATATGTCGGACGCATCTACCAGCAGGTACGCCACCGACCGCGCTATCTGGTCGAGGCGATCCTTGAGCGCAAGGAATGACCCGCGCCGTTGTTTTTGCCTACCACAATGTCGGCGTGCGCTGCCTGTCGGTACTGCTGGCGCAGGGCGTCGATGTGGCGCTGGTGGTCACGCATAGCGATAATCCAGATGAAGCCATCTGGTTCGACAGCGTTGCCGCACTCGCCGAACTGCATGGCATTCCCACCATCACGCCGGAAAATCCCAACGACCCGAAAATCGTCGCGCGCATCGCGGCGCTGGCGCCGGACTTTATTTTTTCTTTCTACTATCGGCTGATGCTCAAGGCGCCGCTGCTGGCAGCCGCCGCGCGCGGCGCCTACAACCTGCACGGTTCGCTACTGCCCAAGTACCGGGGCCGGGTACCGGTCAACTGGGCGGTGCTGCACGGTGAACGCGAAACCGGCGCGACCCTGCATCGTATGCTGGAGAAGCCGGATGCCGGCGAGATCGTGGCGCAGCAAGCCGTGCCGATCTTGCCCGACGACACCGCACACACTGTGTTCGGCAAGGTCACGCTGGCCGCAGAAATGGCCCTAGCCCGCGTGCTGCCTGCGCTGGTCGCCGGCACGGCCCCACACATCAAGCAAGACCTGACACAGGGCGCTTACTTCGGCGGACGCAAGCCGGGAGATGGCCGCATCGACTGGTCGCAACCGGCGCAGGCAATCCACAACCTGGTGCGCGCCGTCGCGCCGCCGTATCCCGGCGCTTTCTGCGATCTTTCGTCTGGACGCCTGCGCGTACTCGCCACCCTGCATCCAACGGGCGAGATGGGACATTGCGGCAGCCCGGCGCTGCTGGTGCGCAACGGGCAACTGCTGGCTGAATGCGGCGACCGGCGGTTGCTGCGCCTGCTTGCGGTAGAATTCGCGGGTCAGCCAATAACAACAGCACAATGGCTGGCCAAATTCGGGTCGGCGCCTGTGCACCCGACTCCCAGCGAAACTTCCAATACATCACTTCTTCCAAAATGAAAAAAGTCCTCATCCTCGGCGTCAATGGTTTCATCGGCCACCACCTTTCCCAGCGCATCATGGACACCACCGACTGGGAAGTTTATGGCATGGACATGAACTCCGAGCGCGTCACCGATCTGATGAATAATCCTCGCTTTCACTTCTTCGAAGGCGACATCATGATCAACAAGGAGTGGATCGAGTACCACGTCCGCAAGTGCGACGTGATCCTGCCGCTGGTCGCCATCGCCACGCCGGCCACTTACGTCAAGGAACCGCTGCGCGTCTTCGAGCTGGACTTCGAGGCCAACCTGCCCATCGTCCGCCAGGCGGTGAAATACAAGAAGCGCGTGGTCTTCCCTTCCACTTCCGAAGTGTATGGCATGTGCCAGGACGCCGAGTTCGACCCGGAAAATTCCAACCTGATCCTCGGCCCGATCAACAAGCCGCGCTGGATTTACTCCTGCGCCAAGCAGATGATGGATCGCGTCATCGCCGCCTACGGCCAGCAGGAAGGCCTGGAATACACACTGTTCCGGCCCTTCAACTGGATCGGCCCCGGCCTCGATTCGATCTACACGCCGAAGGAAGGCAGCTCGCGCGTCATCACCCAGTTCCTCGGCCACATTGTGCGCGGCGAACCGATCAAGCTGGTCGACGGCGGCGCGCAGAAACGTTCCTTTACCTATGTCTCGGACGGCATCGACGCGCTGATGAAAATCATCGCCAACCCGGGAGGCGTCGCCAGCGGCAAGATTTACAACATCGGCAACCCCAAGAATAATTACTCCATCCGCGAACTGGCGACCCTGATGCTCGATCTGGCGAAGCAGTATCCGGAATATGCCGAAGGACTGGCCAAAGTGAAGGTCGTCGAGACCACTTCGGGCGAGTATTACGGCAAAGGCTACCAGGACACCCAGCACCGCGTGCCGAAGATCACCAACACCATGGCCGATCTCGACTGGGCGCCCAAGATCGGTTTCGAGGAGGCGCTGCGCGGCATCTTCGAAGCCTACCGCAACGATGTCGCCGCCGCACGTCAGTTGATGGATTAGGAGCGTGGCGAAGCTCGCTCTCAAGATCGACATCGATACTTATCGCGGAACGCTGCAAGGCGTGCCGCGATTGCTGGAAGTTTTGCGCCGCTTCGATGCGCAGGCCACGTTCCTGTTCTCGCTCGGCCCGGACCATACCGGGCGCGCCCTCAAGCGCGCATTACGCCCTGGTTTCGTGAAAAAGGTTTCGCGTACTTCGGTGGTCTCGCACTACGGCTTGAAGACGTTGCTCTATGGGACGCTGCTGCCAGGGCCGGACATCGGCAAAAACTGCGCCGACATCCTGCGCGGCGTGCGCGACTCGGGGCACGAGGTCGGCATCCACTGCTGGGATCACGTCAA
Source organism: Betaproteobacteria bacterium (assembly GCA_016194935.1). Lineage (GTDB taxonomy): Bacteria > Pseudomonadota > Gammaproteobacteria > Burkholderiales > Rhodocyclaceae > JACRAR01. Next base: position 29,142 of record JACQAO010000032.1, read on the forward strand.
ATGGCAGGACGGCGTCGAGCACGCCGACATGGCGTGGACCGAAAGTGAAATGGGCCGCGCCTGCGCCCGCTATCAGGAAATTTTCGGCACTGCGCCGCAAACCCACGGCGCCGCCGGCTGGCAGATGAATCCCCATGCGCTACGCCTGACCCAGCGGTTGGGCTTCGCTTACGCTTCCGACACGCGCGGCAGCCACCCCTTCATGCCGATCTGCAACGGCGAGTTGATCCTTTGCCCACAACTGCCGACGACCTTGCCGACGCTCGACGAATTGATCGGCATGAATGGCGTCACCGCCGACAACGTCCATGAGCATCTGCTCACACTCACGCAGGCGACGCCCGCTCACCCGGACTTCAAGGGCCACATCTACACCCTGCATGCCGAACTGGAAGGCATGAAGCTGCTGCCGGTCTTCGAACGCCTGCTGGCCGGCTGGTGCGAACAAGGCTATGCGTTCACCCCGACGCAAGCCATTTTTAACGCACTCGATCCGGCCAAGCTGCCGCGCCACGAAGTGATTCGCGGCGAATTGCCGGGCCGCTCCGGCACCTTGATGTTGCAAGGGGAAAAATTTCTCTCCTCCTGGAAACTCGCTGCCTGATGAAAATAGGAGTTCAAGGAAAATGATGATCGACCAAGCTGTTCCGGATTTTTCCCTGCCTGCCACCGGCGGAAAAACTTTTCAGCTTTCCGCCGAGCGTGGCCGGATGCTGGTGCTCTACTTCTACCCGAAAGACAACACTCCCGGCTGCACCACCGAAGCCGGCCAGTTCCGTGATCTGCACGGCGAGTTCGGCAAACTCGGCTGCAATGTCTATGGCATTTCGCGCGACAACATCAGGTCGCACGAAACCTTCAAGGCCAATCTGGAACTGCCTTTCGATCTGCTGGTCGATGCCGAGGAAATTGCCTGTACTTTGTTCGACGTCATCAAGCTGAAGAATATGTATGGTAAACAGGTACGGAGCATAGATCGCAGCAGTTTTCTGATCGATGCTAATGGCATCCTGCGGCGCGAGTGGCGCACCGTCAAAGCAGATGGGCATGCCACAGAAGTTCTCGCCGCCGCACAATCACTTTAATTTTTTCCGGACCCCTGATGAACGCCAAGCACAGCGCCTCAAGTAAAGCCCACAAACCTGCCAAACAAACCAAGCTGTTTGTGCTCGACACCAATGTGCTGATGCACGACCCGACCAGCCTGTTCCGCTTTGAGGAACACGACATCTACGTGCCGATGATGACGCTGGAGGAACTCGACGCCAACAAGAAAGGCATGACCGAAGTGGCGCGCAACACCCGCCAGGCCAGCCGCCTGCTGGATGATGTTGTGTCGGCCTGCGAGGACGACATCAAGGATGGCATTCCGCTCCAGCAGGCTTCGCGCGAGCTGGCCAGCGGTCGCCTGTTCCTGCAAACCGAGGCGATCAACGGCATCATTCCGCCGTCGCTGCCGACCGCCAAGGCCGACAACCAGATCATCGCGGTGGTGATGCACCTGTGCGAAAAATTTCCCAAGCGCCCGGTGATCCTGGTGTCGAAAGACATCAACATGCGTATCAAGGCCCGTGCGCTGGGCCTGGCGGCGCAGGACTACTTCAACGACAAGGTGCTGGAGGATACCGACCTCCTCTACACCGGCGCCCGCGAACTGGCCGGCGATTTCTGGGACAAACACGCCAAGGGGCTGGAGTCGTGGAAGCAGGAGTCGCGCACCCTGTACCGCATCAAAGGCCCGCTCTGCCCGGAACTGCTGCTCAACGAATTTGTCTGGCAGGAAGGCGCGCAACCGCTCTACGCCCTGGTGCGCGAAGCCGGCGGCAAGAGCGCGGTGCTGGAAACCCTGACCGACTACACCCACCAGAAAAACGCCGTATGGGGCGTCACGGCGCGCAACCGCGAACAGAATTTCGCGCTTAACCTGCTGATGAATCCCGACATCGACTTCGTCACCCTGCTGGGTCAGGCCGGCACCGGCAAGACCTTGCTGACGCTGGCCGCCAGCCTCACCCAGGTGCTCGAAAGCAAACGCTATTCGGAGATCATCATCACCCGCGTCACCGTGCCGGTGGGCGAAGACATCGGCTTCCTGCCCGGCACCGAAGAAGAAAAAATGACGCCGTGGATGGGCGCGCTCGACGATAACCTCGACGTACTCAACCGTCCCGCCGACGATGCCGCTACCGGCGGCGTCGGCGACTGGGGCCGCGCCGCAACCATGGACCTGATCCGCAGCCGCATCAAGATCAAATCGCTCAACTTCATGCGTGGCCGCACCTTCATCAACAAATTCCTCATCATCGACGAAGCGCAGAACCTCACGCCGAAACAGATGAAGACCCTCATCACCCGCGCCGGCCCCGGCACCAAGGTGGTGTGCATGGGCAACATCGCGCAGATCGACACGCCCTACCTGACCGAGGGCAGTTCGGGACTCACCTATGTGGTGGATCGCTTCAAGGGCTGGGCGCATTCCGGCCACATCACGCTGCAACGCGGGGAGCGTTCGCGGCTGGCGGATCACGCCGGCGAAGTGCTGTAGTACCTGTGGTCGATTGCCGGGTCTTCTCCCGGCGGACCAGGTACTTTCTGGTCGCGCGAATTGCCCAGGCGCTTGCCGGATATACCTGTTCATGTATAATAAAACATGCCCGACAAGCCGCTCGAATGGATAGGCAGCAGCCACAAAGACCTGATGGCATTGCCTGTCGACGTAAGGCGATTATTTGGCTACGCACTTTCTCTCGCTCAAGCCGGCGATCAACACGATGCGGCGAAGGTGCTCAAGGGCTTTGGCAGCGCCGGGGTGCTTGAGGTTGTTGAAGACGATGCCGGCGGCACCTATCGCGCCGTGTATACCGTGAAGTTCAAAGAAGCTGTATTTGTCCTTCATTGCTTCCAGAAAAAGAGCAAGAGCGGAATCGCGACGCCGAAAGAGGTTATAGCCATCATTCGCGCCAGGTTGAAAGTGGCTGAGACGCTTGCAAAGGAGCTACGAAATGAAAAAACGACTCGTTGACGGTGTTGAGGTGCAACGTAGTTCCGGCAATGCCTTTGCCGATTTAGGCCTGCCAGATGCCGACAAGCTCAAGATCAAGTCCGGACTAGTGATAGAGATCAGGAAGGCCATGCGCAGACTCGGGCTTACCCAGCAAGAAGCGGCAAAGCGCATGGGAATCACGCAACCCAAGGTGTCCGACATGATGCGCGGAGATTTCTCCAATCTGTCCGAGCGCAAATTGATGGATTGCCTGAATCGTCTTGGCTACGACATCGAAATCAAGGTGAAGCCGGCGACCCATCCGATTGGCCATTTGCTGTTAGCCATCGCGTAACGCTCTGGATGCAGAAGAGCGACGAACGCTCGCGGCTGGCGGATCTCGCCGGCGAGGTGCTGTAGTTCCTGATCTCGATTGCCGGGCTTCGCCCCGGCAATCCCCACACAACGTATCCTGATGATTCAATCCCCGCCCGCCTAGGCAAAGTTCGCAAACCTGGTGTGTTCGCCGATTATGCCGCTTCGATAGTATGCACATCGAAGGCCAGCTTGAGCCAATGACGCACGGCGCCGAAAATCGCAGCGAGGTTGTCCATGCTCGGATTTCCCCGTGCCGACAGCATACGATGCAGGCTCTTGCTCGGTTTCTCCGTGATCTCTGCAAGTTGTTCGAATCCGATGGTGGCGTTAACCAGATCGCGGAGTATGAGCCGTGCAGTTTCCGGCTCACCGCTCAAAAACAGTGTTGCTGCCTCATCGAGAAGCGCCTTGGCGAACCGAGGGTCGCGCTCAACGCGCTCAATGACGGTTTGCTTGAAGTTGCGAGTCAATGCCATATGCTTACCTTTTTACTTTCTTCGCCGTGACCAAGATTTTCTTCCGTTCTTTGTATTCAGCATGCAATGTCTTGGCCTGGTCGATATCCTTTTGCTGCGCGCGCTTCGTACCGCCGCCAAACAGGATGATGAGCGATTCGCCATCCCGCGCCAGGTATATGCGATAACCCGGCCCCCAGTCGATGACGTACTCGCCGATCCCATCAAACCATTTCACGCTGGCTGTGTTTCCAAGCTCCAATCGAAGTTTGGCAGTCACCACCTTTGCCGCAGCTTGAACATCCAGGCGGTCGAACCATGCCTTGTAAGGATTCGAACCATCGGCACGCAGGTATTCTTGAACCTTGATCATCGCTGATTAATTAATAGTAACACATATGATACCAAACAGATCGTGTATCAGGAAACATTTGTTGTGTTGGCATACGGCATCCGATTGAGACGAGCTTGAAATCCAAAGTCCGCCCGCGCAGGAAAGCTCACAAACCTCAGTGACAACCGGCCTGAATCACAAGCCGATGAGCCGCCTGACATAGCGCGGTGCGATGGAGCCGTGCGACAGTATCTGGTCATGCACCTCCTTGAGACTCCCCCCCGTTTTCGCTTTCAAATCACGCGCCAGCGCATTGATTTCCAGATTGCCCACATAGTAGGTCGATAGCTGGGTCGAGCTCAGTTGCGCGCGCCGCCACTTGCCTGCCGCCTCGCCCTCTTCCTGAAATCCCTCGTTCATCATCAGCGCGACGGCTTCCTGTTCGCTCATGTTTCCGGCGTGGATTTTCTGGTCGATGATGGCGTTGATGATCAAGCGCAGACGCATTTTCATCTGCTGCATTTTTGTTTCCGGCCCGCCGAATCCGGCGTCAGCCATGACTTGTTCGGCATAGGTTGCCCAGCCTTCGACAAATGTGCCGCTGGTGAACAATTGCCGTATTTTCGTCCGGGTGGGGACCTTGTTGGCTATGACAATCTGTAGATAGTGTCCGGGCATCGCTTCGTGGACGGTCAGGTCGCGCAGCATCGCGTCGTTATATTCGCGGAAGAATGAGGTAGCGCGTGCCGCCGTCCAATCGGCGGGCGTCGGCGCTATTGCATAAAACGTCTCGCCATTCTTTTCCAGCGCACCGGCTGCGTCGCAGTAGGCAACGGCAACGCCGCGGGCAAACTCCGGCATGACGATGACTTTGACGGGATCATCCGGCACGCTGACCAGGTTGTGCGCGCGTACAAATTCCGTCGCTGCCATCAGCATCTCTTTGGCCTTGGCGACGATGGTGGCGTTGTCCGGGCGGGTTTCCGCCAAACGGTCGAGCACGGCGCGGATGACGGCTTTGCCGTCCATGCCGTCGGTACTGGTCTGCGGAAAATATTGGTGGTACAGCGGCAGCGCGGTTTGCAGCATTGCCTGCTGCGTCGCTTTCAGCTCGCTTTCGGCGTTGCGCAAAATTTCATCGGGGCTTAAATCGGAATCCAGGGCGAAGCGCAGTTTCTTGACGTAGGCGGCTTTTCCTATGCGGAAGTTGCCTGTCGACCTCGGCAACAAGTCTTTTTCCAGCCACACGCCATAGGCCTCCAGGGCGCGGATGGCCGACTGCCGCGCCGGCGCAAGCCTGGCCCGCATTGCCGGGGCCTGCTTGACGAATTCTTCCAACTCGTCACGGATCAGCGAAATCGCTCCTTTGTTTTGCAGGATTGCGGTTTCAGTGAATACGCGCGGCGGGTTTTTCAAGTTGCGCTTTGCCGCATTCAGCACCGCCGGAATGGACAGCAGGCGAGACCGGACTGAAATGAGGCGTTCATTGAGGGGCGCAAAATCGCGCGCCAACAACAGATAAATTCCGTTGGCAGGGTTATAGGTCAATGGATTTTTCGCCGGCTCATTCATCTCTTCAATATCGAACAAGCGCGCACGCAGTTCATTTTGCAGAATCTCCCGATCAACGGCATTATCGGCTGACAGCACCTGTGCCGGAATCGTCTCGATCTGCTTCAGCGTTGCTCGGTAGAGCGTCCGATCCTGCGCGACTCCGCGCAGCGAGTAGTCGCTGGTGCGGGAATCAAAACGATGATCGCCAAGACCGGTGGCCGTCTCCGGATGGCTGGCGAGAAAGCGTTCAATGAAGCGGTTCGCTATGGATTCAAAGTGTGCGTCATCGACGCTGCCGGCAAGCGCCTGTCCTGCGCCGGCTGACAAGAGAAAGCCGACGACGACTGTTCTGGCGAGGTCACGCAATACAGTGCGAAGTGACGTACGATATTCATCCATGGGCATGCTGTAGTGCGGCAATATTCGTCCCTTGACCATCCTGGCTGCACCGTTTCAGCGCATCATACTCCGACGGGACTTTTGTGGCACTAAAGGTATTCCGAATGTTGCGAGTTCATGATCTGCCCGGTACCGCAGCAGCTTCGGCTTCCCCATCTCCTGCCCCTTCGGGGCAGTATGACGCCTGGGCTGATATCGCGCTACGGAACCGGACAAATCATGATTTCGCAACAACACGAAACATTCACCTTGCCACGGTTATGCATTTGTTGTACGCTCCAGTGGTGGGGTATCATCAACTGTCCCGGTATTTTAGTCACGTCTTTTTTGCAGGACATTTTCTATGTTACCTGGACAGTTTTCACGTTGCAGAAACTGCGTTCGCGATCAGACAACAATCAGGGATTTTTTTGGTAACCACTGTGGCGTGCAGTTAAAACACAAATAGACTCAGTTTTTTGCAATCACGGTCAGTTCGGATATCTAATGGCTGCCCGGAAATTCTTGCTGGACAAAGCAATGAAAAGCCTTCCATAAGAGGAGGCCCATGAGCAGCGTGAACCGCGTCTTGCCGTAGTACATCGGGCTCTCCTAAGAAAGCAAAGCCTGGATACTGCTCCATCGGAAATTCGCCGTTCGAATCGAAGACACTATAAAAAAACCAGAATACTGCTCCAGTTCTTGATTCAAGGTTCATAGGCATCACTTTACCCAGATACTACTGGGTAAATACCATTTCTAAAGGGGCAAGCCAGATGACTGTCAAAAAAACGCAAATATCAATCGCAGTGACAAGTGTGTTGAGCTTGCTTGTTACCAATATCCATGCCCAGCAGGCGCCCGCGCTTGAGCGATTAACGATTACCGGCTCGAGCATCAAGCGTACAGATCTGGAAACTGTTGCACCAGTTGAAATTATTACCCGTGAAAATATCGAACGTTCAGGAAAGAGTACTGTTGCCGAAGTGATTCGTAATTTGACGGCGGACACGGGAAGTTACAGTGAAAACTTTGTTAACTCGTTCGCACCTGGTTCTGCGGGCGTTTCTCTACGGGGTCTGGGCCAAAAAAACACCCTGGTGCTTGTTAACGGTCGCCGCACCGCTCCATATGGTTTGGCGCAAAACATTCAGGACACCTTTGTAGATTTAAATTCAATTCCCACATCGGCAGTCGAGCGAATTGAAGTACTCAAGGATGGTGCATCCGCAATTTACGGATCCGACGCTATCGGCGGTGTGGTGAATATCATATTGCGCAAGTCTTACGAAGGTGCGGAAATCGCAGCTTCGGCGGGAAAGTCGAGTGATGGCGGACTGAATGAAAAGAAAGTCAATGCGACTATTGGTTGGGGCAGCCTGGATAAAAATGCCTACAATTTCTTGATGACGCTGGATCATTACACGCGCGATGGGATTTTATTGTCCGACAGGGACTTCAGCAAGAATTCAGACAGGCGTGATCGTGGAGGCATCTGGCAAAAATCGTCCAATGGAGGAACATGGCGTGGCGCGGCAACTGCGGTCCCCAATCGCAAGGCGATTTCCGGTTGTCCGGGTACTGTCGTTTCCGTGGCAGACCTCGCGGCATTCAGTGTGAATACTGCGGGTTTGACCGCTGGCGGCACGTTTTGTTCTTTCGACCCCGCAAACTACACTACCCTGATTCCGTCGACTGAACGCAATGGCGTTACCGCTCGAGGAACCTTCAAGCTGACGAATGATGTATCGACTTACCTGGATTTTGGCTACAGCAACATTAAGGCTGTGTCAAAAGGCGGATTTGCATTTGTAAATACGACCCAGCTCACTAATGTCGGTGGATTCCTGATTCCATCAAACTATGCCGTGACCTTTCCGCAGGGGCAGGGCGGCAACCCATTTACCGGCACCCGAGAAGTTCGTACTCTTTTCTGGGACGTAGGTCCACGTACAAACACTGTTGATACCAAAGCTTCCCGCTTTACGGCGGGAATCCAGGGTAATCACTTAGGTTGGGACTGGGATGCTGCGGTAACTTCATCAAAAACAACCACGAGCAATGGTCGCACCAATTACGTAAGCAAGTCTGGACTGACCGCAGCACGTGCTGCTGGATACAATTTTGATGTACCGTTGTCAAATTCGAGCGCTGTAACCAGTTTGGCCAGGGCGGGGTTTTCGACAGTAGGCGTGTCAAAGTTGGATTCCATCGACGCGAAAGGCAGCCATGAGTTATTTTCGCTCCCCGGCGGCCCAGCGATGTTAGCGGTTGGCGCCGAGTACCGGCGCGAGACACTGGACATCAATCCGAGCAATGAATTGCGCACTGGAGACATCCTTGGCGTCGGACAAACCATTGTCAATGGTTCGAGGAATGCCAAGGCCATATATGCCGAGTTGGCATTACCATTTACGAAGTCCGTGGAAGGACAACTTGCTCTGCGTCATGATCGGTACAGTGACTATGGTTCGTCAACTGTCCCAAAAGCTGGCGTCAAGTGGAAGCTGACCAACAACTTCCTCGTACGTGCCAACTACGGCAAGGGATTCCGCGCCCCGACATTGCCTGAAATTACGCCGTCACAAGCTTTTGCCTTTCAGACTATCGTTGATTCCGCGGCCTGCGCTGCGGGCGGTTCCTGTTCAGGCGCCAGTACATCGGTGGCCTTCTCGTCCAACCCAAATCTGAAAGCTGAGGAATCAACCAATATCAATCTCGGGTTTGTTTTCGAGCCAACCAAGGATTGGAGCATTGGCGCCGATTATTACAATATCAAGCAGATACACGTCATCGGCTCCGATGATCCGCAAATCGTCGTGAATCGGAATAACCCATCGCAAGTGTTCCGGGATACAACGAACCCGATCACTGGTACTAACCCAACCGTGTATGCAATCGGATATGTTGCGGCGCAGTTTGTCAACCAGGACTATGTAAAAACATCCGGTATTGATATCGACACCAAGTACAAGTTCAAAACGTCGGTAGGCTCGTTTGTGCTCAGTGGCAATATGACCTATTTGTTGAAATACGACCAGCCGCTGGAGCCAGGTGGCGCTCCATATAACTTTGTTGGCAATAATGGTCCAACGGGTGGTTATACCGTAACGCCTAAGTACAAACTTCAGGGCAGCTTGGCGTATTCGCATGATACTTATTCACTGACGACTACTGTGCGCTACATTCCCAAGTATGACCAAACAGCCGGACAAGGTAGCTGCAATACAGTTTCAACGAACCAGGTGAACTGCCCTGCTATCCTGGCGGGCAATGCCAGTGCCGCCAGCCTTCCGTTCAACGCTCACCTTCCAGACAAGGTCAGCTCATTGACTACCGTCGACTTGTATGGCACTTATGACTTCACGAAGGGTCTTACAGGCACGCTGGCAATCACTAATCTGTTTAACAAGTACCCGCCGTTTGATCCGGTCCGCAACACAACATACGCCTATGCATACGATTTGTATGATCCGCGCGGCAGGACCATCAACGTGGGATTAAAATACAAGTTCTAGGTGAGTCCAAAAGAGCCGGGATAAATTCGTTCAGAATCCCTACCCTCAACGAACCGAGACGCCAGTACCAAACCAGAACCCCGGCTCCTGCAAGTGAGCTGGGGTTTTGACTTTTGGCGCAGCCTTTGCAACAGACCGATTACCCAAACACAGACCGGTTACAAAGTTCATCATGCTCATCTGGTGAGTCTGTGTGCGGATAATTGATGTGCTCCAGCAAATGGAGACGCGGCGGGAATTAACAAATTACAGCTTCAAAAAGACTGTCGATGGCGGATCTCACGGATCCCTGCACTGCGAGTTTCAACAACCTCATCTTGAAATCAGCTTGAAGTCCAGCGCACGCTCGGCCAGCCAGATGCTGGCCACCACCATGATCGCCGCCGACCCGCCGATCAACACGAAACGCCGGTAAAACACCGTCTTGCGCAGCGCATAGGCCAGCGGCAGGAAGGCGCTGACGATGGCCAGTTGCCCGATCTCCACGCCGACATTGAACCCCACCAATGCGAGCACCAGGGCATCGCGCGGCAGGCCAAGATCCGCCAGCACGCTGGCGAAGCCGAAGCCGTGGATCAGGCCGAAGAAAAACGCCACCGCCCAGCGCCGTCCCAGCACCACGGGGAAAATATTGTTGACTGCGGCGAGCACCACCGACAAGGCGATCGCCGATTCGACCAGGCGCGACGGCAGTTGGATCACGCCGAGCGCGGCGAGGCTCAGGGTGATCGAATGCGCCACGGTGAAGGCGGTGACGATGCGCAGCACATCCCACAACGCCGGCTTGAAATTTTCCAACGGCTGCCAGCGGCGGTTGGCAAAATACGCTACGGCAGGCAGCAACAGCGAGAGCAGAAACAGGATGTGGTCGAAGCCGATCCAGATGTGCCAGACGCCGTTTTTCAGGTAATCGAAGAACTGTTGCAGCTTGCCGCCGCCCTCAAGGGTAAACCGCTGCACCGACTGATCGGGGCTGAAGATCGCCGTGGTCGTGCCTCTGCCCGCAGGCAGATCCAGCCGCAGCAGCCCTTTGTGCTGCGGGTCGAGGTCGAAGAACAGGCTGTACGTTGCCTCCAGCGTGTCAACCCGGTTCGGACATTGCGCAACGAAACGCAACACTGCGTAGGTTCCATCGCTATGCTGGTCGACCAGTTGGCCGGTGACTTGCGGCGGACAGTCGGCGCCTTTGCTGCGCAATTTCAAATGCGCCAGCGCGTAGGCGGCGACTGCATCCTGCCGTGCATGCAGCTCGCCCCAGGTGATTTCGCCGTTGTTGTCGGTATCCAGGCCGATGGCATAATCGAGATCGCGCAGGGCGATGTCCCACTGGCCTTCGATGTGCTCACCGTCGGGGCGCAGCACCAGATAGCTGTCGCTGGGTTTGTGTGCGTGGGCAGCCACGGTTTGCAGCGCCAGCACGGGGAAAATCAGAAATATCAGCCAGCGCCTCATGGTTTGCTTCCCTGCAACGCTTTCAACTCGCCCGCCAGCCGCAGCAGAATCACGTCTTCATGATGGTTGCCGGTCAGCCATGTCAGTGCTTCCGCCGCGCCTTCCGGCCGGCGCGCAGCCAGCGCCGCCTCCATCAGGATGCGCGCATCGCTCGGCTCGCGCTGGCCCAAGGCCCAATTCTCCTGGGCCAGCCGCAGCGCTTCCTGTGGATTCTTGCGAAACACCAGTTCGAATACCGCTTCGTCGGACAAATGCAGCTTGTCCAGGCGCTGCCTGGCTGCGTCGATACGCGCCTGGATCGCCGCCTGATGGGTTTGCGCCGCCGGCAAGCCGAGCGCGTGTTCAGCCAGCGCCAGGCGCAGCAACAGCACATCGTTGCGGGTCTTGTCCTGGAGCAGTGGAATCACCTCGGCGGGACGACCTTGATCCAGCAGAAATTCAGCATACGCGGTAAGCAAATATTGATCGTCGATGCCCAGTTGCAATGCACTGCGGTAACGGGTTTCGGCCTCCTGGTTATGACCCAGGCGCTGTGCGATTTCCGCCAGCCGCGTCAGTACCCACAGGCGCTGGCTAGGGCTGGCATTGGGATTGCGACGCAGCGCTTGATCCAGTTTGGCATAGGCCGCTGCGGCATGGCCGGTCAGCGCATCCACGGTCGGCTCGCAGGCCACGGCGATCAACTCGCTATCGCGCGCGGCGAATTCCTTGCAATCATGCCGCGCCTCGTCGTAACGCGCCATGACGATATAGATCACGGCGCGATACGACCATGCGGTGAGATTGCCAGGATCGCGCGCGATGGCGCGCGACAGATCAGCCAGCGCACCATTGAAATCGTGCAGGTATTGCGTCAGGCCGGCACGCAACACCAGAATCTCGGTGGGCGGTTCGGCCTGGCGCCACCAGGGCGTCAACGCCGCCTGGGCGTAGCCGATGTAGCGCGGGTCGCCTTCACGCACGGCGAGGCGGAAATAGCGGCCGGCGAGATCCACGGCAAGGTCAAGCTGTTGCGGATCGGCGGCAAGCTGGCGTCGCAATTCGCGCAGGCCGCTCATCGCCGGGTCGGTGGGCCGCGCCGGCAGCCGCTCCAGCACCTGGGCCGGATCCTGGGGAATATACGGCACTGCGCTAACTGTTGAGGCACCGCAAAATACCGCGAACAAGAGGGATCGGGCAATGTTTCTGCTCATCATTGGCGCAGGCAGGGAGAATTTTTCATAAACTCGTACGACTGCTGACACAACGGTGTCAGTAAGGTATTGCTAACCTGTCGCGAGCAGTTCGGAAATCTTTATATGCGCGTATTTTACTCAACAGGAGAAACTTCATGTACACCCTTTACCATTCCCCCTATTCCCAACATGCGCGACGGGTGGTCGCGCTGCTTGAAGCGGCAGGTCTGAAGTATGCGCTGCGCCATGTGGCGATGGAGAAGGGAGAACATCGGTCGCCGGAATTCCTTGCGATTAACCCGAATCATCAGGTTCCGGTATTTATCGACGGCGAAATGAAAATGTTCGAGTCGAACGCGATTCTTCGCTATCTATGCGCCAAGCATGGTTTGACGGACTGGTATCCGCAAGACCTGCCCACGCGCGCAACAGTCGACCAATGGCTGGATTGGAATCAGTGCCGCCTGTTTCCGTCGGTGCGTGACATCGTGCTGAATAAAGTGTTCCTGGGCGACGCGGGCGACAAAGCCGCCATCGTGCGCGGCGAAAAAAACATGATGGAGCTGGCGGCAATTCTGGATGCGGCGCTGGCGGGGCGGGATTTTCTCGCAGGCGCGCAGTCGACGATCGCGGATTTGTCTGTCGGCTCCAACATATTTCAGCTTGGCTTGGCGGACGCTGTACCGAAGGAACCGAATATACACAGATGGTATCAGCGGGTCTGCGGGATCGAGGGGTTTAAGAAATCCCTGCCGCCAGCGTAACTGCCTGCTCACCAGGTGGGCCGCCGCAATCGGTATACTCTTGGCAGTGGCCAATAAATGAGTGCATCCAATGCGGCGTGCAGATCGTCTTTTCAGGATAATTCAGGCGCTTAGAGGGGCGCGCACGCCTATCACCGCGCAGAAGCTTGCCGAAGAGTTTGAAACGTCGCTACGCACCATCTATCGGGACATCGACGAGTTGATGGCGCAGTACGTGCCGATCCGCGGTGTAGCGGGTATTGGGTATGTATTGGAGCAGGGCTACGATATGCCGCCTCTAATGTTGACGCCCGATGAAATTGAGGCAGCCGTCCTGGGCGCCCAATGGGTAGCGGCGCGCGGCGACCCGGCGCTGATGCGCGGCGCACGCGACCTGATCGCCAAAATCAATGCTGTGGCGCCTGAACATTTGCGCCCGATGATCCTGGATTCGCCGCTGATGGCGCCCAATCTAACGCCTGGCGAACCGGACGCCCTGGATATGGAGCGTGTAAGAGTGTGGATACGCATGCAGGGCAAGCTGCAAATCCATTACCGGGACAGCGGCGACCGCGACAGTCACCGCATCATCTGGCCGATTGCCGTGGCTTACTTTGAAACCGTGCGCCTGATTGTAGCGTGGTGCGAACTGCGCCGGGCTTTCCGGCATTTTCGGACGGATCGCATCAAGTCGGCCCGCTTTCTGGAAGAAATTTTTCCAACGTCCACGGAAATCTTGCGCGCCGCTTGGTGGAAAGAAAGGCAGAGATGAAATAAGCGGGTTTCCTGAATATTCGGCTTTTCCAGTCAACTTTCGGCTGACCCACGCGTTTTTCGGTCAGGTTCAATTACGACCTGTTTCAAAATCGGCATATTTCTTTCACCTATGGAGGTATTTATGAACAAGCTGTTAACCGCCCTGATCGCCACTGTTTTCGCCATGAGCCTGAGCTTCAACGCATCCGCCGCCAAGCACATGGCCGCCCCTGAGGCCGCCAAGTCAACCGAAGCTGCAAAACCGGCTGATGCCGCTATGCCCGCCAAAGGTGACAAGCCAGCCAAAAAGGCCAAGAAAGCCAAGAAAGCCAAGAAAGCTATGGAAAAAGAGCCGGCAGCCGGCAAGTGATTCTTTTCCAGCAGTTTGCAGTAGTGAAAAAGCAGGGGAAACCCTGCTTTTTTGCATTCCGGGAGACGCCGTAGATATTCTTAATAGTTGCCCGGCTGGGCAAAGTTCACGAACTTGGTGTACTCGCCCAGGAAAGTGAGTTTGACGACGCCTGTAGGACCGTTGCGGTGCTTGCCGATAATGACCTCGGCCACGCCCTTGTCCTGGATATCCGGCTTGTAGTATTCCTCGCGGTACATCATCAGGATGATGTCGGCATCCTGCTCGATGGCGCCGGATTCGCGCAAATCGCTCATCAACGGGCGCTTGTCGGTGCGCTCCTCGACCTTGCGCGACAACTGCGACAAGGCAATGATCGGCACCTGCAACTCCTTGGCCAGCGCCTTGATGGAGCGCGATATTTCAGAAATTTCCGCATTGCGATTTTCGCCGTCGCGGGTGGAGGTCATCAATTGCAAATAGTCGATGACGATCAACCCCAGTTTGCCGCCGAACTGCCGCGCCAGGCGCCGCGCCCGGGCGCGAAGATCGGTGGCGTTGATTCCGCCGGTCTCGTCGATGTGGATCGGCGCATTGTGCAGCTTTCCCAATGCCACTGTCATTTTATCCCACTCATCGTCATTGAGGCGGCCAGTGCGGATGCGGTGGGCGTCAAGACGGCCCACCGAGGACAGGAAACGCATCGCCAACTGCGGCCCGGACATTTCCAGGCTGAAAATCGCTACCGGCAAGCCAAGATCAACGCCGACATGCTCGGCGATATTCAGCGCAAAGGCCGTCTTGCCCATCGAGGGACGGCCGGCGACCACGATCATGTCGCCCGGCTGCAGCCCTGCGGTCATTCTATCCAGATCGACGAATCCGGTCGGCACGCCGGTGACATCGGAAGGATTGTCCTGCTCGTATAGCACCTGGATGCGGTCCACCACTTCGCCCAGCAGCGGCTGGAGGGCCACGAAACCCTGGCTGGTGCGCGCGCCTGACTCGGCGATTTCGAACACCTTGGCCTCGGCCTGGTCGAGCAACTGCTTGACATCCTTGCCGGCGGGATTCAGCGCGCTGGCGGCGATCTCGTCACCGACACTGGCCAGGCGGCGCAGCACCGCGCGCTCATGCACGATCTCGGCATAGCGGCGGATGTTGGCCGCCGAAGGGGTATTGTTGGCGATCTCGCCGAGGTAGGCCAGGCCGCCGGCCTGTTCGACTTCGTTGTGTTTCTCGATGGCCTCGAACACCGTCACCACATCAGCCGGCTTGGCCTGCTCCACCAATTGCTTGATGCGGCGAAAAATCCGGCGGTGATCGTCGCGGTAAAAATCAGTTTCGTTGACGATATCGGCGATGCGATCCCAGGCGGAATTATCCAGCAGCAGACCGCCGATCAACGACTGCTCGGCCTCGATCGAATGCGGCGGCAGCCGGAGTGCGGCGATCTGAGGATCTTCGGAGCGGTTGGGCGGAAAACTGCGAGGGTTTGCCAGCATCTGGGCCATGATTCGTCTCCTGGGTTACTGCCGGGTTACAGCCGGTAGTCTACCCGGATGGCAGCCAAGTTTGTGTGGATAAGCCTGTGTGAATGCGGTGGAAAGCTTGTGGAAATGCTGTGCGCGATTTGTGCATAACCGTAACGTGCCGGTGAACGGCGAAGGGCCGCAATCGCGGCCCTTCTTTATCCAACTGCGGACTGAGTTTTACTGCTCGCCCAGCACCGAAACGGTGATGCTCGCCACCACGTCGGTATGCAATGCGATCTCCAGTTTGGTGTCACCCACCTGCTTCAACAGACCCAGGGGCATGCGGATCGCCGCCTTCTCGACCTCGAAGCCTTGCGCCTTGAGCGCCTCAGCAATGTCAGCGTTGTTCACCGAACCGAACAAGCGTCCATCAACGCCGGACTTGCGGGTAATTTGCAGCATCAGCCCTTCCAGCTTGGCGGCTTTGGCCTGCGCGGCCGCCAGCTTCTCGGCCTGGGCTTTTTCCAGTTCAGCGCGACGGGCTTCGAAGCCTGCCAGATTCTCCGGCGTAACGCGCTTGGCCATGCCCTGCGGCAGCAGAAAATTGCGGGCGTAGCCATCCTTGACTTTGACCACGTCGCCGAGGCCGCCGAGGTTCACGACTTTTTCCATCAGTATCACTTGCATGATCGTTCCTCCGGGTTAGGCGTGCAGGTCGGTGTAGGGCAGCAGCGCCAGAAAGCGCGCGCGCTTGATCGCCGTCGACAACTGGCGCTGGTAGCCGGACTTGGTGCCGGTAATGCGCGCCGGCATGATCTTGGCGTTTTCGGTGATGAAATCCTTGAGGATTTCGACATCCTTGTAGTCGACTTCGGCGATCTTTTCCGCCGTGAAACGGCAGAATTTGCGCCGCTTGAAAAGGCTGCGGCCTTTGTCGTCCTTGCGCTTGGCGCCAAGCTTGGATTTCGGTTTAAATGCCATGATGCGTTCCTTCCAAAAATTCTATCTCGTTCACATGCAGGATCGGAATCCTGCTCTTAAGGCTTTTTGCCGCGAGAAAACCAGTCAGCCTGAGCGCGTCGCCGGGTTTGGCGCCTGCCAGCAACAAGGCCGGTTGTCCCAGCGCCAGCGCCGCCATCTCACACTCCACAACGCGCCGGGTGGCGGCCTCGATTTGTTCCGAGGCGTGGGCAATCCGGAAATTCAGTGCCGGGATACCCGCCGGGGTGTAGCGCAATGTTGCCAATTCCAGCAACTTGCCGCTCAGCACGGTGCGGTTGTCAGGCGTCAGCGGCAGCCTCGACTGGAGCTTCGACCGGCGCAACTGCAGCAGTCGGCGCAGCCGGGGTCAGCGACCTGGATTTTTCTTCTTTCATCATCGGCGAGGGCGTAATCACCGCCTGTTTCGCCTTGATGGTCAGGTGGCGCAGCACGGCGTCGTTGAACTTGAAGGCATTCTCAAGCTCGGCCAGCGTCTCGGCGTCGCACTCGATGTTCATCAGCACGTAATGCGCTTTATGCACCTTCTGGATCGGATAAGCCATCTGGCGACGGCCCCAGTCCTCAAGGCGGTGGATGTTGCCGGCGCGCGAAGAAACCAGCGTCTTGTAACGCTCGATCATCGCCGGCACTTGTTCGCTCTGGTCCGGGTGGACGATAAAAACCACTTCATAATGTCGCATGCAATCTCCTTAAGGGTAAAGCCCCCCCGCATGCGGTTCGGGTGGAGCAAGGTGGAAAGAGGCGGGATTCTATACAAATCCGGGATTTATATCAAGAACGAAGTGCGCTTTCGCTTGCTTTGTCGTCATCCGAACTCTTGTAGGGCTCATGTTCCGCCATCTCGTCCTGGTAGGAAATCATCGCGGCTTGCTCGCGCACCAGGTAGTCGGCGATCATTTGGCGCATTCCGGCATCGGCGATCCAGAACGCGGCCCAGGTCGGTTCGGGTGAGAAGCCACGGCTGATCTTGTGTTCCCCCTGCGCTCCCGGTTCGAAACGCGACAGGCCGTGGCGGATGCAGTACTCGATTCCCTGGTACAGGCAGAGTTCAAAATGCAGGCTGTGATACTCGCCATCAGATCCCCAGTGACGGCCATACAGCGTCGTGTCGCTGCGATAGCAGATGGCTGCCGCTACCACCCGGCTGCCTGCCCGCGCCAGGAAAACCACCATTCCCCGTCCCAGCCCTAGTCCTGCATCGGAAAAAAATCCCGACGAAAATGCTGCGTGATTGCCATAGCGCTGGAAGGTAGACAGATAATGCGGGTAGATGTCTTGCCATAATTCGGGCGTGATTTCGTCGCCGTGCAGAACTTCCAGGCGCAGTCCGGATTCCGCAACGCGACGCCGCTCGCGGCGGACTTTCTTGCGTTTTTCAGATGAGAAGCTCGCCAGGAAATCCTCGAAATCACGGTAGTCCCGGTTCTGCCAATGGAACTGGCAGCCGCGCCGCAGCAGTAGTTCCTTGTGCGCCAGACCGGTGATCTCGTCTTCTTCGACGAACAGACATTGCCATGAGGAGCAGCCGAATTCCTGCACCCCAGCCAGCGCCGCAGCAATCAGTTGCTGCACCACAGGCTGGCGCTCCACTCCGCGCCGCACCAGGAATCTCGGACCGCTCGCCGGGGTATAGGGGATACCGCTGACCAGCTTGGGATAGTAGCGTACGCCATGTTGCTCAAAAGCCGCAGGCCAGTTCCAGTCGCGCGAAAAATCTCCGAAGGAATGCGTCCGGAGATACAGCGGCAATACGCCGATGAGCAGCCCGGCGTCATCCCGCAAAGCGATATGCCGTGGATGCCAGCCCATGCCGGGGGACACCGCCCGGTGCCGCTCGGCTGCCGCCAGGAATGCATGGCGCATAAACGGATTGCCGCGCGGCTCCAGATCATCCCACTCCAGCGCGCCGATTTCCTCGACCGAGGCATGGTATTTCGTATGCAAGTTCATAACTGTCTTTGTTAATACCGGCGCACAATGTAACAGGCAATAGCTGGTAATTGGTCACATTGGTTACCATAGGCGACTGTTCGAATTTTCGTGCGCTATACACTTTCCCAGATGAATATCCCGCTCGATGAAATCGAGATCAGTGCAATTCGCGCTCAAGGCGCGGGCGGCCAGAATGTTAACAAGGTTTCCTGCGCCGTGCACTTGCGCTTCGACATCGCCGCTTCATCGCTGCCGGAAGTGGTTAAGGAACGCCTGTTGCGGTTGAACGATCAGCGCATCAGCAAGGATGGTGTGGTCGTCATCAAGGCGCAGGAGTACCGCAGCCTGGAACAGAACCGCGAGGAGGCCTTGCGCCGGTTGCATGAGCTGGTTGACGGCGTGGTCAGGTTGCCCAAGCCGCGCAGACCAACCAAGCCGACCCGCAGCTCGCAGAGAAAACGCCTCGAAAGTAAAAACAAACGGGGACTCATCAAGCTGGCGCGGGGAAAGATCAGCGACTGATCGCCAGCCCCGGCAATTAAAACACCAGCGTGGCCCATTCCGGGTCCAGCGTGCGCAGCACAAAGTCGGTAATGCTGGCGCTGGCAGTGTATTCGGGAATATAGGTTTCGCCTTCCCGGACGTGCGCTTGCAGCGCCATGGCGCAACCGATGAAGCGCACGCCCAGGTTGGCTGCCTCGCGCATGAACGCATCAATCGGCTTGCCTCCGGCAAACAGACGTTCCGCCTCGCCGGCGATGAGCAGCCGGGCAGCGCTGCCGCCGAAATGGATCTCGACCTCGCAGTCGAGTGCTGCCGCCGCAGTCGCGTGCAGGAAAGGCGTTGCGCACAGTTCCGGTCGCTCCGGCGTGGCCGCCCAGAGCAGTATCGCAAGTTTGCTGCGGGATTTACCTGGATGACTGTTCATTCGATCTCCGCTTCCGGCTCCAGAGTCAACACATGCCTGCGGTAAGCAGCAGCGTCAACCAGCGCGATGCGATCAGCGTTCCAGTCGCGGGCGCGACCGCGCACCATCCAGCCGCGACCGTAAGGATCATGATTGAGCAGCGCCGGAGTCTCCTCGGCTTGTTGGTTGACTTGTGTGAGTATCAAGGCTATCGGCGCATGCACCGCCAGTACCGTCTTGGCGCATTCGACAGTGCCGAGGCCCCGGCCATTGCCGATCTCCGCACCTCTGGGCTTGGCGGTGAAGGCAATGATTTCGCCTGCATGGTAAATGCCCAGACTGGTGGCGCCGATCACCCATTCGCCGCCATCCTCTCTCACCCACATGTCGTAGCGAGTATCGTAGAGCAAGCCGTCAGGGATGGCGCCGCGAAAAATTTCACGCGCCATCGCATCCTCCTTTCAACTGCATATCGCGTGTCGCCATAGTCGGCTCCCAAGGACAGGAAGAACGGGCGGAAGAGAGTGGGAGTCGAACCCACCAGGGACCGCTTGGCGGCCCCTGCCGGTTTTGAAGACCGGCCGCCTCACCGGGGGACGATCTCTTCCGTTCATTGCAAAACCCATACACGCACTGTACCCGGCTCGCGCCGGACATGGGCATCCTTGACGCGCCGGGTGTAACCGACACGGTCGAAGAATTCGAGGATATGAATCGCCACTTTGCGGCCGCCGCCGATGCTGTCGCGCAATGCAGCGGCGCGCACCGCCCCATCGCGGGCGCACAACGCATCGACATGCGCCGCCAGCACGGCCACCGCCTGCGCAGTAAAGTAGTGGTCGTGCGCCACCGGATAGATCAGCCCGACGCGCGCCACGCGCTGCATCAATCTACGCACCATTTCTTCGGCGATGCCGCTGGCGCGCGCCACATCACGCACGCGCGGCGGCTGGAATGGCGCCTCTTCAAGTTGTAATCCCAGCCGTTTCCACAGATCAATATCCGCTGGCGCCAGCGTCGCGCGGTGCTCGGGCAGGTGCAGCCAGCCGCCGGTCTGGCCGAGCTGACCGGCGGCATGCAGCTCGGCGACGAGGCGGTCGAAAGCGCCGCGCGCGAGCGTCGGCAGGGTCAGTCGCCGCAGACGATCATGCTCGACGCCGATCATCTCGGGAGCACGCGCGTGCTCTTCCGCGAGCGCCGCCAGCAGGCGTTCGGCAAGCTGCGACCAAACCTCGGCAGAAAAACCGACGCGGGTTCCTGCCTCACCGATGACGATCACGTCGAGCGCCCGCCAAAGCGATTCCGCGTCGTCGAGGTTGCGGTTGGCCGCGTAACGATCCAGGTCGACGCCAGCGGGCTGCCTTGCGAGCGCTGCCAGCAGCGCCGGGGCCGGGTCTTCCAGCGCCAGCAAACGCAGCCAGGCCAGCCGTTCCGGCGCGCGCTTGTGGCGCGCCGGCGGAAAAATGTCGAGCACCCGGCCGCCGCCCAATGTGCGCGTCGCCGATTGGTCGCGCAGGATAAAGCGGTCATGCGCCAACGCGCCGATGGGCTGGTCGAGGATGATCTCGGCGAGCATGGCGGCGCCGGGCGGCAGCGTCTCTCCCTCTAACAACGCCAGCCGCCCGATGACATCGGCTGCGCCGAGGTGCACATGCACCGGCAACCAGTGGCGCAAGGGTTCGAGCGCGCGCAGTTCGCACTGGAAACGCTGCACCGGCAGGTGCAAGCCAGGTGCTGTGAGCCACATGCCGCGCGCCAGGTCGGCCTTCTGGATATCTCCGGCAAGGTTGATGGCGATGCGCTGGCCGGCATGCCCTGCTTGAGCGGGGCTATCCTGCACATGCAGCCCGCGCACGCGCGCCGGCAGCCCCGGCGGCGTTATCATCAGCGTGTCGCCGACGGCGATGCGGCCCGAGAAGGCGGTGCCGGTGACGATCAGGCCGATGCCTTGCAAGGTGAACACGCGGTCGATGGCCAGCCGGAAGCCGCCCCGCGCATGGTGTTCGCCGCGCGTGGCCACTGACTCCAGCAGATGCGCGCGCAGTTCGGCGACGCCCTCGCCGCGCGTTGCCGCAACCGGGAACAGGGGTAACTGCGCCAGCGGAGTGCCTGCCAGCAACGCCAGGATTTCTTCGCGGGCGCTAGCCAATCGCTCTGGCGTTACTGCATCGATCTTGGTCAGCGCCACCGCGCCATGCTCCAGCCCAAGCAGCGCGGCGATCGCCAGATGCTCGCGCGTCTGCGGCATCGGCCCGTCGTCGGCGGCGACTACCAGCAGCAGGAAGTCGATGCCGGTCGCGCCGGCCAGCATGTTATGCACCAGTTTCTCGTGGCCGGGTACGTCGACATAACCGAGCTGACCGTCGTCGGTGTAGGCATAGCCAAGGTCGAGCGTAATGCCGCGCGCTTTCTCCTCGGGCAGGCGGTCGGTATCGACGCCGGTGAGTGCCTTCACCAGCGTGGTCTTGCCGTGGTCGATGTGACCCGCTGTGCCGATAATCATGTGTCGACGATCACTTGGGCGCTCCGAAGTTCGCCAGTTGCGCGGCGAACTCCTGCTCTTCCGCCGCCGTCAGGCAGCGCAGGTCAAGGCGCAGCGCGTCATCGGCGATGTGGCCGATCACCGGTATCGGTAAACTGCGCAGGCGTTGTTCCAGCGTATGCAGGATGCCTGCACGCTTGCCCCGTGGCCGCACTACCAGGCCAGCCGAGGGCAGCCGCTCCACCGGCAACGAGCCGGAGCCGATCTGGCTCGCCAGTGATTCGATGGCGACTGTCACCGGCCATCCTGCGAGCGCAGCTTGCAACGCAGGCAGCAAGCGCGTGGCCTGGCTGCGGATGTCGGTTTCACTGCGCGTCAGCAAGCGCAGGGTCGTCAGGCGCGCGGCCAAGCGCTCGGGATCACGGTAAAGCCGCAGCACCGCTTCGAGCGCAGCAAGTGTGAGCTTGCCGACGCGCAGGCAGCGCTTGAGCGGATTCTTCTTGATCTTCGCAATGAGATCCTTGCGACCCGCCAGGATGCCGGCCTGCGGGCCGCCGAGCAGCTTGTCGCCGGAAAAACTCACCAGGTCGGCGCCGGCGGCGATGGCTTCGCGCGGCGTGGGTTCGTGCGGCAAGCCCCATTGTTCCAGATTGGTCAAGGTGCCGCTGCCGAGGTCGACGACAAAAGGCACACCGTGGCCGTGGGCGATGGCCGCCAGATCGATTTCAGGGACGCTCCCGGTAAAACCCTGCACAGCATAGTTGCTGGTATGCACCTTCATCAGCATGGCGCTACGCGTACTCAATGCCTCGACGAAGTCCCGCGCATGCGTGCGGTTGGTGGTTCCGACTTCGACCAGCTTGGCGCCGGCCCGCTGCATGATGTCCGGGATGCGGAAAGCGCCGCCGATCTCGATTAGCTCGCCGCGCGAAACAATCACTTCCTTGCGCTGAGCCAGGGTATTGAGCAGCACGAAGACGGCCGCCGCATTGTTGTTGACCACGGTCGCCGCCTCGGCGCCAGTCAACTCGCAAACAAGCTCGTTCACTATGTCGTCGCGGTCGCCACGTCCACCCGTGTCGATGTCGTATTCAAGCGCGCAGGACGAACGCGCGGCCATCACCAGCGCCTCGACGGCCTCTTCAGGCAGCGGCGCGCGCCCCAAGTTGGTATGCAGCACGGTGCCGGTCAGGTTGAAAACGCGGCGCAGCTTAGGGCGCGTAGCCTGCTCGATGCGCATGGCAATGGACATCGTCAGCGTTGCGGATGCGGGGACGGGGGCGGCGCCACCGTCCTTCGCGGCAGCGCGCACTGCGGCCAGTTCGGCGCGCACCGCGTCGGTGACGATGGTACGACCGTGGATCAAGACAAACTCGGCCAGTTGCGGTTCAGCGAGCAGGCGGTCGACAGAAGGAAGTTGCGAGAGTTTATTCATGCTTTCACCCGCACCGGGCAGAAAGTTGAGAAAAAAATTTAGCCCGCGCCGGGAACGAACAGCAGATTCGGTCCAGCCCGCGAATAGCCTGCCGCGTCGACCAGCATATCGAGCGCCAGCGTGGCAAGGTCGTCCGCCACCGGGTCACCCTCCGGCGCCTTTTCCTGGTAGAGAATTTTCAGGTAGCTCATGCAATTGTCACAGGTTTCGGCGCGCATCGCCTCGGCATTCATGAGGCCGGAGCCTTCGGAGCCTTCAATCTGGCGATAGGAAATTTTTCCGGTCGCGTCGCAGGCGGCGCACTTGACGCGCACCAGATTCCACTCCGTGCTGCACAGCGAACAGTGCAGATAACGCAGATTGCTGACCTCGGCAGTAAACCGCACCATACTCGCCACAGGCAGGCTGCCGCAGCAAGGGCAGACGCCCGAAACACCAAGCGCCGGAATATTTTCTGCGCCCAGTGCAGCAGCCAACGCAGCCCAATATACCTGGAGCGCGGCAGCAACGAAGGGCAGCAGCGCCGCATCCTCGCCGTACAGCTCGGTGCGCAGCACACGCTCGGCGAGCGCCTCGATTTGCGCGTCGGTCGCGGCATCCAGGCGGATGCAACTTTGCCGCACCGCATCCGGCACGTCGGCGGTCTTCAGGGCGGCAATGATGCCACGCAACGCCGCGCGCCACGCAGGGTCGCGCGACCAGTGCTGCGCAGGGACTGGCGGCATGCCGTGATAGCGGGCGCGTTCGAGGGCCGTCGCATCCGGCAAGGGCAGGGCTTGCAAGTCCTGTAGCGCCTGGTGCTGGGCAAGCGTCAGGCGGCCCAGCAGGCGCAACCAGTCACCGAGCGCGTGGCCTTCGGCGAGCGCATTGAAGCGCCGGGCGCGCCCGGAAAAAATCGTGGCGCGCACCGGCGCAATCACGCGTGGCGGCTCGCCGGTCGATGGTATGGGGCTGTGGTACTGCATGACGGTGCTCATGTCTGCTCCGAAAAAATCAGCCCGCGAACCACTGGCTACAGGTCGCTACTTCCCCGTCACCTGGCGGTACCAGGCGCGATGATGCTGCTTGGCCCAGGCGCGCGTAACCGTACCGTACCACATGGCGCGCATGGTGCCTTTCACCCAGATGGCGGCATAGATGTGCACCATGACGACGGCGATCAGCACCGCCGCCGCCGCCGCGTGAATCACTGCGGCGAACCGCACGACATCGACCGGCAAGTTGAAATAGGCGCGCCACAGCACGATGCCAGTGATAAGGAGCAGCAGCATGCCGATGGCGAGCGCCCAGAACATCAGCTTCTGCCCGCCGTTGTACTTGCCCTGTTCCGGCAGGTTGTGGTCTTTGCCATCCAGCATTTCGCCCGCCCGCGACAACCATTCCTTGTCCGCCGGAGTCATCACATTCAATGACCTGAAGCGCAGGAAGAGGGAGAGGAAGGAGCCCGCCATCAGCACCCCGATGAAGGGATGCAGGATGCGCGCCCACACGCCGCCGCCGAAGAGTTGCGTGAGGGGCCAGAACGCCGGATGGAAGAAGGCCAGGCCGGAGAGCGCCAGCAGGATGAAACAGATACCCCCGAGCCAGTGGTTCACCCGCTCCTGCGGCGTATAGCGCGTCAGGTCTTTTGGATTCCGGATCATGGCGCATCCTCCTTTTCAAGTTCGTCTTCCAGTTGTTTGCTGACTTCGTTCGGCCCCTTGGTGACGTAGTGGAACAGACTGCCCAGCGCCACGGCAGCCATCGCCACAGTCGCCAGCGGCTTGGCGAAACCTTTCCACAACGATACCAGAGGACTGATGCTGGGGTCCTTGGGCAAGCCGCTGTAGAGTCCAGGCCGGTCGGCGTGATGCAGCACATACATGACATGCGTGCCGCCCACACCTGGCGGATCGTAGAGCCCCGCCTGGTCGTAGCCGCGCGATTTCAAGTCGATGATGCGGCTCGCTGCGTAATCCTGCATGTCTTCCTTGGCACCGAAGTGCAGCGCTCCGGTCGGACAGGCTTTGACGCAGGCCGGCGCCTGACCGACGGCGACACGGTCGGAGCAGAGGGTGCACTTGTAGGCCTTGCCGTCCTTTTTGGAGATGCGCGGAACATTGAAGGGGCAGCCGGTGATGCAGTAGCCGCAGCCGATGCAGTTCTCTTCATGGAAATCGACGATGCCGTTGGAATACTGGATGATCGCGCCGGGCGACGGGCAGGCCTTGAGGCAGCCCGGATCGGCGCAATGCATGCAGCCGTCCTTGCGGATCAGCCACTCCAGTTTTCCCGCCTCCTCGACTTCGGCGAAACGCATCACGGTCCACGAGTTTTCAGTCAGGTCGGTGGGATTGTCATACACCCCGGAGCACGTGCCGATTTCGTCGCGGATGTCGTTCCATTCCATGCATGCCGCCTGGCAGGCCTTGCAGCCGATGCAGGTGGTAACGTCGATGAGCTTGGCCACTTCCACCGTCTGGCGTACCGACGGTGTTGCAGTGGTGGTGGCCGAGCGCTGCTTGATGTCCAGTGATTGCAGTGCCATGTCGGTCTCCTCAGGCTTTCTCGATGTTCACCAGGAACGCCTTGAACTCCGGCGTCTGGACATTGGCGTCGCCGACCGAAGGCGTCAGGGTGTTGGTGATGTAGCCCGGTTTCGCCACGCCCTTGAAGCCCCAGTGCAGCGGGATGCCGACCGTGTGCACCTTCTTGCCATCGACATCCAGCGCTTTGATGCGCTTGGTCACCACCGCCACGGCCTTGATATGGCCGCGATTGGAACTGACCTTGACCCGTTCGCCGGCCTTGATGCCTTTCTCCTTGGCCAGTTCCTCGCCGATCTCGATGAATTGCTCGGGCTGCAGCACCGAGTTGATCGCCACATGCTTGGTCCAGTAGTGGTAATGCTCGGTGAGCCGGTAAGTGGTGGCTACGTAGGGGAAGTCCTTGGCTTTTCCGAACACCTCCATGTCGCCCTTGAATACGCGGGCCACTGGATTGCTGGTGGCTTTGGCGTTGTTGGGATGGAAGGGGTTCTTGTCCAGAGGCGTTTCGAAAGGCTCGTAATGCTCGGGGAAAGGCCCGTCGGCCAACGCCGGTGCGAACAAGCGGGCCACGCCTTCCTGCGTCATGATGAAAGGCATCACGCCTTCCTCGGGCTTGGCGTCGGGGCGCATGTCGGGTATGTCGTTGCCGCCCCATTTGTCGCCCAGCCACTTGATCACGCTGCGCTGCGGATCCCAGGGCTTGCCGGCAGGATCGCAACTGGCGCGGTTGTAAAGGATGCGCCGGTTAGCCGGCCAGGCGTAGCCCCAGTTGAGGGTCTGGCCGAGGCCGGATGGATCGGAGTTGTCGCGGCGCGCACTCAAATTCCCCGCCTGCGACCAGCAACCGCTGTAGATCCAGTTGCCGCAGGCCGTGCTGCCGTCGTCGCGCAACTGGATGAAGCCCGCCAGTTGTTCGCCGGCCTTGACGATGACCTTGGTCTTGTCCTTCGGGTCGTAGACATCAGCCAGCGCCTTGCCGGAAATTTCCATCAGCAACTCTTCTGCCGACGGCTTGTTGGGAATGCGATAGGGCCAGGTCAAATTGAGAATCGGCTCGGGCAGCTTGCCGCCCTCCTTGGCATACATTTGCTTCAGTTTCTGGAACAGGGTTGCGACGATTTCCGTGTCGCCCTTCGATTCCCCGGGTCCTTCGGCGGCTTGCCAATGCCATTGCACCACCCGCCCGGAGTTGGTGTATGAACCCGTCTCCTCGGCGAACAGATTGCAGGGCAGGCGGAAAACTTCGGTCTGAATCCTGGCCGGGTCGGCCTGGTTGAATTCGCCGAAGTCTTTCCAGAACTCCGAGGTATCGGTCACCAGCGGATCAATGATGACCAGATACTTGAGCTTGGCCAGCGCATCGCCCACCTTTTTCTTGTTCGACACCGCAGCCAGGGGGTTGAAGCCCTGGCAGATGAAGCCATTCATCTTGCCCTGATGCATGCGATCAAAAATCGCCAGCACATCGTAAGCGCCGTCTTTTTTCGGCAACCAGTCGTAGGCGTAGTCGTTCTTTTCCGTCGCGGCGGCGCCGTACCAGGCCTTCATCAGGCTGGTGTGCCACTTGGGAAAGTTCTGCGGGAAATTCATCTGGCCAGGCCGCAAAGCCTTGGGGGTGCGCTTCTCCAGGTAGGTCTTGTAGTCCGCGTCGGCATCGGTCGGCGCTGCGATGTAGCCGGGCAGGTTATCCGAGTAGAGACACATGTCGGTGATGCCCTGCACATTGGAATGGCCGCGCAGGGCGTTGATGCCGCCGCCGGCCATGCCCATATTGCCCAGCAGCAACTGGATCATCGCCATCGTGCGAATATTTTGCGTGCCGACGGAGTGCTGCGTCCAGCCCAGGGCGTAACAGATGGTCATGGTTTTGGTAGGCAGCGCGGTCTCCGCCATCATCCCGCAGATCGTGAGGAACTGATCCTTGGGCGTGCCGGTGACTTTGCTGACCAGCTCCGGCGTATACCGGCTGTAGTGCTTCTTCATCAACTGGAACACGCAATGCGGGCTTTGCAAGGTCTCGTCGAGCTTGGCGTAGCCGTCCTTGTCGAGCTGGTATTTCCAGGTGTCCTTGCCATAGCTGCGCTTCTCGGCGCTGTAGCCCGAGAAAAATCCCTCATCGAAGCTGAAACCCTCGTCGATCAGGAAAGCCGCATTGGTATAGGTTTTCACATATTCATGATGAATCTTGTCGTTGCTCAGCAGGTAGTTGATGACGCCGCCCAGGAAGGCGATGTCCGTACCCGGACGCAAGGGCGCATAAAAATCGGCGACGGAAGCTGAGCGCGTGAAACGCGGATCAACCACGATCAACTTGGCCTTGCGGGTCTTCTTCGCCTCGATCACCCACTTGAAGCCGCAAGGGTGCGCCTCGGCGGCGTTGCCGCCCATCACGATGATCAAATCGGCGTTCTTGATATCAACCCAGTGGTTGGTCATCGCACCACGCCCAAACGTCGGGGCCAGACTGGCCACCGTGGGGGCGTGTCAAATACGTGCCTGGGTGTCGAACGTCACCGCTCCCAGCGCGCGGAGTATCTTGTGGCTGAGATAACCGGGTTCGTTGGAAGCAGCCGAGGAAGCGAGGAAACCAAAAGTGTTCCAGCGGTTCACCGTCAGCCCGTCTTTGTTCTTCTCGACGAGGTTTGCGTCGCGGTCCGCCTTCATATGCTTGGCGATGCGGCTGATGGCGTCATCCCATGAGATGCGCTGCCAGTCGTTGCTGCCGGGTAAGCGCACTTCCGGGAACTTGACGCGGCTCTGGCTATGCACCATGTCGAGCAGGCCGGCGCCCTTGGGACACAGCGTGCCGCGGTTCACCGGGTTATCCGGATCGCCCTCGATGTGAATAATGCGGGACTCGACGTTTTTGGATTTATCCCCCATCGAATACACCAGTACGCCGCAAGCAACCGAGCAATACGGACAGGTGTTGCGGGTTTCCTGAGCGTGGGTAAGCTTGAAGCTGCGCACTTCGGCCAAAGCCAGGGTGGGCGAGAATCCCATCAACGCGACGGTCGAACTTCCCATGCCCGTCGCGCAAATCTTGAAGAACTGTCTCCTTGTAACTTTCATGAATTATCTCCTCCAGTTTTTATAGGATTCGTTATGAAGATAAACCGGCTTTAGCCTAGCATAACTTTCATGTATCTTCAAATATGCCATGCGATTCCTTCCCGCGCCAGCCAATCCACTGTCGATCCGCTTGCCGGTCTGTCTTATCCGCTTCATAATCACTGTGAGCTTCGGCGAACTGAGCAGGAACACTAAACCCCAAATGAATGATCGGGTAATCCCACTGATGGATGCGCGCCGCGCTGCGCCCATACCAGCGCACGACAATATCGCCGGCAATGCAGCCGACGTTGACCTGCGCGGCAGGCGGATGCGCGACCTGCGCATCTCGGTCACCGACCGCTGCAATTTTCGCTGCACCTATTGCATGCCGAAGACGGTATTCGGGCGCGACTACCCTTTCCTGCCACGCGACGAGTTGCTGTCTTTCGAAGAGATCGCGCGCGTCGCCAGAATTTTCGTCGCCAACGGGGTCAACAAAATTCGCCTGACCGGCGGCGAGCCGCTGCTCCGGCGCCACATCGAACACCTGATCGAGATGCTGGCGGTCATTCCCGGCCTCGACCTGACGCTCACCACCAACGGCTCGCTGCTGGCCAGGAAAGCGCGCAGCCTGCGCGACGCCGGCCTGCAACGGGTGACGGTGAGCCTCGACGCGCTCGACGACCCGACTTTCCGCAAGATGAACGATGTCGATTTTCCCGTGGCGCAGGTGCTGGAAGGCATCGCCGCCGCAGAGGCAGCCGGCCTCGCGCCGATCAAGATCAATATGGTGGTCAAGCGCGGCCTCAATGACCACGCCATTCTGCCGATGGCCCGCTACTTTCGCGCCACGAATTCAAGCCCCGGACATATCGTGCGCTTCATCGAATACATGGACGTGGGCAGCAGCAACGGCTGGAAGCTGGATGAAGTCGTGCCATCCGCCGAGGTGGTGCAACTGATTTCCGCCGAACAGCCGCTGATTGCCGTCGATCCCAACTACCCTGGCGAAGTGGCCGAGCGCTGGCGCTACCGTGACGGTGGCGGTGAAATCGGCGTCATCTCTTCCGTGACCCAGGCTTTTTGCGCCACCTGCACGCGCGCCCGGCTATCCACCGACGGCGCGCTGTACACCTGCCTGTTCGCCCAGCGTGGCCACGACTTGCGCGGCTTGCTGCGCGGCGGCCAGTCCGACCAGGCCATCGGCGCTGCTCTCGCCGCCTTGTGGAGCGTGCGTGACGACAATTATTCCGAAATACGCACAGCACAAACAACATCACTGAGAGCCGCACTGAAGAAAATCGAAATGTCCTACATCGGTGGCTGATTCTTTCAAGTCGCGCAATGACAGCATCACTGGCCTGATTCTCGCCGGCGGCCTGGCGCAGCGCATGGGCGGCGCCGACAAGGGACTGCGGCTGTTGCGCGGCAAACCGCTGGCGGCGCACGCCATTGAGCGCCTGGCGCCGCAAGTGGCTACCCTGCTGATCAACGCCAACCGGAACCCGGAGGCCTACGCTGCATTCGGCTATCCGGTGATCGCCGATGTAATCGCCGGCTATGCCGGGCCGCTGGCCGGGCTGCATGCGGGACTCAGCCGATGCGCCACGCCGCTGTTGGCAACGGCCCCGTGCGACTCGCCTTTCCTGCCGCTGGATCTGGTCGCCAGACTTCACGCAGTCCTCACAACGACCGGTGCGCAACTGGCGGTTGCGCACTCCGCTGACCGCACGCAACCTGTATTCGCGCTGTACCGGCGCGAACTGCTGGAATATTTAAACGCTTTCATGGCCGACGGCGGGCGCAAGATTAACGCCTGGCACGCCACCCTGAAAATAGCCGAAGTGTCCTTCCCGGACGCCGCTGCTTTCGCCAACATCAACACTCCGGAAGAACTCGAAAAGCTGGAAGCGCCTTGAACCCGCTGTTGCAGACACACTCCCGATTTGCATTCCGGTCGCCCGATAGTGTATTCTTACCGTATTAACATCGATCAAGAAGAGGTAAGAATGTCCGCCACCGCGACGTTATCCAGCAAATACCAGATTTCCATTCCCAAGATCGTGCGCGAGGAGCAGCACTGGGAAGCCGGACAGGAATTCGTTTTTATCCCCAAGGGCAGCGGCGTCCTCATGCTGCCGGTACCTGATCTGGAGCAACTCGCGGGGCTCGCCAAAGGCGCTAAGCCGGTGGGCTACCGGGATCGCAAGGACCGCTTTTGATGCGCGTCGTCGACACCTCCGTCTGGATCGAATGGGTAATCGGGGGAGCGATGTACAAGAAGCTGTTGCGCGAATTTCCGGACAGGACGCAATGCGTGGTACCGACTATTGTGCAACTGGAATTAGCCAAATGGCTCAACCGTGAAGTCGGCGAAGACAAATCGGATCAGGTAATCGCCTATACCCAGAAATGCGTCGTGGCACCACTGGATACTCGAATCGCCTTGCGTGCCGCCGAACTGCATCGGCAGCACAAACTGGCAACCGCCGATGCCATCGTGTACGCTACGGCACTTGAATATGGCGCTGATCTGATCACTTGCGATGCGCATTTCGAGAAGCTGCCGAGTGTTGTTTTTTTCCTGAAACCCGCTCCGGCTGCTCCTGCTTAAGCACTGGCAGTAACATTGTCCGCTTGTAGTGCGGCAGCGTTGCGTAAGATGCTCACTACGAAATTTACAAGAGGCAGGAATCATGAGTTTACTCGCCGACATTGAACGAAATCACGAAGAACTTATCGCCATCCGCCGCGATATTCATGCCTACCCCGAATTGGCGTTCGAAGAACAGCGAACCTCGGCCCTGGTGGCGAAACGCCTGGCCGAGCTGGGCCTGGAAGTGCACACCGGCCTGGGAAAAACCGGGGTGGTGGGCGTGTTGCGGTCCGGCGCCAGCAAGCGCTCCATCGGCTTGCGCGCCGACATGGACGCCCTGCCGATGCCGGAGAACAACCGCTTCGCGCATTGCTCGAAGAATCCCGGAAAAATGCACGGCTGCGGCCACGACGGCCATACCACCATGCTGTTGGGGGCGGTCAAGTATCTGGCCGAGCATAAAAATTTCGATGGCGTGGTGAATTTTATTTTCCAGCCGGCGGAAGAAGGCGGCAATGCCGGCGCCAGAGCCATGATGGCCGATGGCTTGTTCGAACGCTTCCCCTGCGATGCGGTGTACGGCATGCACAATATGCCCGGCATGGCTGCCGGTGTTCTCGGCTTTCGTTCGGGGCCGGCCATGGCGTCAAGCAGCCGCTTCGATATCGTAGTCAAAGGCGTGGGCGGCCATGCGGCGCAACCACACAAGTCCGTCGATCCCATCTTGATCGCTACAGAAATAGTGCAGGCTTTGCAGAGCCTTATCACCCGCAATAAAGATCCGATCGACACCGCCGTGTTGTCGGTCACGCAGATACATGCGGGCGACGCCTATAACGTGATTCCGGCGCAGGCCGTGATTCGTGGCACAGTCAGAACCTACAGCATCGAGGTACTTGATCTGATTGAAAACAATATGCGCCGGATTGCCACCAAGCTGAGTGAAGCCTATGGCGCTACAGGCGAACTGGATTTTGTGCGCTGCTACCCACCGCTGATCAACTGGCCCAAGGAAACCGGATTTGCTGCGGATGTTGCTGAAAATGCCTTCGGTGCTGCCCAGGTAGACCGCGCGATTCCGCCGTTTACCGCGTCCGAGGATTTTTCATTTTTTCTGGAAAAAGTACCCGGCACTTATTTTTTCATCGGCAATGGCGATGGCGATCATCGGCTGGATGCGTTTCACGGCATGGGGCCGTGCCAACTGCACAACTCCAATTACGATTTCAATGACGCCCTGCTGCCCATCGGCGCTACCTACTGGTGCAAGCTGGTCGAGGCTGCGCTGTCCAAAGCCGCTCAGCCATAGACGCTATTCGCATCATTGAAACCAGCGGCGGAAGTTCCTTAACGCAGGTCGGCTGGACGCGACCGGCTTGCAAAAAACTCCTGCATCAGAAAATCTTCCAGACCAGTGTTGTCTTCGGCGCGCGCCGACAAAGTGACCACGCGGTCAAGACGCTGCGATTCCCAGTTGAAATCGCCTTTGTAGTAGCGGCGTATCAGCTCGATCATCTTGCGCACAATGGCGATCTCGATATTGCTGTTGGTTCCCAATTCGACTTGAATGTATTCGCGCCGCGAATTGCCGGCATCAGTGGTCCAGCCGCGGAAGGAAAAAGCCGCCGTGCGCGACTCGATGCTGAGAATTTGAAATACGCCGTTGGTACCCGGATTCAGATTGCGCTTGACTCTGGCCATCCTGATTTCGTCTTCCGTCGGTTCGTGCTGATCGCCGGCGGCCTCGGCGTTTTCCCTGCCGGCAATCCCTTCGGCGGCCTGGCGGCGCGCCCTGGCGGCATTGATATAGGCCAGCATGTCCGGCGCGGCCTCGGCAGCCGGTGACGGCACTGATGGAGTCAACGGATTCGCCGGTCTGGCGAGGTCGTCCGGGCGAGGTTTGCGGAGCGCAAGGACCGGGGGCGGCGCGGCCTTGCGACGATGATCCGCCTGCGATTGCGGCGGCGTCTCAAGGATGGCGGCGGACGGATTCTGTGGATTTGGCGCTGACGCGCGCGGCTGGAGACTCACGGTCAGGGGATCACCCGCCCTGGCCAACAATTCACCGTTGTTCATGTGTAGCTGCGGCACTGCAAACAGCGCCAGCAGGTGTATCAACAACGAAGCCACAAAGGCATACAGCGTGCTGCGGCGTATGCTCAGATTCAGGTAAATATCGCGCGGTGGCGGTAATTCCCAGGGGAATTTATTCAGGTCAACCAAATCAATTGTGGCTGGCATCGGCGGTTAGACCCGGCTTTCTAAATTCGTTCTGACTCCGGACCAGCGCCAGCATTTCGGTGCGCCCTTCCACTCGCAGCCCGTTTGGGCAATAATCCGGGAAGCGCGCGTTCGCCGGATATTCGCCCGGATATCGGGCAGGTTTGCCGCGTTGCATGAACTCCTCCAACAAGCACTTTAACGGAAGCTAGCAAGTATGCACCGTCTCTGGCTGATTTTCGCTCAAACCGTCACCTTTTGCGTGGCGGTGTTGTTCACCGTGCAGACCCTCAAACCGGAATGGCTGCCGCGTGGCGCCGCCAATGGCGGGACACATACGGTTGCAGTAGAGGAGGCCGCGCCGGGATTTTCCGGCGACGCGCGCAAAGTTTCCTCCTACAGTGAAGCCGCCAATAGAGCGCTGCCTTCGGTGGTCTATATTTACACCAGCCAGGAGATCAAGGCGCCGCGCAACCCCTTCCTGAATGATCCGTTTTTCCGCCATTTTTTCGGCGACCGCCTCGAAATGCAGCCGCAACGCCGCTCGGGACTGGGTAGCGGAGTGATCGTCAGCGCTGACGGCTACATCCTCACCAACAATCATGTGGTCGAAGCCGCCGACGAAATCGAGGTGGCGACGCAGGACGGTCGCAAGTTCAAGGCGCGCGTGGTCGGCGCCGACCCGGATACCGATCTGGCGGTGGTGCGTGTAGATCTCGGCAAGGGTGGCAAACTGCCGGCGATGGTTTTTGCACCCGCCGAATCCCTGCGCGTCGGCGACGTGGTGCTGGCCATTGGCAATCCCTTCGGCGTCGGCCAGACCGTGACTCACGGCATTGTCAGCGCGCTCGGCCGCTCCCATCTCGGCATCAATACCTTTGAGAA
The DNA here is from genome assembly GCA_016194935.1 of Betaproteobacteria bacterium. Taxonomy (GTDB): domain Bacteria; phylum Pseudomonadota; class Gammaproteobacteria; order Burkholderiales; family Rhodocyclaceae; genus JACRAR01. The sequence goes on from JACQAO010000032.1 coordinate 63,733, forward strand.
CTTCATCCAGACCGACGCCGCCATTAACCCCGGCAATTCCGGCGGGGCGCTGGTGGACTCCAACGGCCACCTGGCTGGCATCAATACGGCGATTTACTCGCAAAGCGGCGGCTCAATGGGCATCGGCTTTGCCATCCCCGTGTCTTTGGCAAAAAACGTGATGGAGCAAATCATCAAGACCGGCTCGGTCACGCGCGGCTCGATCGGCATCGAAGTTCAGGAAATCACTCCGGAATTGGCGGAGTCGTTCAAACTGGGCGCGAATCAGGGCATCCTGATCGCCGGCGTGGAACGCGGCAGTCCGGCGGACCGCGCCGCCATCAAGCCCGGCGACATCCTGCTGTCGGTGGCCGGCAAGCCGGTCAGCGATGCGCAAAGCATGCTGGGAATGATCGCCGCGCTGACACCTGGCCAGCAGACGCAACTGAAAATTCTCCGTGCGGGCAAACAACTCGACGTGATGGTCACCATCGTCAAACGGCCCAAGCCCCGGCCTGAGTAATTCAGGCCGGGCGCGCGCTGCGCCGCAGCCTGCCGACGATGCCGGACGGGAAAAAATATACTGACAGGACGAACAGCACCCCAAGCCATAACAGCCAACGGTCCGGGTGGAACAACATCGAAAGCCACGGGATTCCGCTGAGTGCCGCAGAAGTCTGGCCCATCAGCGCATGCAAATAATTCTGCGCCAGAATCAGCAAGGTCGCGCCGATAACTGCGCCATATAGCGTTCCCATGCCGCCGATCACCACGATCAGCAGCACATCGGTCATGACCTCGAAAGACAGGAAAGTGGCCGGGCCGACGTAACGCAACCACAACGTCATCAACGCGCCGGCCAGCGTAGCTATCAAAGCCGCCAGGCAGTTGCCGATAGTGCGGTAGATGGCCGTCCGGTAACCCAGGGCCTCGGCGCGAAAATCGTTCTCGCGGATCGCCTGCAAAACGCGGCCAAAGGGGGAATTGACGATCCGCAGCATCAGCAAAAACAGCACCAGGGCAGAACAAAACACCAAGTAGTAGGTGATTAACTTGCCGTCGATGACACGACCGAAGACCTCTGCGTCGAAGAGCCTGAAGTCCGGATGAAGAATTTCCGGCACTGTGAAGCTGCGGCCATCCTCGCCTCCGGTGAAGTCGGAAAGTTGTGAGGCGAGTACGGCAAAAGCCGAGGCCACCGCCAAGGTAATCATGGCAAAGAAAATGGCTTTCACGCGCAACGAGAACAGGCCGATCACCAACGCCAGCGCCAGCGACAGCAACAGTGCTGCGATGACTCCTGCGAATACGGCCCACCAGTTGGCGGCGATGCTGTTCAAGGCCAGTCCGACGCCGTAGGCGCCAATCCCATAGAACATGGTATGCGCGAATGAAACGATGCCGGTATAGCCGAGCAGTAAATCGTAGGAAGCCGCCAGCACGATGAAGATGCAGATGGTAGCCGCGACATTCAGCATCCTGGCGCCCGTGGTCAGAAACGGCGCACAAGCCAGGCTAAACAAAATCACCAGGAGCAGCGCCGCCAGGACGCGGCTGCGCGGGAAATCGCCTGAGAACAGTTTCGCCAGCATTATCTTTTCGCAACCGAATAAAGACCTTGCGGTCGCCACAACAGAATCGCCACCATCAACAGGATATTGGACACCAGCGCCACTTTTGGCGCCAGGAAGCCGGCGTAGTTGGTTACCAGCGCCACCAGCAATGCGCCGATAAAACAGCCGCCGACCGAGCCGAGACCGCCGATGATGATGACGATGAACACCAGCACGGTCGTCTCGCTGCCGATGGCGGCTGTCAGGGTTTCCTTGTACAGCCCCCACAACACGCCACCCAGGCCGGCCAGCGCGGAACCCGCGATGAAGACGCCAACAAACAGCCGCCGGATGCGGTAGCCGAGAGCTTCGACCATTTCGCCATTCTCGACACCCGCCCGGATCAGCAGCCCGATTTTTGTACGGTTGAGCACCAGGAACATGATGGCGAACACCGCCAGGCCGATACCGACGGCGATCAGGCGATATTTTTCCACTGCTGCGTCGCCCACGATCAAGACGCCGCGGAACGTCTCCGGCATGGGCAACGGAATCTGTTCGACGCCCCAGATGACGTGGATCATCTGTTCGGCGACGATCATCCCGCCCATGGTGATGAGTATCTGTTTCAGGTGCAGGCCGTACACCGGTCGGATGATGATCCGTTCGAATGCCCAGCCGAGCAGTCCGGTGACTGTCATCGCCAGCAGGACGGCAAGGCCCAGCGCCAAGAGATTCAACAGCAGCGAATCAGCCTGCACCCAGTCTTTCATCGGCAACAGCACCAGGGTGGCGGTAAACGCACCGATTGAAACAAACGCGCCGTGACCAAAATTCAGCACATCCATCAGACCAAAAATCAGCGTCAGGCCGCTGGCCATGATGAAAATCATCATGCCCATCGCCAGGCCGGCAATCGTCAGCGTCACCCAGGTCGGAAAGCTGCCGACCAGCGGCAGAGCCAGCAGCGCCAGCAGCGGCAGGATCAGCAGCGGCAGGTAGTCGATGGGTACTCTGCGCAGCAACGCTGAAGCGTCGGCTGCGGCGGGCGTAGTATTGGGCATGGCGTTGGGCATGGCGGGTAGTGATTAATATTGGTGCTCGAGCGCAAGCCCCAGCAGCTTCTGTTGCAAATCCATGTCGCCGGATAATTCGGCCATGGTTCCGGTGTGCACCATGCGGCCGTCATCTATGACAGCGACACTATCGCCAAGGCTTTTCACAAAATTGAAGTTCTGCTCCACCAGCAAAATTGTTGTCTCGGTGGTTTTCAGTTCAAGAAAGGCATCGATCAGGCTCCGCACAATGGCCGGCGCGAGCCCCTTGGTCGGCTCGTCAACCAGCAGGAGCTTGCGCGGCTCGACGATGGCGCGGGCAATGGCGAGCATCTGTTTCTGGCCGCCGGAAAGCGTCCCGGCGGGCTGGCCCCAGAATTTTCTCAGGGCCGGAAAAAAACCGAAGATCCACTCCAGTCTGGCGGTATCCATCTCTCCTGCTTTTTTCACATTACGCGCGGCGAGAAACAGGTTCTCGCGCACCGTCAAGTCGGCGAAGATACCCATGTTCTCGGGTACGTAAGCAATCCCCGCACAGGAAATGTCGGGCGTCGCGCTGTGTGTGATGTCGCGTCCGGCGAAGTTCACCGTACCTTGCGAGGCATGCCATAGACCCATGATGGTACGCAAGGTGGTGGTCTTGCCGGCCCCGTTGCGGCCGAGAAGCACCATCAGGCCATTTTTCGGCACGACCAGGTCGATGCCTTGCAGGATATGGTATTGGCCGATATGGGTATGTACGCCCTTCAGCGTCAGCAGGGCTTCAGACATGTTCCGCCACTCCCGTGCCGAGATAGGCTTCCTGCACGATCGGCGAGGCCATGACCTCGTCCGGGTCGCCGTCGGCAACCAGGTAGCCGTTATGCAGCACGATGATGCGGTCAGCCAGTGAGCGCACCACGTCCATCTTGTGCTCCACCAACAGGATCGTCTTGTCGCCCTGGGCCTTAATCTGGCGAATCAGGTCCAGTATGATCGGGACTTCCTCCACGCCCATTCCTGCGGTTGGTTCGTCGAACATCAGGATGTCCGGTTCCAGCGCCAGCAGGATGGCGATTTCGAGCTTGCGCTTGTCGCCATGAGGAAGCACGGCGGCAATCTCGGTGCGGCGTTCGAGCAGACCTACCCGATGCAGGTAGTGTTCAGCCTTTTCGATCAGCTCGATATGACTGCTCCACATCGACAACAGATTCACGCCCAACCCCGCCTTGCCCTGTACTGCGATGCGAACATTTTCGAGCACCGTCAGATTCGGGAACAGGTTGGTGAGTTGAAAGGCGCGGCCAATGCCGCGACGGGTGCGCTGCGCTGCGCCCAGCGCGGTGATGTCCTCGCCGTAGAGGCGCACGCTGCCCGAGGTCGCCGTCAGTTGCCCGGAAATCAGGTTGAAGTAAGTCGTTTTACCTGCGCCGTTCGGCCCGACTATGGCGGTCAGCGTGCCGGGCCTGAATTCACAACTGACATTATTGACCGCGACATGGCCGCCAAAACGGATGCTCATGCCGTGCGTCGATAACACCGGAGGTTCCGTAGCAACCGTGGTTGGCACGGTCGAATTCTGGTTCGCCATGAGTGATGAAAATCCGTTGGCGCGCCGGGTAATTCAGGAATCTGAATTACCCGGCTGCTGGTTTGATGACCAGTCAGCGCTTGTTATGGATCGGTAACGGGATTTCGGCGGCGGGGATTTCGCGCACCAGGTCGAGCAGATCCCATTCATTCGCCTGTACCTTCTTGATACGGAATTGGTACATCGCCTGCAGCGCCTGATGATCTTCTTTACGGAAAGTCATCTTGCCCTTGGGTGTATCGAAGTCCATGCCTTCCATGGTATGGATCAGTTTCTCGGTATCGCTGGAACCGGCTTTGGTCAGCGCCGTCACCACCGCACTGGCTGCGGCAAACCCTCCCGCCGTGAAGAAATCCGGAGGCGAGTTGTAGCGTTTCTGATGCTCGGCTACCAGCCAGTCGTTCATCTTGTTCTTCGGAAAAGCGTAATAGTAATAGACGCTGCCCTCGACGCCGGCAAAATTTTTCCAGCCTTTCATCACCGGCAGAATGTTGCCGCCCGGCGCCATTTCGATGCCGTAACGCTCAGGCTTCAACTCGGCAATCTTGGTCATGGGATGGGGGCCGGCCCAGATGATGGCGAGGATCTTGCGACCCGGCTTGTCTTTGAGCGCATCGAAAATTCGCTGCGCTGGCGCCGTGAAATCTGTCGTGTTCTGAGGTGCGTACTCCTCATGCACCACTTTCGCCTTGCTCTTGACCGCAGCCAGGGCTTCCTTGAACGCTTTGACGCCATCACGCCCGAACGCATAGTCCTGCGCCAGGAAGGCGATGTTCGCATCGTTCGGCAACGCTGCGGCGGAAGCCAAAGCATCCTGCGAGGAGTTGCGGGCGGTGCGGAATATGTAGCGGTTCCACTTCTCTCCGGTAATCGCATCGGCCACCGCCGGCTCGACGATCAACACTTTCTTGTATTCTTCGGCAACCGGCAGCATTGCCAAAGCGGCGCCCGAGGATGTCGTGCCAACCGCAATGTCGACCTTGTCGTCGCCAAAGGCTTCGGCCAAAGCCGCCTTGGCAAGCTCAGGCTTGATCTGGTCGTCCTTGACGATCACCTTCAGCTTGCGGCCATTGACCATCATGGAACCCTTGGTCAGATACTCGAGACCCAGCATGAAGCCGGTCTCGGTCTGCTTGGCATAGGCCTCCAGCGGACCCGTCTTGCCGGCAATCAGTGCGATCTTCAGTTCCTGGGCCAGCGCCTGGCTGGCAAAAGTCGCGCAAGCCAGGAACACCGCCATGAGTCCTGCTACAGTAAAGTCTGTATTTTTCATGCTATCTCCTCCTCTAGTTGGGAATCGTCGCCATCCTGCCCGGCGACAACCATCCGTCCCTATGCAGCCTTCATGCCAGCAATTTTTCTGTTTGATTTTAAACGGAACATTGCAAGCACATGCACCTGCCGCCCTATCCGCACCTGCTTACTGTACGCAACGGCACACAAGTTGATCCGGTAAAATCCAGGCTATGCCAATCGATCAACGAGTTTCACGGTGCGTTCGGAATCCCGGACAGAATCGCCGGCGTCCGGGAAAGCGGACAGCATCCCGTAAGCGGTGAGCTTTTCATAAAGTTGCGTCCTGCTGATGCCCAGCAGTTTCGCCGCATGCAGTTTGACCCCGGCAGTGGCTGCCAGCGCCTTGAAAATTTCCGCATGTTCCGCTGCAGCGGCGGCTTCGCGCAACAGGCGTACAGAGCCGGCCGGATTGTTCGCCAGCGGAGTGAGGGTCGAAGCAGATACCACAGCCGCCGGCAACATCCCGAAATGCTCCGGCCCCAGCGCATGTCCGTCGCAACACGTCAGCGCCTGCTGCAAAACGTTTTGCAGCTCACGTACATTACCTGGCCAGGGATATTCAGCCAGGCGCTGCAGACCCGCCGGTGAAACCGTCTTCACAGTTTCACCGGCTCTCTCGGCGATGCTCTCCAGCAAGCTCTCGCAGAGAATCGGTAAATCATCGCCACGCTCGCGCAGCGGCGGCAGGCGCAGCGGCAGGACATTCAGCCGATAGTAAAGATCGGCGCGGAATTCGCCGGCATCGACCATGGCCTTCAAGTCCCGGCTGGTGGCGGCGACCACGCGCACATCCACCGAGTACATCCGGTTGCCGCCGAGCGGCTCAATCTCGCCTTCCTGCAGGACGCGCAGCAGCTTTGCCTGCAACCCCAATGGCATGTCGCCAACTTCGTCCAGAAACAACGTGCCCCCGTCAGCCAACTGGAATTTTCCGGGACGAATCCTGTTTCCCGCACCGGTGTAGGCGCCCGGCTCAACGCCGAAGAGTTCCGCCTCAAGCAGATTTTCGGGGATTGCAGCGGCATTGACACGCACCAGCGCAGAGTCGGCCCGCTTGCTGGCGGCATGGATGGCGTGCGCCAGCAATTCCTTGCCGGTGCCGGTCTCACCCAGCAGCAGCACCGTCATGTCGCGCGCAGCGGCACGCCGCGCTTGTTCCTTGATTTCGCGGGCCGCCTTGCTCACCCCGATGAACTGGCTGAAACGATACTTGGCTTGGCGGTTTTCCGTCAGTTCGCGGCGGGCGGAGACAAGCTCGGCCTGCATCGTCTGGAATTTTGAAACAATCGGTCGCAGGGCTTGCAGCCGGTCATAAAGGATCACGCCCAACGCACCGATCAGCGTGCCGTTGTCATCACGCAGCGGAATCCGGGACACCACCACCTGACGCGAACCGAGTGTAAATATGTCCAGCATCTCTGCCTGTCCGGATTCGGCCACGGCGCGCAAACGGCTGTTGGGGATTACCTCTTCAACCGGTCTGCCCTCAATGGATTCGGCGCCATTCCAGCCGATCAGCGCCTTGTATTTATCGTTGATCCAGGTAATGCGCCCTACCCGATCAACCACGACCGCGCCTTCGTAGAGGCTGTCGAACAGTTTGAGCAGTGCAGACGTGGCAAGGCTGCGCACATCGGCCTCGTTGGTCAGTCTGACTGGAATCTCCCTGGACATCCCTGCCTGCCTCCCAACTTATGACTTATGAGAATCAGCCTCTGCCTTGTCGAGCTCCCGCTCCATCGCGTCGTCGTCGAGAGGCTGGTAGTCGGTTTCCGGGGTCGGCTTGGAGATCAGGCTGGCGAGGATGATGCCCAGTTCATACAGCAACCACAGCGGCACAGCCAGCAGAAACTGCGAGAGCACATCGGGCGGAGTGAAAATTGCGCCAACCACGAAGGAGCCGACCACTACATAAGGGCGGATTTCCCTGAGCTTGGCAATGCTGACGATGCCGACCTTAACCAGCACGATGACCACCACCGGCATTTCGAACGTCATGCCGAAGGCAAGGAAGGTGGTCATTACAAAGGAGAGATATTTTTCGATGTCGGTCATCACCGCCACCCCTACCGGAGCAAACTTGTTGACGAAGGCGAAGACCGTGGGGAAAACCACAAAATACGCGAAACACATGCCGACAAAAAACAGGAACACGCTGGCTACGATCAGCGGCAAGGTCAATTTCTTTTCATGCGCGTAGAGACCAGGCGCCACGAAAGCCCAGGCCTGATAAAGCACATAGGGCAATGCCAGCAGGAAGGCCAGCATCAGGGTTACCTTCATCGGCACCAGAAAGGCGCCGCCCACATCGGTGGCGATCATCTGACCGCCATGCGGCAGCGCCGCCAGCATCGGCGTAGCCAGTAAAGTGTATATGTCCCGCGCCCAACTGACCAGGCAGAGAAAAATAATCAGCACGGCAACAATCGAACGGATCAGCCGGTCACGCAACTCGATCAGGTGGGAGATAAAAGTATCTTGCACATTGGCCATGCGCTCAGGCCTTTTGGGTAATCGTATCAACACCAGGTTTGGCTGGGTCGACAGGCGCCGGCGCAGGCTTTCCGCCGGCGGCGTCGGTCGCGTCCGCATGGCCGACTGCCGCCGCCGGCAGAGCATCCGCCACCGGCTCGGGCGGCGGCGCTATGCTCTGGTTCAGCGAGTCCTCGACAGCCTTCATCTCCTGCGTCACCGAGCTTTCCATTTCGCGCACCTGGTTCGTCACCTGCTCTTGAAGCTGCTTGAGCTCGTCGAGTTGCATTTCCCGATTGATATCGGACTTGACGTCATTGACATAGCGCTGCAAACGGCCCAGCAAAATGCCGACAGTGCGGGCAACCTTGGGAAGCCGCTCGGGGCCGATGACAATCAGCGCCACCAGGGCAATGACAACCAGCTCGGAGAAACCGACGTCGAACATTCAGAACGTGAAAAACGAGAAGTAAGAAGGAAAGGGCAACCCGGCGCCCGCGCTCAACCTAACCAGGCTAACCAGGCTAACCAAGTTAACTCTTGACCTTTTCCTTGATCTCGCCTTCCAGGGTATGGCCGCCTGCCTGCGGTGCTGCGGCGTCGGCGCTTTTCTCCGCCGTACCATCGCGCATACCCTCCTTGAATCCTTTGACTGCGCCGCCCAAATCGGCGCCGACATTGCGCAATTTCTTGGTGCCGAACACCAGCATGACGATGACCAGCACGATTAACCAATGCCAAATGCTAAAGCTTCCCATGATTCTCTCCTTGTGTACTGTGGATACTTACTTGTGGATCATCGTTCCCAGCGGCTCGGGGCCGCCGACGATGTGGATGTGCAAATGATACACCTCTTGCCGGCCAATCCGGCCAGTGTTGATGATGGTGCGGAAGCCATCGTTGAGACCCTGCGCTTTCGCCAGCCGCCCGGATAGCGCCAGCATCTTGCCAAGCAGCGCCGCATGCGACAGGTCGGCCTCGGCCAGCGAGGCAATGTGCAGCTTAGGAATAATCATGAAATGCACCGGCGCCGCCGGCTGAATGTCGTGGAAGGCCAGGACTTCGTCGTCTTCGTAGACTTTTCTGCTGGGAATGTCGCCTCGGGCAATCCTGCAAAAGATACAGTCGCTCATGCTTGCTCCTGGCTGCGCGAATTTTTCTCGTCGATCCCGGAAACGCCCTCGCGCCTGCGGAACTCCGCCATCACATCGTCCACACCAACCCCGCAATGCGTCAATAAGACCAGGCTGTGGAACCACAGATCGGTGACCTCCCGAACCAGGTGCAGGCGGTCGCCATCCTTCGCCGCCATGATGGTTTCTGCGGCTTCTTCCGCAACTTTCTTGCAAATCGTGTCGGTTCCTTTGGCATACAGGCTGGCGACATAGGACGACTCCGGAGCTGCGCCCTTGCGCTGGTTCAGTGTCTGTTGCAGGCGATGGATGACTTCGAGATCGATCATTTTGGATTCCTCGGGAATTCTATCAAAATATTGACGCCAGCCATGCGTGGAAACGCATCATAACGCCTGCTATGCTGTAAAACAAAGGTTCTGCGCGGCGGTCGTCATTTCACGGGAAACGCTGCGAATGAAAAAGCACGGCCAATAGGATATGATCGGCATGGCAGTCTTCCGCTGACGCACGGCGCCAGTTCGCATCCATTCTTACCGCCGGAGATTCGATGGAGCCCGACAAAGACCCGCAGGAGCACGCTCTGGAACTTTCCCCGGAGAACCAGGTACCGGCGCAGGCCGCGCCTGACAGCCCTGTGCAGGCTGCGCAAAGCGGCGCCGAGGCTGTTGCGGAGACGCCCGGCGTAGCGGCCCCGGCAGCCGGCAAGCCCCGACTGTCGCTTGCCAGGCGCATCCTGGAAGCGCTCGAGTGGCCGCTGGGTCATCTGAAAAAGATTCTGCGCCTCGGCGCGCTGTGGCTCGTCACTGCTGTCAAGGGCATTCTGCAACGCTTCAAGCGTGGCGCCAAAACACCTGAAGAAAAAGATGACACCGGCGAGCGCCGCAAAGAGAAAGACGCTGACGACGGCAACGAGTCCCGCCCCGCCAGGAAAAAAGCCGAGCCCTCCCCGGCGACCGAAACCGTCAAGACCGATGCGCCACGCAGCAAGGTGCGGAGTTTTTTCATCTACCTGCTGGTTTTGCTGATCGGCGGCTTCGCCGGCATGACGTTCTCTTCCGCCGTGCTCTGGAAAATGCTCGCCAACCAGGCTGAAAAAATCGTCGATCAGCGGGACGAAATCGTTCAGATGGAAAATCAGATGGCGCGACTCCAGGAATCCGAGGCCAAATACCGGCGGGAAAACACTGAGCAGCAGAAAAAATTGAAGGACGCTGAAACCCAGTTGCACGCTGCCACACAGAATTCCGGGAAAAACCCACCGCCAGCCATGCAGCCCGCAATACCCTCAGTACCCGCCGCCGCCAAACCGCCGGCTGCCGCAAAAGGCGGCGAATGCGTGCTGGAACCCGGAAAAATCGGCGATAACCTGACCCGCTGCATCAAGGAGTTCAACCGCAAATAAGCGCTGCTGCCTGCTTATTCCGTTTCCAGATCATTTGTGACGCGAAAACAAGCCGCAGACAGTGCACATTGCACGGCAAGGCGAAGTTAACAAAGTCACAGATGATCTGGAAACGGAATTACTTGTACTTGTATATGGTCTTGGGGTCTTTCAGCACCGGTTCGCTGGTTTGCCAGCGTGTGCCGTCGAACGTTCTGTAGAAGCAACTGCGCCGTCCGGTATGGCAGGCAATGCCGCCGATCTGCTCGACCTTGAGCAGGATCACGTCGTTATCGCAGTCGATGCGCATCTCGCGTACCAGTTGGGTGTGGCCAGATTCTTCGCCCTTGTGCCACAGCTTGCGCCGCGAGCGTGACCAGTAAACCGCCTCGCCGCTCTCGGCGGTGCGTTCCAGCGCTTCGCGGTTCATCCAGGCAAACATCAACACTTCGCCGCTCAAAGCATCCTGGGTAATCACCGGCGCCAGCCCTTGCTCGTCCCACTTCACCTGGTTAAGCCAGTTAGCGTTCATAACCTGACCTCGATGCCTTTCGCACGCAGGTATTCCTTGGCCTGTCGCACCGTGTATTCGCCGAAATGAAAAATGCTGGCGGCCAGCACGGCATCCGCCTTGCCCTCAACCACGCCATCGGCAAGATGCTGCAAGTTGCCGACCCCGCCACTGGCGATCACGGGAATATCCACGGCTTCCGAGATGGCGCGGGTGAGCACCAGATCAAAACCGTTCTTGGCGCCGTCGCGGTCCATGCTGGTCAGCAGGATCTCGCCCGCCCCCAGCGCTTGAACTTGCTGCGCCCAGGCTACGGCATCGAGTCCGGTGCCCTTGCGGCCACCGTGAGTGAATACCTCCCAATGACCCGGCGATGATTGCTTGGCGTCGATGGCGACGACGATGCACTGGCTGCCGACTTTGCCGGAGGCATCCGCAACCAGTTGCGGATTCAACACTGCGGCGGTGTTCATGCTGACCTTGTCGGCGCCGGCATTCAGCAGCCGACGCACGTCTGCCACTTCGCGCACGCCGCCGCCAACGGTGAGCGGAATGAATACCTGGTCGGCCACCCGCTCGACCACATGCAGGATGATGTCGCGCTGGTCGGAGCTGGCGGTGATGTCAAGGAATGTCAGTTCGTCGGCGCCCTGCTCGTCATAACGCCGGGCGATTTCCACCGGATCGCCGGCATCGCGCAAAGCAACGAAATTGACGCCCTTGACCACGCGACCGGCGCTGACGTCGAGACAGGGAATGATGCGCTTGGCAAGCATGAGAATCAGTGGTCAGGGAGTCAAGGAGTCAAGGAGTCAAGAATTGGCCGACAGCTTGTCGGCTTCGGCCTGCGCTTTTTTGAAGTCGAGCGTGCCTTGGTAAATCGCACGGCCGGTAATCGCGCCGCTGATCCCTTCATCCTGTACTGCACACAGCGCCTTGATGTCCTTCAGGCTGGCAATGCCGCCGCTGGCAATCACGGGAATGCGCAACGCCTGGGCGAGCTTGACGGTGGCTTCGATATTCACGCCGGAGAGCATGCCGTCGCGGCCGATGTCGGTATAGATCACGCCCTCCACGCCGTAATCCTCGAACTTTCTGGCCAGGTCGACGACATCGTGGCCGGTCATTTTCGACCAGCCGTCCACCGCCACCTTGCCGTCCTTGGCATCCAGCCCGACGATGATGTGGCCGGGAAAAGCGCTGCACGCGTCATACAGGAAGCCGGGATTCTTCACCGCTGCGGTGCCGATGATCACGTAGGTAACGCCGTCGTCGAGACAGCGCTCGATGGTATCGAGATCGCGGATGCCGCCGCCGAGTTGCACGGGAATTTCGGCGCCGACTTCGTTGAGTATCGCCTTGATCGCCGCCTCATTCTTCGGCTTGCCGGCAAACGCGCCATTCAGGTCGACCAGGTGCAGGCGGCGCGCGCCCTGGTCTATCCAGTGGCGGGCCATGGCAGCCGGGTCTTCGGAGAATACTGTGGCATCTTCCATGACGCCCTGTTTGAGGCGGACGCAGTGTCCATCCTTGAGGTCGATCGCAGGTATCAGCAGCATAGGAAAAGTGAGCTTGGGGGTATGGGAATCAGGGTTTCCAGCGCATGAAGTTGGCGAGCAGCGCCAAACCATCGCGCGCACTTTTTTCCGGGTGGAATTGCACGGCGAAGATATTATCCCGCGCCACGGCGCTGGTAAAGGGGATGCCGTAATTCGTTGAACCGGCAATCACGTCCGGCAGTTCCGGTTCAACATAATAGCTGTGCACGAAATAGAAGCGCGCTCCATCGGCAATATCCGTCCAGAGGACGTGGGGTTTGCCGGACTCGTCCGGCATTTGATGCACCTCGTTCCAACCCATGTGCGGCACTTTCAGGCGGCTGCCGTCCGGCCCCTGCATTGCGGCGCGCGGAAAATGCGGCACTTGTCCGGGCAATACTTCAAGGCCCATCGCGCCGCCTTCCTCGGCCTGGCCGAAGAGCATTTGCAAGCCCACGCAAATTCCCAGGAAAGGTTTGTCCTCTGCGGCGCGCTCCACTGCCTCGCGCAGCCCGCGGATTTCCAGCTCACGCATGCAATCCGGCATGGCGCCCTGGCCCGGCACCACTACGCGATCCGCGTCCGCAATTGCGGCGGCGCTGGAAGTGATCAGGACGTTTTCCCCGGGTGCGACATGTTTGATCGCCTTGGCGACCGAGCGCAGATTACCCATGCCGTAATCAACCACTGCTACGGTGCTGCTCATAAGCGGCTCAAAGGCTACCCTTGGTGGATGGCACCGCGCCTGCGGCGCGCGGATCAAGTTCGGTGGCCATGCGCAAGGCGCGTCCAAAGGCCTTGAACACGGTTTCCGCCTGGTGGTGTGCATTGTCGCCGCGCAGATTGTCGATATGCACGCTGATGGCGGCGTGATTCACCAGTCCCTGAAAAAACTCGTGCACCAGATCCACATCGAACTCGCCGATCATGGCGCGGGTAAACTCGACATTGAAAACCAAACCGGGCCTGCCGGAAAGGTCGATCACCACCCGCGACAGCGCCTCATCCAGCGGCACATAGGCGTGTCCGTAACGGCGCAAGCCTTTCTTGTCGCCGATGGCGCGGGCCAGTGCCTGGCCGAACCCAATGCCAATATCCTCAACCGTATGATGGGCATCGATATGCAGATCGCCCTTGGCTTCGACCTCCAGATCGAGCATGCCGTGACGAACGATCTGGTCCAGCATGTGATCCAGAAAACCAACGCCCGAAGCAAGTTTCGCCTGACCCGAGCCGTCGAGATCGAGCTTCACTCGAACCTGGGTCTCCAGGGTGTTACGGGTGATTTCCCCTTGCCGCATGATTTTGTCTAGTCCGAAAAAAACGCCACAAATGCCACGTTACGCAAAGACGGCGCAAAAGACAATGGGGACGTGATGTTCAGTGGTTTTTTCACCACTGATGCGCAGCACTTGCTACCATCCGCGCTGGGCCACCTTCCATCAATATTTTTGAATCCGCCATGAGTACCCAATACTGGAGCAACGTCGTCGACAAGCTGACCCCCTACGTCCCGGGTGAGCAGCCGAAACTCGCCAATCTCGTCAAACTCAATACCAACGAGAATCCCTACCCGCCATCGCCGCTGGCCATCGAAGCAATGCGTGGCGAAATCGGCGCAAATCTCCGGCTCTATCCCGATCCCAATGCAGACCGCCTCAAGCAGGCGATTGCGGCTTTGCATGGCATCGGCATGCAGCAGGTGTTTGTCGGCAACGGCTCCGACGAAGTCCTCGCCCATGTGTTCCAGGCGTTGCTCAAACACCCGCAGCCCATCTTGTTCCCGGACATCACTTACAGCTTCTATCCGGTGTATTGCCAACTCTACGACATCGAATATCGCACCGTGGCCTTGTCCGAATCCTTCGAGATTCGTGTCGACGATTATCGCCCAGGCAACGGCGGAATCATTTTCCCGAACCCGAACGCCCCCACCGGTCGCCTGCTGACACTCGCCGAAATCGAACGCCTGCTCGCCGCCAACAGCGCATCGGTGGTGGTCATCGACGAGGCTTATATCGCCTTCAGCAAAAACCAGACTTCCGCCGTCCCGCTGATCGCCCGCTACCCGAACCTGTTGGTGGTGCAGACGCTCTCCAAGTCGCACGCGCTGGCCGGCCTGCGGGTTGGCTACGCGCTCGGCCACGCCGACCTGATCGAAGCCCTGGAGCGGGTGAAAAACAGTTTCAATTCCTATCCGCTCGACCGCCTGGCAATCGCTGGTGCGACGGCTGCCATCGAGGATACGGCATACTTCGAGAAAACCCGGCAAGCCGTCATCGCCAGCCGCGAAGCCCTCATGAAAGATTTGCAGAGTCTGGATTTCGAGGTGCTGCCATCGCAGGCCAACTTCATCTTCGTCCGCCATCCAAAACGTGATGCCAGCGAGTTGGCGAAATCACTACGCGAGCGCAGCATCATCGTCCGCCATTTCAAACAGCCCCGCATTGAGCAGTTCCTGCGCATCACCATCGGCGCCGATGAGCAGTGCGCGGCGCTGGTCAAGGCGTTGCGGGAAATACTCGGTTAAGGAATTGCCGAGCTTCGGTTTCCGTTGACATCGGTACTGTAAGTTTAACTGTCATCCTGGTTCTGAAAACCAAGCTCGCGTTGATGGCGAATGGCAAGAATCAGAGTGGCATCGAAGACCGCCTCGAAGCTGTAGAGCACGACATAACCGGTACGGCCACGGGAAATTACCAGTTCCCTCAAGCCGGACTCTGCGGGACGACCGATTAGCGGATGGCGTTTCAAAACTGCGACGGCTTCTTCGATCAGTCCGACCGTCTCCTTTGCTGCGCGCGGATCGGTTTCGCTCAGAAAGTCGGTCAGCCGCTCAAGATCGGCAAGCGCACGTTCCGAGTAAATCAGCCGCGCCAAGATTTTGCCTTGGGCCTTGTTGCTTTCTTGCCCGCGACGCGCGCTTGCAGATAGGCATGGACCTCGTCGGCGTCATAGCCCTTGCCGGTCTTCAGCATGAAATCCCGTGCGTTTAGGGCCTCTGCCACGAAGCTGGCCCGGCGCTCAGCCGCCGTAGCAGCCTGCTCGATGGCGGCAACCATGAACGCATGCGGCGTCACGCCCTGTTTCTGCGCGACAGCAACCGCCCGCTGCTTGAGTTCGTCGCTAAGTTTCAGGGAGGTGGTGGTAGACATATTGATCACCTTTGACAATAAAGTAACACCAGAGTAACACCTCTTTGCCGAACGCCGCAAGTTCATTGAATTTCGTTTCGATTATGAGTCCCGCTACATTCTGTAAAGTTGCGCAGAATCAGCCAAATAATCACCCGGTCATCAAAGTCCCGCATGCGTTTCCCAGAATTTCGCGGGTGTCACGATGGGATAACGCTCAGCCATCGTCAGCAAATCTTTATCGCCGGTGATGAGATAGTTTGCCTCGGATGTCTTGAGTGCCGCCAGCAAAGTACCCAGCACTGGCTGGTCGGCGGCATCGCGCAAGTCCGGTTCCAAACCTGGCAGCGGCTCGATGACTTCCGCTTGTATGGAAAGCGCATCCACCAGATCGTCGATCTCCGCCGATGTCAAACCGTGGCGGTGCGCCAAGCGTGGCAGCACGCGGCGCAACTCGTCCAGGATGTAGGCGGAAAGCAGCACGTCCACCGAACCGTGGCGCCAAGCCGCCAGTATCTTGCCCGGCACACTGGCCGGATACGCAATGCCCGAGAGCAGCACATTCGTATCCAGCACCACCCGCAGAGTGGCCACAGTCGACTAACGCTTCTTGGTGGATGAGTGCGCCCGCGTCCGTTCCCGCTTAACAACGGTCGCAATTTCCGCCAGCCCTTGCGTCTCCGGCACATTCGCAAAGCCAGCCTCTATGCGCTGGCAGAGTGCGTCGAAGCGGCCCTGCATGCGGCGTATGCGCTCGAACAAGCGGGCATCGACCAGCGCGGCCACCGGCTTGCCGTCTTTGTTGATGACCACGCTGTCGTGCCGGTATTGCACTTGATTGAGCATTTCGCCCAGGTTCTGCCTGAAGCTGACCGCACTGGTTTCGGTAATCATGGCTATTAACTCATTATGATCATAATGGTCATAATGCATGAAGATCAATCGACGGTCAACGCTAATTGAAAGCGTTGTTATTTACTGCTGAGCGGCACCGTAATTGTCGCTGGCGCCAGGCAGACCTCGTCGTTGCATGCCTGGACGCGCAAGTTCGCCGCAGACGGACGCAAGCCGGGCGGTAGATGTGCTGTTAGCGTTACTCGGCCCTGGTATACGGCGATGCCTTGCGGTGCGAATGGCGCTTTGAAATTCTGTGCCGCAGGATAGTCGACTTTGACGTTCGGATAACCGTCAATTTGCAACTGGGTCGCCACCAGGTAAGGGGCAGAGGCCGGATTGGCGTTGATGTGATAGCCGTTGTCGATCTTGATCGTCAAGGCCAGGGTAGCGCCTTTGTTCGAGGCTAACCAGCGTCCTTTGGCATGCACATGGTCGGCGGTATCCGGCGACTTGGCTGTTGGCGCAGCAGTGCTGGTAACGGCGTTCCTGACACCATCCAGCGCCCTGCGCAAAGTCGGCTGACTCAATGCGGCCAGCAAACTTCCCCAGCCGGATGCGTCATCTTCGATTGGCCTGGACAGAGGCACTAACGCCTTGCGTGCAGCGACAGCATATTGCGCTTGATGCGTGCCTGCCGCCAGGCCCAGCAATAAGGCAATGGCGGCAGACTGACCGGAAGGCTTCACCGAATCGCCATCGGCGGGCGGGGCCAGCAGCAAGTTTGTGGTGTCCCAGCTCGTCAACAAAACACCGTCTGGTTGGGCGAAGCGCCGCAGCATTGCGTCCGCCACTTGCCGTGCGCGTGACCGCCAGCGGCCATCGCCGGTGGTGCGGTACAGGGTCAAGTAAGCCTGGCCGAGCAGCGCATAGTCATCGAGAAAGCCGCGGTCGGCGGCGTGGCCCCGAAAAAACTGGTGCTTGAGTTCGCCGGATTTCGGGTCGTAAGCCTGCTGCCACAGCCAATCGGCGGTGCGCTGCGCCGTCTGGGTGAACGCAGTGACGTGCAATGCCTGGCCGGCCTGTGCAAACCCGATGACTGCCAAAGCATTATCGGCGATGACGATTTTTTCATCGCGCTTCGGCTGCACGCGCGCCTGCCGCGCCGCCAGCAGCTTGTCGCGCAAGGGCGCCAGAGTTTCGATCTCTGTTGTCAGCCGCTGGTTTTGGGCCAGGCTCGGGGTTCCGCCGGCTTTCACTCTGAGCGCACCGCCCGCCGGCTGTTGCTGCCCGGCAGGCGCTTCCGGCATCGGCGTCAGGGTGTAGAGCGCGAAGAAACGCTGTGCATCGGCAGCGCCGAGAATTGATTTAATCTGCTCCCTGGTCCACAGGTAGCTCGCGCCTTCGACGCCATTCACTTCCGCATCTTGAGCACTATAAAAACCTCCGTCAGGCGCTTGCATTTCCCTGCTCAGATAGTCCGCAGTGCGCAGCGCCACCTGACGAAACAAAGGTGTTTTGGTAATCGCGTAGGCTTGTGCGTAGATACCCAGCAACTGGGCGTTGTCGTAAAGCATTTTCTCGAAATGCGGGATGGACCAACTCGGTTCGGTGCTGTAGCGATGGAATCCTGCGCCCAACTGATCCATCACACCGCCTTCGGCCATGGCCTCCAGCGTGGCGGTGGCCATCGCCAGTGCTTTCGGCTGCCGCCCCGGCGCCAAAGTGTATGCGCCGAGGAGCATCGACAACTGTGGCGACTTGGGGAATTTCGCAGCCCCACTGCCGAACCCCCCGTCAATATCGTCGAAGCTGGCGGCTGACTCCCGTACCGCCTGATCCAGCCATTTCTCCGTGGCTGGCGGCTTGTTGGCGCTTGTCGAAGAACCCGGCGTAGGTTGCCGGAGTTTTTGATATACCCGCTCCGCCGCCGCCACGACTTGATCGTGATCGTCACTCCAGGCCTGATGCAAACGGGTCAATATTTTCGTGAAACCGGGCCGTCCGTTTTGATCATCCGGCGGAAAATAGCTGCCGGCGAAAAATGGTTTTAGCTCCGGCGTCAGGAATACATTGTTCGGCCAGCCGCTGTGGCCGGTCATCACCTGGGTTGCCTGAATGTAGATATTGTCGAGATCGGGGCGCTCCTCCCGGTCAATCTTGATGTTCACGAACCACTGATTCATCAACGCCGCGATTTGCGGATTTGAATATATTTCGCGCTCGGCAACATGGCACCAGTAGCAGGTTGAGTAACCGATGGAAACGAAGATCGGCTTGTTTTCGCGCCGGGCCTTTTCCAGCGCTTCATCTCCCCAGGGATACCAATCGACGGGATTGTGGGCATGCAGCAACAAGTAAGGATCGTGGCTGTCGATCAGCCGATTGGTGTAGGC
>JACQAO010000006.1 GCA_016194935.1 Betaproteobacteria bacterium
CCCAAAGCCGAGCTGGCCGCCAAAGCCGCCGCCGAAATGCCCCCGGCAACCACCACCCCCATGCCGCCGGCACCGGCCGTCCGCACCCCGCCAGGACGCGCGCATCTGGATACATACACCTATATGCGCGCTGCACATCCCACGCGCAAGAAACCTGCGCCGATGGCTGAGGCGCCGATGGCGCCGCCGGTTCACTGGAGCTATGCTGGCGAAGGCGGCCCGGCCAACTGGGCCAAGCTGCGCCCCGATTACGCGACCTGCGGCAGCGGCCAGCGCCAGTCGCCCATCGACATCCGCGATGGCATTCGCGTCGACCTGGAGCCGATCAAGTTTGACTACAAACCCACGCAATTCCGCATCGTCGACAACGGCCACACCGTGCAGGTGAATGTCGGCGCTGGCAGCACCATCAGCGTCATGGGCCGGCAGTTCGAACTGGTGCAACTGCATTTCCACCGCCCGGCGGAGGAGCGCATCAACGGCAAGGCCTATGACATGGTGGTGCATCTGGTGCACAAGGACCTGGATAACCATCTGGCAGTGATTGCTGTGTTGCTCGAAAGCGGCAGTGAAAATCCGGTCATCCAGACATTCTGGAATAATCTTCCACTGGAAGTGGGCCAGGACGTGGTACCGAGCGTGGCGGTGAACCTGAACGGCCTGCTGCCGGAAAACCGCAACTACTGGACCTATATGGGATCGCTGACGACGCCGCCATGTACTGAAGACGTGCTGTGGATGGTGCTCAAACAGCCGGTTCAGGTTTCCCCCGAGCAGATAGCCATCTTCTCCCGCCTCTACCGCAACAACGCCCGGCCAATACAGCCAGGCAACAATCGGTTGATTAAAGAATCACGCTAAATCAGCAGCTTCAATTCATAAACCGGCGCAAGCCGGTTTTTTTTGTTGACATCAGCATTTCGAGTCAAATATAGTTAATAACTGACCAGTCAGTTATTAACTATATTCATGCAAGCACCCGATACCCCCCTGACACACCAGCGCCGCAAGGACGCCCGGCCCGCCGAGCTGACTGCTGCTGCCCTGGCGCTATTCGTCGAGCGTGGCTTTGCCGCCACCCGGCTGGAAGACGTGGCTGCACGCGCCGGGGTTTCCAAAGGTACGCTGTATCTTTATTTCGGCAGCAAGGAAGAACTGTTTAAAGCGGTAATCCGCGAAGGCATCGTGCCGGTGATCGAGATCGGCGAGGCGTTGCTGGAAACCTACCGCGACGACCCGGAACACCTGCTGCGGGAAATCATCTTCGGCTGGTGGAAAATGATCGGCTCCACGCCGCTGGGCGGCATCCCCAAGCTGATGATCGCCGAAGCCGCGAATTTCCCCGAGATCGCCCAGTTTCATTATGACGAGGTAATCGTCCGCATCCGCCGCCTGCTCGCCACCGCCCTTGAACTCGGCCAGGCGAAAGGCGTGTTTCGCCAGGTGGATGTCGTTGCGCAGGTGCAAATTATTCTCTCGCCATTGCTGATGCTGGCGATCTGGGGGCATTCCTTCGCTTGCTGCGACCGCGCCGGTATCGATCCGCAGCGCTATCTCGAAGCCACGCTCGACCTGATTCTGAACGGCCTGCGCAAACCGCGGGGAAACGGTGAAAACGGAGACGCTCCATGAATAAACTCGCACATACGCTATTTTTCGCCGCTCTCGGCGCCACCCTCGCCGGTTGCGGCAGCCCGCAGGAACCCGCCGAAGCGCCGCGTCCGGCGCTGGTGATCGAGGTGAAAGCGGATCCGGACGCCAACCGCGTGGTCTATTCCGGCGAAGTCCGGGCGCGGCATGAGGCCGACCTGGCTTTTCGCATCGCCGGCAAGCTCACCGCCCGGCAGGTGGAAGTCGGCAGCCTGGTGAAAGCCGGCGATGTGCTGGCGCGCATTGACCCGGCGGATTCGGCGCTGAACGCCGAAGCCGCGCGTTCGCAGCTCGCCGCCAGCAGCACCGAATACACTTACGCCAGCGCCGAACTGGATCGCTACCGCACGCTGCTGGAGAAAAAATTCATCAGCCAGGCGGTGTACGACAGCAAGCTGAATGCCTTCAAAGCCGCCCAGGCCAAGCATAACCAGGCTCAGGCGCAGGCCGCCCTGGCCGGTAATCAGGCCGGTTATGCGGTGCTGCGCGCCGACCAGGCGGGGGTAATCACCGCAGTGAATGCCGATCCAGGCCAGGTTGTTGCGGCGGGGCAGGCGGTGATGAAACTGGCGCGGCTGGATGAAAAAGAAGTCGTGATCGCCGTACCGGAAAGCCGGCTGGCCGAGCTGCGCGCCGCGCAGGACGCGTCGGTGCGCCTGTGGGCCGCGCCGGAAAAAATCTATCGTGGCAGGATACGCGAGATCGCACCCACCGCCGATACCGCCACCCGCACCTTCGCCGTCAAGGTAAGCATGCTCGACGCCGATCCTAAAGTCCGCCTGGGAATGACCGCCAACGTGCTGCTGGGCGGAGCCGCGACGCCATCCCTGCTGTTGCCGCTTTCCGCCTTGACGCAACAGGACGGAAAACCCTCGGTGTGGGTGCTGGAAGGCGCAGACAACAAGGTTGTTGCGCGAGCGGTGCAGATCGGCGCGTACCACGAGAACGGCGTTTCGGTACTCAGCGGCCTCAAACCCGGCGAACGCATCGTGGCGGCGGGAGTGCATAAATTGCTGCCGGGACAAATCGTGCGTCCGCTGACGTACACCGCATGGACGCCTCAACCGTGAGCCGCATCAATCTTTCCGAATGGGCGCTGGCGCACCAGCCCTTTGTGCTGTTTGTGATGCTGGCGCTGGCCATCATCGGCATCCAGTCCTATTCGCATCTCGGCCAGTCGGAAGACCCGCCATTCACCTTCAAGGTGATGGTGGTGCGCACCCAGTGGTCAGGCGCGACCGCCGCCGAAATGGAGCAGCAGGTCACTGATCGCATCGAGAAAAAACTTCAGGAGACGCCCAACATCGACTTGCTGCGCAGTTATTCGAAGCCCGGCGAATCAATGGTGTTCGTGCAACTCAAGGACTCGACTCCGCCCGAGGATGTGCAAGGCATCTGGTACCAGGTGCGCAAAAAAGTCGGCGACATCCGCCAGACCCTGCCGGCGGGCATCAGCGGGCCTTATTTCAACGACGAGTTCGGCGAAACGCTGGGAAATCTCTATGCCCTCACCGGAGACGGATACAGCTACGCCCAGCTCAGGAAATATGCGGAAAAGGTGAGGCTCGATCTGTTGCGCGTCAAGGATGTCGCCAAGGTCGAACTGATCGGCGACCAGGACGAAAAAGTTTTCATCGAACTTTCCAACACCAAGCTCGCCACGCTCGGCGTCGATTTGCAATCCATCATTACCGCCCTGCAACAGCAGAACCTGATGTTGCCGGCAGGCGCTTTCGAGACTGCCAGCGACAAAATCTACCTGCGGCCCAGCGGCGATTTCGATTCGGTGGAAAGCCTGCGCGAGGCTACCATCCGCGCGAATGGGCGATCCTTCAGGCTCGGCGACATTGCCCATGTCTATCGCGCCTACGCCGACCCGCCGACCAGCAAAATGCGCTACATGACGCATGAAGCCGTCGGCATCGGCGCTTCGATGGCTAAAGGCGGCGACATCATCGAGCTGGGGCATAACCTGGAACGCGCCACCGCGCGCATTCAAAGCGAGCTGCCGGTGGGTCTGGAGCTGCATCAGGTCTCCAGCCAGCCCAAGGCGGTGGAGCGCTCGGTGAGTGAGTTCGTGCGGACGCTGGCTGAAGCAGTGATCATCGTGCTGCTGGTAAGTTTTTTCAGCCTGGGCCTGCGCACCGGCCTGGTGGTGGCGTTGACCATTCCGCTGGTGCTGGCGGCCACCTTCCTGTGCATGCGCCTGTTCGGCATCGGCCTGCACAAGATCTCGCTGGGCGCACTGGTGCTGTCGTTGGGCCTGCTGGTGGATGACGCCATCATTGCAGTAGAGATGATGGCGATCAAAATGGAACAGGGCTGGGATCGCGTCAAAGCCGCCAGCTTCGCCTATACCAGCACGGCGTTCCCGATGCTGACCGGCACCCTGGTAACGGCAGCCGGCTTTCTGCCGATCGCCACCGCGCAATCCACGGTGGGCGAATATACCCGCTCGATCTTCCAGGTGACGGTGATTGCCCTGCTGATCTCGTGGGTGGCGGCGGTGATCTTCGTACCCTATCTCGGTTACCGGCTGCTGCCGGATTTCAAGAAAAAAAATGGCCACACGCACGAGGGCGTCGACGAACAGGCGGTGTACCAAAAACCTTTTTACGTCCGTTTTCGGCGTCTGGTCGTATGGTGCGTACGCCACCGCAAGCTGACCATTGCCGCCACCATCATGATTTTCGTGCTGTCGATCTTCGGCTTCGGCCTGGTGCAGCAGCAATTCTTCCCTGATTCGACGCGGCCGGAATTACTGGTCGACCTGCGTCTCGCCGAAGGTTCTTCGATGGCGGCCACGGCAGCCCAGGTCAAGAAACTGGAAGCCATCCTGGACAAGGAGCAAGGTATCGAAAATTATGTCGCCTATGTCGGCTCGGGCAGCCCGCGTTTTTATCTTTCGCTCGATCAGCAATTGCCGCAAAACAACTTCGCCCAGTTCGTCATCCTGGCCAAGGGTCTGAAGCAGCGCGAAGCGCTGCGCACGCGCCTGATCGCGCTGTTCGACAGCGACTTCACGGAAGTGCGCGCCGCCATCAACCGGCTCGAAAACGGCCCGCCGGTGGGCTTCCCGGTGCAGTTCCGGGTTTCCGGGCCGGATATCCCGACGCTTCGCGGCATCGCTGCGGAGGTGGCGGATAAGCTGCGCGCAAATCAGAACCTCAAAAATGTGCAGTTCGACTGGAACGAGCCGTCCAAGGTCATCCACCTCGACATCGACCAGAACAAGGTGCGTTTGCTGGGTCTCAGCTCGGCGGATATTTCCGCTTTTCTCAACAACGCGCTCAACGGCTACAGCGTGACCTACTACCGGGAGCGCGATCAGTTGATCGAAGTCCTGCTGCGCGGGTCGCGGGAAGAGCGCGTCCATCTCTCGCAACTGTCCAACCTGGAAGTGCCGACACGCGCCGGCAAGAGCGTGCCGCTGGCGCAGATTGCGCGTATTTCCTACGGCTTCGAGGAAGGCGTGATCTGGCGGCGTAACCGCCTGCCGACCATCACCGTGCGCGCCAACGTGTACGGCCATATCCAGGCGCCGGTGATTACCGCGCAAGTACTGGCTACGCTGGCGCCGATACGCGCCCAACTGCCGCCCGGCTACCTGCTGGAGACCGGCGGCGCGGCGGAGGAAAGCGCCAAGGGCGGAGGCTCGGTCGCCGCCGGCGTGCCGCTGTTCATCCTGGCCGTGTTGACGGCGCTGATGCTGCAACTGCATAGCTTCAGCCGCACC
The DNA here is from genome assembly GCA_016194935.1 of Betaproteobacteria bacterium. Classification (GTDB taxonomy): domain Bacteria; phylum Pseudomonadota; class Gammaproteobacteria; order Burkholderiales; family Rhodocyclaceae; genus JACRAR01. The sequence continues at coordinate 5,387 of JACQAO010000006.1, forward strand.
TTCCTGGTGGTGTTAACCGCGCCGCTGGGTTTGATCGGCGTGACCCTGTTCCTGCTGGTCTTCAACGTGCCTTTCGGCTTCGTTGCCATGCTCGGCACCATCGCCCTGTCCGGCATGATCATGCGTAACTCGGTGATCCTGGTGGACCAGATCGAGCAGGACGAGGCAGCCGGCAAGAGCAGTTGGACAGCCATCATCGACTCCACCGTGCGGCGCTTCCGCCCCATCGTGCTGACCGCACTGGCGGCCATACTGGCGATGATACCGCTGACCCGCAGCACCTTCTTCGGGCCGATGGCGGTGGCCATCATGGGAGGGTTGGTCGTGGCGACGGTGTTGACACTGCTGTTCCTGCCGGCGCTGTATGCCGCATGGTTCCGGGTGAAAGAAGATGCGGCTGCCCAGGTAGGCTAGAATATTCCTCGCTTCCGGCACGGCTGTATATCAATGTATACTGATATTCTCTCTGGACTTTGGTGACTTTGCATGAACTTCGAGCAGGCCCGCTACAACATGATTGAGCAACAGATCCGCCCCTGGGAAGTCCTCAACGAGGACGTGCTGGATCTGCTGTTCGTGGTCAAGCGCGAGGAGTTCGTGCCGGCGGCGTATCGTTCGCTGGCCTTCGCGGATGTCGAAATCCCCCTGGGCCATGACGCCTGTATGCTGGCGCCAAAAATTGAAGCCCACGCCCTGCAAGCCCTGCGCGTCAGGAAAAGCGACAAGGTGCTGGAGATCGGCGCCGGTTCCGGCTACATGGCGGCATTGCTGGCGGCGCATGCGGAACATGTATGGAGCGTCGAGATCGTCCCGCAACTGGCGGAACAGGCGCGCGCCACCTTGCGGCGCATGGACATCGGCAATGTCACAGTCGAAACCGGGGATGCCGCATCGGGCTGGCCGGCGCACATGCCGTATGACGTCATCATGGTGTCGGGGAGCCTGCCGGTGCTGCCGCCGCAACTGACCGCGCAGCTTAAAATCGGTGGAAGATTGTTTGCCGTCATCGGCGAGGCACCCGCCATGCAAGCCCGGCTGATTACCCGCATGACAGAAAGCAGCTATCAGGATATCGCTTTGTTTGAAACAGTGACCACTGCTCTTATTAACGCGCCACAACCCGCGCGCTTCATCTTCTGAGGCACATGCAACAGATCAGCGCGCCACAGCTTAACCAATGGCTGAACGAAAGCCTCAGCGGAACCCGCCCCAAGCCGCAGTTGCTTGATGTACGCGAGCCGTGGGAACTGGATGTGTGCCGGATTGCCGATGCCAGGTCGATGCCGATGCGTAGCGTGCCGGCGCGTTACCTGGAGCTCGACCGCGACAGCGAAATAGTGGTGATCTGCCACCACGGCGTGCGCAGTTACCAGGTGGCGATGTTTCTGGAGCAGCAGGGATTTACCAAAGTTTTGAATCTGCATGGCGGCGTTGCGGCCTGGGCGCAACAGGTCGATACCGCCATGCCGACGTATTGAAGCATTGACGTATTGAAGTATTGAGTGACGGGAGTCAACCATGAAAAAAATATTGCCGGTTTTGCTTGCCGCATCCATGTGTTTTGGGAGCGCGCAGCAAGCCGCCGCCGCCGACTTGCTGGGGGTGTATCGTGACGCCATCGGTTATGACGCACAATTTGCTTCGGCCAAAGCTGCGCTCGATGCCGGCAGGGAGAAACTGCCGCAAGGCCGCGCCGGGCTGATGCCGACGATAGGCTTTTCCGCCAGCACCACCTGGAACGATTTCAACACCACCACGCGCTCTACCCCGCCGGCAGAATTTCTGCGCAAGTACAACAGCAATGGCTGGACGGTTAACCTGTCGCAGCCGCTGTTCCGCTGGCAGAACTGGGCCGGCTACAAACAGTCCGAACTGCTGGTGGCGCAGGCTGAAATGCAATACAGCCAGGCCAAGCAGGATTTGATTGTGCGTGTCGCCCAGGCCTACTTCGACGTGCTGCTGTCCCAGGAGAGCCTGGCCTCGGCGCAAGCGCAGAAAGCGGCGATCAGCGAGCAGTTGGCCTCGGCAAAACGCAATTTCGAGGTCGGTACCGCCACCATCACCGACACCAATGAGGCGCAGGCGCGCTACGACCTGACCACGGCGCAGGAAATTGCCGCCGACAACGACTTACAGGTCAAGCGCCAGACTTTGGCAACCATCATCGGCAGGGAGCCGGGAACGCTGAAGAATCTGCGCCGCGGCTTGCAGATTGGTCGCCCGCAACCCGACGATATTTTCAAGTGGGTCGAGTCAGCCGAGCAAGGCAGCATCGCCGTGCAACTTAGCCAGGCCGGCCTGGAGATTGCCTCGCGCGAGATCGACAAGCAACGCGCCGGACATTACCCGACTCTGGACCTGGTTGCCTCGCGTGGCCGGAATACCGCCACCGCCGGCACGTTGACGGCGGGCAGCGGCGCCGATAGCGACGTTACCACCGTCGGCCTGCAACTCGCCATCCCGATTTTCGCCGGCGGCACGACGGTGTCACGGGACCGCGAAGCCGTCGCGCTGCGCGAAAAAGCCAGTGCCGACCTTGACAACGCACGCCGCTCCGCCGCACTGGCGGCTCGTCAGGCTTATCTGGGCGTGACTTCAGGCCTGGCCCAGGTCAAGGCGCTGGAGCAGGCAGTGGTCTCCTCACAGTCGGCACTCGACTCCAACAAGCTCGGCTACGAAGTCGGCGTGCGTATCAACATCGACGTGCTGAATGCCCAGCAACAGCTCTATTCGACCCGCCGCGATCTCGCCAAGGCGCGTCTCGACACCCTGGCGGCGCAACTGAAACTCAAAGCCGCCGCCGGTACGCTGGGCGAGGACGACGTCGCCGCAGTGAACGCTTTGCTGGAGTAACACTCAACCCTGCGGCAGAGTGACTCTGGCCAGCACACGTTCCAGCAAAGCCAGGGTACGCTGGCTGGCGCCGCGATGGCGGGCGGCAAACTCCAGTCCGGCATTGCCCATGCGCCGCCGCAGCCCGGCATCGCGCAGCAATTCTGCCGCAACAATGAACAGCTCGTCCGCACTCGCCACCTGTCTGGCCGCGCCGCAAGCCCGCGCCGCGCGCGCCGCCTCGGCGAAGTTGTAGGTGGATGGCCCCAGCAGCAACGGCACGCCCACGGCGCAAGCCTCGATCAGGTTCTGACTGCCATAGTCGAGCAGGCTGCCGCCGATGAAAGCGACATCACTGGCGGCGTAGTAGGCAAACATTTCCCCCATGCTGTCGCCGAGCAGCACCTGGGTTTCCGGGGAAATTTCCCGGTCCGCCAAGTCGCTGCGCCGGATAAAACTCAGACCGCGCGCAGCGATCAGATCGGCAACTTCGGAGAAGCGTTGCGGGTGACGCGGCACGATGATCAGCAGCAGATTCTCGATGGGTTGCGCGAGCAGGGCGTCAAGCATCAGCGCTTCTTCGCCGTCGCGGGTCGAGGCCATCAGCAGCACCGGCCGGTGCTTGCATAATCCGCGCAGCCTGGCGCCCAGCGCCAGTTGTTGCGGCGGCGGCGTGATGTCGAATTTCAGGTTGCCGGTGACGATCACATCTTGCGCCCCCAGCATGGTCAAGCGCTCGGCATCCTCCCCGGTTTGCGCTGCGACCGCCGCCAGTCCGCGCAGCGCTTGCCGCATCAATTGCGGAAAACGCGCGTAACGTCGCGCCGATTTCTCCGACATGCGCGCATTCGCCAGCAGCAGCGGGATCTCCAGCCGGTGGCATCCCGCTATCAGGTTCGGCCACAGCTCGGTTTCCATGATGATGCCAAACGCCGGACGAAAATGTTCCTGGAATCGACGCACCGCCCAAGGGTAGTCATAGGGCAGGTAGACGCGCTCGACCGTATCGCCGAAAATTTCTTCGCCGGCGTGCCGGCCAGTCGGTGTCATGTGAGTGAATACAACCCGGTATTCCGGCCAGCGTTGCCGCAGCAGCGTGACCAGCGGCGCCGCAGCGCGCGTCTCGCCGACAGAAACGGCATGCAGCCAGATCACCGGCACTGGCAGTCGCCTGGCATAAAAGCCAAAGCGCTCACCCCATTGATGCAGATATTCCCGCTGCCGCCGTCCCCGCCATAACAAATGCAGCAGCACCCAGGGCAGCAGCAGCAGCAAACCTAGTGTGTAAAGCAGCCGCGCCATCAGTCGATCAACTGCACGGCGGCAGCGATGACATCTGCCGCCGTGGGCGCTACGCCCGGCATGCCCAGATTGACAGCGCGGCTTGTTGAAGACTCAGCCGCATAGACTCCCGTGAGCTGCGGATCGGAGCCGCAAAACAGCGCGACAGTCGGTCGTCCCAGCGCTGCGGCCAGATGGGTTAAACCGGTGTCCACGCCGACCACCAGACGTGCGCCGCTACAGAGTCCTGCCAGATCGGTGATTGATAGCGCCGGGGCAAGCACGGCGCGCGACATTCCTTGCGCCAGACGCTGTGCATGTTCGCGCTCGGCGTGCGTGCCGCTCGGCAGAACGCAACTCAGGCCCCGCTGCGCCAAGGCTGCCGCCAGTTCCAGCCAGTGATGGTCCGGCCACTGCTTGTCGGCGCGGCTGGTGGCGATGAGCAGCACTGCGTAGGGATCGGGCGGCAGCCAGGAGGCGGTCAAGGATGCTGTGGCGATGCCATATTCGAGCGGCAGATTCGGCAAGTATCCGCAGGCCGCAGCCGCCAGGCAACGATTGCGTTCGACGGCGTGCAGGTTTTTGGGTATGGCGAATCCGGCATCGTAAAATCTTGCCGCCAGCGGTTCGCGCGCCGCCTCTGCGGCATATCCGCAACGCTGCCCATGTGCGCTGAGCCGGGCCTGAGAAACAACCAACCCGCTCTTGACGAGTCCTTGCGTATCCAGCACGAGGTCATAATCCTGGCGTTGCAAATCACGACGAAACGCCGCCAGCTCACGCCAGATGATTGCCGACCACAGCGCCTTGCGCCAGCGCCGCAAGGCGACCGGGATCACCCGTCGCAGCGCCGGGTGCAGGGCAGGGATTTCGGCGAAGGACTCCTCCACAACCCAGTCTATCGCCGCATCGGGAAATTTCCTGCGCAGGTCGCTGAGCACCGGCAGGTTATGCACTACGTCGCCGAGCGAGGAAGTCTTGACGAGCAGGATGGCGCGTGGCGGAACGGAATGCGCCGGCACGGCAACCGGGGCGGCGGCTTTCCGCCTAGAATATGGGGCTTGCACAACGCGGATTATAGACGAGTCATGCCCGTTGCCAGACCGCCGCTATCGGCCATCCTGATTACCCGGAACGCGATCACGCAACTGCCCGCATGCCTGGCCAGCCTGGCCTTCTGCGACGAGATTGTCGTGGTCGATTGCGGCAGCAATGATGGCACTGTCGAACTCGCGCAAGGCCGGGGCGCCCGCGTGATCCAGACCGGGTGGCGCGGTTTCGGGCCGCAGAAACAATTTGCCGTGGAGCAAGCCAGACATGACTGGGTACTCTGCATCGATGCCGACGAGCGCGTCAGCGAACGCCTGCAAACGTCGATACTGCAAGTCATGGCGCATCCTCATCAGTTCGCCTATCGCTTCCCCCGCTGCAACCGCTTCCTCGGTCGCTATCTGCGCCATGGCGAAGGTTATCCCGACTGGAGCTTGCGTCTGTTCGAGCGCCGCCACGCGCGCTGGTCGGACGATGCAGTGCATGAGAAAGTGTTGACCCAGAGTGCGGTCGGCACGCTTGACGGCGACCTGCTGCACGAGTCGGCCGAGACGCTGGAAACCTATCTCGCCAAACAAGCCCGCTATACCACGCTGGCCGCGCAACAAGCCCATGCCGCCGGCAAGCGCGCCCACCTCGGCCACCTGCTGCTCTCTCCGCTGCTGCGCTTCATCAAGTTTTATTTCCTGCGCCTGGGCTTCCTCGACGGCGTGCCGGGCCTGGTGCATATTCTCATCGGCTGCGGCAACAGCTTCACCAAGTATGCAAAAATGCTGGATTTACAGAAACGGCAAACGCAGTCATGAAAATTCTGCTCACCGGGGCAGCCGGATTTATCGGCATGCATGTTTGCGAGCGCCTGCTGGCGCGCGGCGACGAAGTCATCGGCATCGACAATCTCAACGACTACTATGATGTTGCCCTGAAACAGGCGCGTCTCGCGCGTCTGCAAACCCAACCGAATTTCCGCCTGGCGCGGCTGGATATTGCTGACCGGGATGGCGTCGCCGCGCTGTTCAAAAAAGAACAGCCGCAACGCGCCATCAACCTGGCGGCCCAGGCCGGCGTGCGTTATTCGCTGGAAAATCCCCACGCCTATGTGGACAGCAACCTGGTGGGCTTCGTGAATATTCTCGAAGGCTGCCGTCATGCCGGGGTCGAGCACTTCGTCTACGCCAGCAGTTCCAGCGTGTATGGCGGCAATACCCGGATGCCTTTCTCCGAACACGACAACGTCGACCACCCGGTCAGCCTGTATGCCGCCAGCAAGAAGGCCAACGAACTCATGGCGCACACCTACAGCCACCTGTTCGGCCTGCCAGCCACGGGCTTGCGCTTTTTCACGGTGTACGGCCCGTGGGGACGACCGGACATGGCTTTGTTCCTGTTCGCCAAGGCCATTCTCGCCGACCAGCCGATCGAGGTCTTCAACCACGGCAGGATGCAGCGGGATTTCACCTACATCGACGACATTGCCGAAGGCGTGATACGGGTGCTGGACCAGCCCCCAACTGCAAATCCGCAGTTCGACAAACATCACCCGGACCCTGCCGCCAGTTGGGCGCCTTACCGGCTCTGCAACATCGGCAACCACCAGCCGGTGGAGCTGATGAGCTACATCGAAACCCTGGAAAAAGTGCTCGGCAAGACCGCCCGAAAAAACTTCCTGCCTTTGCAAAACGGCGATGTGCCGGCCACCTACGCCGACACGGAAATCCTGCAAACACTCACCGGCTTCGCTCCAGCCACTTCGGTAGCAGTCGGGGTGGAACGCTTCGTGGCGTGGTATCTGGATTATTTTCGCGGCAAGTAAAGCAGGCCGAGCAGCGCGCCGCCGATGTCAGGGGTCAGGGCGGTACGCTACTCGACTAATCCTGCTTACGGCTTGAGATACACGTAACCCTTGGATTCCAGTTTGGCGATCTCGGCGACACCCGAAGGCACGATAGTGGCTGGCGCCACCACTTTCGATGCAGGGATATGGCGCGACGTGAGGGTGTTGTTGCAAACACGGAACTCGACACCCTTATCGGCCAGGTCCTCCATGGTGGTGCGGAAGGGAAGCCCGTTATTATCCACGGCGCCATCGAGCATGAAGTCGATGCCCTTGCTATGTCCTACGACCACGATTTTCGCACTGGGGTCGGCGTTGAGATGGTTGCGTACATTGCGCAACAAGTCAGCGGCTTTTTCCAGTCCCTCGTTGATATGGTAAACAACCTTGACGTGGTCGCTTGGCGTGGTGGCCAGGGCGTTGCCGCCCGATGCCAGCAACAAAGTTGCAAAGAGAATATAGCGTACACAATCAATCATCTTAATCATGACTTCTCCTCAGTGGGCAGGGTTTCAGGGCCGGATATATGAGTAGCCTTGCTGCTGCTTTTCCATCAGCTCGACGACACCTGCAGGAACATAACCGATGTTGTCCAGCATGTCTTTCTTGGTGAGCTTCTGCCCGTGCATGGTGTTCTCGCAGGCCATCATCGTGACGCCGTTGGCAACAGCGTCATGGACGCGATTACCGACTTCCGAATCCATCTTGAGCATGCCGATGCCGGGACCATAGGCAACAATTTCAATCGCCACCTTGTCTTTGCCGTAGGCTTCCTGGACATTTTTTGCATTGTTAAGGGCGAGCGCCCATTTCTTCGGATCGCCATCACTCACCTGAAGGATCACCTTGTGCGCCGCTGTGGCGGGCGGGGCGGCCTGGCCGGTGGCGGGCTGCATCAACGCAATGCCCAGGGCAGCCAGGGCGAAAAAACGGGTGGCGATTTTTCCGCTGATTGATGCGGGCCGACTAAAGCTGAAACTGTTCCTCATGATCTGGTCTCCGTTGTAATTGATCTTGTGTAGTCTTACGTCTTACCGCGAACAAAATACACTCTACCAAGCCTTTGGTCGAGAAATTTTATTTATGCCAAAATAAATCGGCTTCAAAGGTATTGGCGTCTGCGCAACTCGCCCTTCAGCACCTTGCCCATGGCGTTGCGCGGCAAATATTCAACGAAATGTACGCGCTTGGGTAATTTGAAACCGGCAAGTTCGCCCCTCAACGCAGCGACAATGCCGGCTTCGCTGAGCGCTGCGCCGTGCGCGTTTTTCTTGCGCACCACCACTGCCGTCACCGCCTCGCCCAAATCGGGGTGGGGCAGCCCGATCACCGCCGATTCGGCGACGCCGGGTAGAAGGTCGATCAGCTCCTCGATTTCCCTGGGGTAGATATTCAGGCCGCCGCTGATCACCAGGTCCTTGTAGCGGCCAATGATGGAGAGGTAACCATCGGCGTCCAGCTTGCCCATATCGCCGGTGCGAAAGTAGCTGTCAGCAGTAAATTCCTCGCGGGTTTTCTCCGGCATCCGCCAATAGCCGCAAAACACGCTGTCGCCCTTGACCAGCAGGTGGCCGATTTGATCCGTCGGCACAGGCTGGTCGGCATCGTCAACGATGCAAACATCAATACCCGGTAACGGGAAGCCCACGCTGTCGCCGCGCCGTTCGCCCTGATAGGGATTGGAGGTAAACATGCCGCCTTCGGTCATGCCGTAACGTTCGAGTATGGTATGGCCGCTGCGCAGCTTGAACTCGTCGAAGGTCTCCTTGAGAAGGGGTGCGGAACCTGAAACGAACAGGCGCATGTTGGCGCAGTTGGCCCGACTGAAGCCAGGTTCGTTCAGCAGCCGCACATAGTAGGTCGGCACGCCCATGAAAACGGTAGCCTCGGGCAGCAACCGCAACGCGCGCGCGGCGTCGAACTTCGGCTCGAACAACATCGCCGAACCATTCAGCAGCGCGCAATGGCATGCAACGAACAGGCCATGCACATGGTAAATCGGCAGCATGTGCAACAACACATCGCCGGGCTGAAAATGCCAGTAAGCATGCAGCACCCTGGCGTTGGCTGCGAGGTTGCGATGCGACAGCATAGCGCCCTTGGAGCGCCCGGTGGTGCCGGAGGTATAGAGAATGCAAGCGAGGTCCTGACCCCGTCTGGCGACAGTCTTGAAAGCATCTGCGTGCGCAGCAGCAGCGTCGATCAGCGAGCCGCGACCATCGTCGTCCAGCGCCAGCACCTGCGGAACACCCAGCTTGCGCGCCAGATCGTCAGCTACTGCGCGGTTTTGCGGTCGGCAAACGAACAACCCCGGCTCTGCATCGCCGAGGAAATACTCGATTTCCTTGCGCTGATAAGCCGGGTTGAGCGGCAGGAACACCATGCCGGCGCGCAAGGTGGCGAGATACAGCAGCAGCGCTTCCGGCGTTTTCTCCACCTGCGCGGCAACACGGTCGCCAGGCTTCAGTCCCAGCGCCGTCAGCAGATTAGCGATACGCCCCGAGGCGCGTTCGACATCGCCATATGTCCATACCCGGCCATCGGACAGAATCATGCACGGCAAAGTATCGTCCCCGGGAAAGTGCGATGCGAGCAGGGTGTAGAGGTTATCGTTGATGCCCATGAGGATATTTATGATGGCGTTGCCAGCAATTGCGGGGTACTTATTGTAGCCAAGACCGGCGGAGTACGAGCGTTCTGCCGCCTTCAAAAAACTTCTGCCGGACTTTTAGAGGCAGCTACTCGGCAGCATGCGAATACCATGAAATTCCTCATTCCGTTTGCGGATTTTCATGGTGACTACATCGCCATGCCTGACCACACCGCCTGACCACAACGCCCGACCCCATGCCCGCCGCTCGTTTGGCGCCCGCCCGGCGGGCATCGGCACAGGAAGGGATACCAACCCGTTCTCCCTCTGGCAACTGCGCGACGAACTCGAACGCCTGCTGCAATCGACCGGCGGCCGGCCCGCGTTGCCAACCGAAGGTGAGCGTGTGAAAATTCCGAAAATTCCGTCCGACTGGACGTTCATCGAAGCCGTGGCGGCCAGTGCAGCCGAACTACCGCTGCGCCCTTCGCCAGCCCAGGTGGCGGCAGTCATGTTGCACATGGCTGTGTCGCGCTTCAGCACCGGCGAAATCAACAATGCGCTGCAACACGAAAAACAATAAAAGTTCCAAGTTCAGATTATCAAAAGGTGAGGCTAAGTGGCTAAGGCTGTATTACCCCGTTACGGAGTTGGAATCTCCAAATCCTTGCAAATCTTGCGTGCAAGAAAATCGTTGATTTCTCTGTGACGCGGCACGGTAGTCGCTTTTCCGGCGACGCGATTTACGTAAACGGAATGACTGCCGCCCTCACGCAGTAATTCGCAACCCAATCGCTCAAGATGACGAATCAGATCGAGCCGCTTCATGCGGCATGGAGGTGGAGGGGTTCGCGGATGATTTGTTTGCCGGCCAGGGATTCTTCGGCCAGGGCGCGGTTTGCTTCGAGCACCAGTTGCACCGCCTCGGCGAGGTTGCTGCGCGCTGCATCCAGCGTTTCACCCTGGGTGTTGGCGCCAGGTATCTCTTCGACAAAGGCGATGTAGCCCTCGGGGACTTGTTCGAAAACCGCAGTGAATTGCATGGTCCGCTCCTTCGTGGCAGTAGCGCGGAGTATATGCCAAACAGCGCTTTTAAGCGTTCTCATGTGCATGCCGCCAACTGATACGGACTGTACGTTCCGCCTCCTCATCCCCGCTACTGTTACTTGCTCGATATACCCATCACAGCATCCGGAAAACCTGTGGCAATGCCGGGAAAGAAACAAATGAGGAAGATGGCGGCGAACATCAGGCCGACGAAGGGCAGCACGCCCCATATGACCTCATTGAGCGGGATGTCCGGCGCGATGTTCTTGATGACGAAGATGTTGAGTCCGACTGGCGGATGGATCAGACCCATCTCCATGACGATGGTCATCACCACGCCAAACCAGATCAGGTCGAAGCCGGCGGCTTTGAGCGGCGGCAGGATGATCGGTGCAGTCATCAGGATGATCGACACTGGCGGCAGGAAGAAGCCGAGTAGCAGCACCATCAGCAGGATCACCGCCAGCAGCAGCCACTTCGACAGGGCCAGGCCGACGATCCATTCCGCCGCACTCTGCGAGATGTGCAGGTAGCTCATGACGTAAGAATAGAGCAGCGACATGCCGATGATGAACATCAGCATGGTCGATTCGCGCAGCGTCGAAGTCAGGATCGGCGCCAGTTGTTTCGGTCGCCACAGGCCATACACCACCGCGATCAGCAGCAGCGCCAGCACCGCGCCGAGGCCGGCGGTTTCCGAGGGCGTGGCGTAGCCGCCGTAGAGCGCCACCATCACGCCGATCAACAGGATGATGAAGGGCAGCACGCGCGGCAGCATTTCCACTTTTTCGCGCAGGCTGTAGACGTGCTGGCCGAGGTAGGCTGATTTCTCCCCGCCCGCCGCGTGGGTCACTTCGGCGGCGCGGTATTCGACGCGGTAGCGCCACGCCGCGTAAAGCGAAAACAACACCACCAGCAACACGCCGGGGCCGATGCCGGCGAGGAACAGCCGACCCAAAGATTGCTCTGCCGCGACGGCATAGAGAATCATGGTGATGGACGGCGGCAGCAGGATGCCGAGCGTGCCGCCGGCGGCGATGATGCCGGCGGCGAAACCGCCCGAGTAGCCGCGCGAGCGCATCTCGGGGATGCCGGCGCTGCCGATGGCCGAGCAGGTGGCCGGGCTGGAGCCGGCCATCGCCGCGAACAGGCCGCAGGCGAACACATTGGCGATGCCCAGGCCGCCTGGTATGCGGTGCATCCAGGCATGCAGCGCCAGATACAGGTCCCGGCCGGCGGCGGATTTGCCGATGGCGGCGCCCTTGAGGATGAACAGCGGGATCGACAGCAGGGTGATGCTGGCCAGTTCTTCATAAACGTTCTGGGTCACGGTGTCGAGGTTCGCCGCCGGCATGAAGAAGTACATGAATGTAACCGCCACGCCGCCCAACGCGAAGGCGATGGGCATGCCCGAAAGCATCACCAGCAGCGTCGCCCCGCCGTAGAGCAGGCCGATGGCGAGGACGCTCATGCCGTCTTCAAGGTCCGCAGCCGCACCAGCAGTTGCTGCAACAACTGGAGTCCCACCAGGGTCATGCCCAGCGCCATGATCGAATAGGGTATCCACAGCGGCGGCCCCCACGACGAGGTGGTGGTCTGTCCCTCGGCCACGGCCTCATGCAGCAGCGTCCATGATTTCCAGGCAAAGAACAGGCAGAAGGCGCTGCTCGCAGCATCCACCAGCATCAAGCGCCAGCGATTTGCTGCGGGCGAAAGCAGCCCCGCCACCGCCTCGATGCCGATATGGCCGCGCTGCGCTTGCAGATAAGCGCCGGAGAGGAAGGTGGCGCCGACCAGCAGGAATACCGCCGCCTCGTCCTGCCAGTCGGTGGCGACCTTGAAGAAGTAGCGGGCAAACACACTGTAGGTGAGGATGCCTGCCGCCGCCAGCAGCGCCAGCATGCAGGGTATCAGCAGGGCGCGATTGAGCACACTCATGTCAAATGGTTTTTTCCGCCAGTTGCAGGAAACGCGCGCAGTTGGCGGACTTGGCGGCGTAGTCCTTCCAGGCGGTGTCGCGCGCCAGGACTTGCCACTTCCTGATGGCCTTGTCGTCGAGATCGTATACCTTGGCGCCGGCCTTGAGGTAAATGTCGGCCACCAGTTTGTCGTCGACCCTGGCCTGTTCGGTGCCGAATTTTTCCATTTCCGCACCTACTTGCATGATGATCTGCTGTTGCTCTTTGGGCAGTTTGTCGAAGGCGCTTTTCGCCATCAGCAGCGGCTCCAGCATGAACCAGTAGGCGCGCCCGCGACCGGTGGTGAGATGCTTGGAAACTTCCTCCAGGCGGAAGGAAATCAGGCTGGTGGACGAGGTCATCGCCGCGTCGGCGGCGCCGGTCTGCATCGCGGCGTAGATTTCGTTGGAGGGCAACGACAGCACCGAAGCGCCGGCAGCCTTGAGGATCATGTCCATCTCCTTGCTGCCGCCGCGTACTTTCATGCCTTTGGCGTCTTCCGGATTGACCAGCGGCGTGGCGCGGCTGGCAACACCGCCGGCCTGCCAGATCCAACTGACGATGACGACGCCTTTTTCCAGCAACAAATCGTTGAGCGCCTTGCCGATCTCGGCGTTCTTCCAGGTGGCGGCCTGCTCGTAGGAGGTGACCAGGCCGGGCATCAGGCCCAGATTCAGTTCCGGCACTTCGCCGCCGGCATAGGGGATCGGGTACAGGCTCAAGTCCAGCGCGCCTTTTCTCAGTGCGGAAAATTGCGCATTGGTCTTCATCAGCGAAGAGTTCGGATAAATCTGGAATTTCAGCGCGCCCTTGCTGCGCGCCTCCACTTCCAGCGCGAACTTGCGGCACAGGCGGTCGCGGAAATCGCCCGCATCAATCGTGCCGCCGGGAAACTGGTGGGAAATTTTCAAAGGCTCGGCGGCCAGACTGCGGCGGCCCAGTAACAGCAGCGGAACAGCGGCGAGCGAACTCGCCAGGATACGGCGGCGGCTAATCATGATGTCTCCTCCATTGGATGTTATATAAATTGGGCTTTCTCTGAAGCCGTCACTGTCACTGCGTCACTGCGACTCAACCACCGCCAGTGGATTGTATAGATAATTCCCTCTTGTCTCTACGAAAAACTGATGTCAGGTACGGCGCTGCGCGTAGCGCGTATACTAAGCATTAATTATTATCAGCTTATACCGCCAATGCATGAAGCAGTTCCCCCCGGCCCGCCCGACGCGTCTGCGCCGCTCCTGACCGCCACCGAACTGGCCTACAGCCGTTTCGTGCCGAATCAGTTCCTGCGCCTGCTGGGCCGGCCCAGTATCGTCGATGTCAAGCTGGGCGACCACGTCGAGCAGGAAATGACGCTGCTGTTCTCGGACATCCGCGACTTCACCACCCTGTCGGAGTCGATACTCCCGGCGGAAAATTTCCGCTTCATCAATTCCTACCTCAGCACCATGGAACCCGTGGTGGCCCAGCATTTCGGGATTATCGACAAATACATCGGCGATGGCATCATGGCGCTGTTTCCCGGCTCGGCCGACGACGGCCTGCGTTCCGGCATCGACATGCTGCACCAATTGACGCTCTACAACGACGGACGCACGCGCGCCGGTTATATGCCGATCCGCATCGGCATCGGCATCAATACCGGGCTGGTGATGATGGGTACCGTGGGCGGCCACAACCGCATGGACAGCACCGTCATCGGCGACGCGGTCAACCTCGCCTCGCGCCTCGAAGGCCTGACCAAGAATTACGGCACGCCCCTGGTCATAAGCGCCAACACGCTGTACGCCCTGGCAGACCACAATGCCTACAGCATCCGCTTTCTGGACCGGCTGCGCATCAAGGGCCGTTACCAGGCGCAATCGGTATACGAAGTTTTCGATGCGGATCAGGAGCCTTTGCGGCTGGCCAAACTGGAGACGCTGCGCAGCTTTGAGGATGCCCTGGCCTTCTATCACCTGGGCCGCGCAGACCTGGCGCAACCCTTGCTTCAGGAATGCCTGCGCGTTACACCCGATGACTGGGCGGTGCGGGTTTATCTGGAGCGATGCAAGGAATTTTCGCGCCCGGACCACCTGCAAAATTCCAACACGCTGGGCATGGAAATCGGCTGGCGCAACGAGTACTCGGTCGGCATTCGTGAAATCGACATGCAGCACCAGCAACTGCTCACGCGCATCGCTGAATTTGCCAACCTCGTGGAACACGGCGGCGCCGGACTGGACGCCACCATGGACAGGCTGGCCGAGCACACTGCAGCGCTTTTCGGCACCGAAGAAAATCTGATGCGGCGTTACGATTACCCTTTCATTGAGGATCACCTGAAACAGCACAGCACCTTCGAACGGTTTTTTTCCGAGCTGCGGCGGGAGATCAACAGCAGCCAGCGGGATCCGCTCTACCTGGTGTTTCGCATCCAGTTAATTCTGGTGGACTGGCAGATCAACCACACCATCAAGAGCGACCTGCACCTCGGCCATTTCCTGCAACGGGCAGGTGTCAGCTAATGTACGAAAATTTGCATGGAGACCCGATATGAGCGGCACCCTCTTCATAGTCTCAGCCCCCTCGGGCGCGGGCAAAACCACGCTGGTGCGCGCGCTGCTGGCGCGCGATGCGCAGGTGAAGCTGTCGATTTCCTACACCACCCGGCCGCCGCGTGCAGGTGAGCAGGATGGCCGCGACTATCATTTCATCAGCGTGGCGGAGTTCACCGCCATGCGTGCGCGCGGCGATTTTCTCGAATCCGCCGAGGTGCATGGTAATTTCTACGCCACTTCGCGCATCTGGCTGGAACGTGAAATGGCTGCAGGCCGTGATGTGTTGCTGGAAATCGACTGGCAGGGCGCGCAGCAGGTACGAAAATTCTTCCACGATGCCGTCGGTATTTTCATCCTGCCGCCATCCATGACTGAACTGGAGCGGCGTCTGCGTGGTCGCGGCACCGACGACGAGGCAACCATCACCCGCCGCCTCCAGGCGGCGCTTGCCGAGATGCGTCACGTCGTCGAGTTCGAATACGCTATAATCAACCAGGAGTTGGAGGAGTCGACCAGCGATCTGGTGGCGGCGGTACATGCCGCCCGGCTCCGCCTTGCACCCCAGCAGGCACGCTACCCCGAACTGTTCACCCTCATTTCCCAGGAATAAAATCATGGCCAGAATATCAGTAGACGATTGCCTCAAGTACATTCCCAACCGCTTTCAGTTGACCCTGGCGGCAACCTACCGCGCGCGCCAGATCACCATGGGCGGCACGCCCATGGTTGAATTCGACAAAGACAAACCGACCGTCATCGCCCTGCGCGAAATCGCCGCCGGCAAGGTTGGCCTGGAAGTTCTCAATCGCGGTCAGGCCTGATGATTTGAAGTCGCGTCGACTCGCCGTGTCCATCCGCCCCGATGAATCCGCCGTCTGCAGTTGCCCCATCCACCCCGGATTCCGTCAGCGACGAAGCGTCGCTGATTTCGCTGGAGATGCATGCGCCGGTTGACCTGGCCGAAGACCTCGAACGTTTCCGCAACAAGCTTTCCGCCTATCTCCCGCCCGAAGAGGTGACTCGCATCGAGTCAGCCTATATCTTCGGCAATACCGCGCACCTCGGCCAGTTTCGCTCCAGCGGCGACCCTTACATCTCGCATCCGCTCGCCGTCGCAGACACCCTGGCCGACTGGCGTCTCGACGCTCAAGCGCTGACCGCCGCGCTGTTGCACGACGTGATGGAGGATACCGCCTGCACCAAGCAGCAAATCGCCGACAAATTCGGCAAAGCCGTGGCGGAGCTGGTCGACGGCGTTTCAAAAATCGACCACATCGAAAACCAGTCCTTCGAGGAAGCGCAGGCCGAGAACTTCCGCAAGATGCTGCTGGCCATGGCGCGCGATGTGCGGGTGATTCTCATCAAGCTGGCCGACCGCCTCCACAACATGCGGACGCTGAGCGCGGTGCCTCTCCCCAAGCGCCGCCGCATCGCCCGCGAAACACTGGATATTTACGCACCCATCGCCAACCGGCTGGGGCTCAATGCCCTCTACCGCGAATTGCAGGAACACGCCTTCCGTCACTTGCGGCCAATGCGCTACCGGGTGCTGGAAAAAGCCGTGAAGAACGCCCGCGGCAACCGCCGCCAGGTGGTCGGAAAAATCATGGAGTCGCTGCGCCAGCGCCTGCCCGATGCCGGCATCACAGCTGAAGTGATGGGGCGCGAAAAACACCTGTACAGCATCTACCGCAAAATGCGTGACAAACATTTGTCTTTCTCGCAGGTGCTGGACATCTTCGGTTTCCGCGTGGTGGTCAATGATGCGCCGACCTGCTACCTGGCGCTGGGCGCGCTGCACGGCCTCTACAAGCCGGTGCCGGGCAAGTTCAAGGACTATATCGCCATCCCCAAGGCCAACGGCTACCAGTCGCTGCACTCGACGCTGATCGGCCCCTATGGCACGCCGGTGGAAGTGCAGATACGCACCCATGAGATGCACCACATCGCCGAAACCGGCGTGGCCTCGCACTGGATGTACAAGGATGAGGACGCCCTCTCCGAATTGCAGCAGAAGACCCACAAGTGGCTGCAATCCCTGATCGAGCTGCAATCGGCGTCGGGCGATTCCGCGGAGTTTCTGGAAAATGTCAAAGTGGACCTGTTCCCCGACGAGGTCTATGTGTTTACCCCGCTCGGCAAGATCCTGGTGCTGCCGCGCGGCGCAAGCGCGGTGGACTTCGCTTACGCGGTGCATACCGACATCGGCAACCGCTGCGTCGGCTGCCGCATCAACTTCGAATTGATGCCGTTGCGCAGCGAGTTGAGAAACGGCGACCGCATCGAGATACTGACCTCGCCGCACGCCAACCCCAATCCCGCCTGGCTGACCTACGTCAAGAGCAGCAAGGCGCGGGCGCAGATACGCCACTTCCTCAAGACACGGCAACATGAGGAATCGGTGGCGCTGGGCGAGCGCCTGCTCGGCCAGACCTTGCGCGGCTTCGGCCTGCGGCTGGGCGACATCGGCAGCGCGGTATGGGAACGTTTCATGCGCAGCTTCGGCGCGAAATCGAAAAAAGACGTGCTCACCGACATCGGCCTCGGCAAGCGCCATGCCGTCATCGTGGCGCGTCGTCTCGCCGCTGATCGCGTGGCGGAAGGCGGTGTGGCGGCGACGAAAAAAACCAATGGAGCAATCATCATCAACGGCGACAATGGCGGCGCCGTGCAACTGGCCAAATGCTGTCAGCCCGTCCCCGGCGACCCGATAGTCGGCGTCATCCGCAAGGGCCAGGGGCTGGTGGTGCACGCGCACGACTGCCGCAGCATCAACAAGGCCGGGCATGAACGCGACAACTGGGTGGATGTCGAGTGGGGCGCCAGTATCGACGAACGTCAATTCGAAGTCGGTATCCGCATCGTTACCGAGAACCGGCGCGGCGTGCTGGCAAGCATTGCGGCGGCCATCGCCGAGAGCGGTTCCGACATCCAGAATGTCGGCATAGATGATGACCGCGGCGCATACACCACCCTCAACTTCACCTTGCAGGTCAGCAATCGCCTGCATCTCGCCCGCATCATGCGGTCATTGCGGCGCGTGCCTGAGGTAGTACGCATCACCCGCACCAAGAGCGGTGCAAAGTAAACAACTGGAGCTGACAATGGCAATCTACGAATCCGAGCACACCAAATTCATGCGCGAATGGCTGAAACAACACCCTGAAGAACTCGAAGAGCAAAAGCGCGGACGCGCCCTGTGGTGGGACAAACCGCAGAGCCTTGAGCAACTGCGGCGCGACGGTGAATCGAATGTGCCGCAGAAGGCCTACTACTACGACTCAGACCACTGATCGCTCCAGGGCATCAGATGGATCGCCCCGGCCAGCAGCGTAACGCTGATCACAGCCCCGCTGACGATCCCGTTACGCTGCGCCACATGGGTCGGCGCCGAGAATGTCAGCGACATGTCATGAGCGCCGCCATCCGGTCGAAACATGATCTGCGTATGCGGACCCAGAACGATGCAGTCGGCGACACTGCCCGTCACCGGATTTTCCCCTTCGTTGGGTGAAGGGTGACCGGGCAGGTGCAGCAGGATGCCTTCGGATGGAATCGCCCAGAGCACCTTGTCGCCCCGCGCAAAACCAGGACGGGGATTGTCCGCCACCTCCAGACGCCGGCCCAGCCATTCCAGCACCAGCCTGCCGTTTGGGGGTAATTCGCCGACAACGCCCTCGAAAATATTTACCAATCCGACCAGACGTGCAATTGTGGTATTGGCCGGCCGCGTCATGACTTCTTCGGGCGGGCCGCTCTGCAAGCTGACGCCGTGATGCAGCAGCACCATGCGATCGGCCAGCATGCGCGCCTCGTCGAGGTCGTGCGTCACCAGCACGATGGGAATGGGCAGTTCGCGGCGCAGACGCGCCAGCTCCTGTTGCAGCTTGCGCCGTGTCACCTGGTCTACTGCCGAGAACGGTTCGTCCAGCAACAGCGCCGCCGGTTCGCTGGCGCCCGCAGTCGATTCCGGGGCGCTGGTCGTACTCATGGTGCGCGCCAGCGCGCGGGCCAGCGCCACGCGCTGCTGCTGGCCGCCGGAAAGCTGCGCCGGGAAATGCCGCTCCAGGCCGTGCAAATGCACCCGCTCCAGCCATTCCCGCGCTTCTGCTTCGCGCTGGCCGGGCGCGCTTTGCCACAACGCCAGCGCAACATTGTCCAGCGCCGACAGATGCGGCAATAGCGAGTAATTCTGGAACACCATGCCGACGCGCCGCTGCTGCGGCGGCAGTTCGATGCCGCGTTGCCGGTCGAGCCAGCTTGCGCCGCCGCACTCCACGCGGCCCTGAGCAGGCAGGTGCAGACCGGCGATACAACGCAACACCGTAGACTTGCCGCTGCCGGAAGGACCGACCAGCGCCAGCAACTCGCCCGGCGCGCAGTCCAGCGTGCAGTCCAGCGGAACCGGCGCACGCTGGCGCAGCGTTACCGAAAGCCCCCTGGTGGTCGCCGCCATCCGCATTAAACGCTATCGCGTCCGCCCCGGCCAATGCGCCGGGTGAGCAGGTTGAGCGTGCCGATGGCGGCAAAGGAAATCGCCACCAGCAACGCCGACATCACTGCCGCGCCATGTTCGTCAAATGCCTGGACGCGGTCGTAAATACTGATCGCCACGGTGCGCGTCTCCCCCTCGATACCGCCGCCGACCATCAGCACCACGCCGAATTCGCCTAAAGTATGGGCGAAGGTCAACACGATGGCCGAGAGCAGACCAGGCCAGGCCAGCGGCAATTCCACCCGCCACAGCGTGCGCCAGGCCGACAGGCCGCAACACCATGCGGCCTCACGCGCTTCGCGCGGAACAGCGTCGAAGGCGCGCTGGATCGGCTGCACCGCGAAGGGCAGGTTGAAAATCAGCGAGGCCAGCAGCAGGCCGTCGAAACTGAACACCAGCGCGCGTCCGGTCAGCGCGTGATAGGTTTGTCCGAGCGTCGAATGATTGCCAAAAGCGCTCAGCAGGTAGAAGCCGAGCACCGTAGGCGGCAGCACCAGCGGCAAAGCCACCAGGGCTTCCAGCAGGCTTTTTCCGGCGAAACGCGACCAGGCCAGGGGCCACGCCAGCAGTACCGCCAGCGGCAATAGCAGGAGTGTGGTGGCGGCGGCCAGCTTGAGGGAAAGGACCAGTGCGGGCCAGTCCATCGGCATCACGGCGCCGGCGGCGTGAAGCCGTAGCGCACAAGAATGGCGCGCGCCGCAGGCGTTTGCATGAAGGCGTAGAAACGTTGCGTCGTGTCGCTGGCGCCCTGGATCAGCACCATGCGCTGACGCAGCGGCGCATGCCATTCTTCCGGCAGAGTGACGAAAGCTCCGCGGTCAGCGAAGGCTGGAGCGCGCGCCAGCGAGAGCGGGATGATTCCCGCCTGGGCCGATCCGCTGGCGGCAAACTGCGCGGCCTGGGTGGCGTTTTCACCCAACACCAGTTTGTTTTCCAGCGCCGCCCAGACGCCGGCCCGTTGCATGGCTTCGCGCGCAGCACGGCCATACGGTGCGTGCTCGGGGTTGGCGATCGCCAGGTGTTTGAGACGGCCATCGCGCGCAGCGGCGGCGAGATCGGCAAGATTGCGGTCGGCCTGCACCGGCGAGCCGGTCGGGATGAACAACGCCAGCCGGCCTACGGCATATAGCTTGCCGGCATCCACGGTGCGATGGGCGCGTTGCAGTTGTTCGACATAAGCCTCATCGGCACTGAAAAATAACTCGAACGGCGCGCCCTGGAGTATCTGCCTGGTGAACACGCCGGAAGAACCGAAAGACAAACGCAATTTTCGGCCACCGGCGCGCTCGAAGGCCTCCACGATCTCCGGCAAGGCGAATTGCAGATCGGCGGCGGCGGCTACTACCGGCGCCGACGTATCCGCTTCCGCTGCGGCGTTCGCCGCGCCATTCCACGCGCTGCAAGCCAGCAGGCAGAAGAGAAAACTGAACCAGGTCGTGGAGTGTTTGCCAAGTTTGTTCATGGGTGCAAGTTTACCTGGTCTGGCTATTGATTGATCCGGTCGATACTCAGCTTGACGCCCTTCGCGCCAGGCTTGACCGGGCCGCTCACGCCGATCAGATCACCCGGCTGGGGAATGGCCTGGCCGGATTTTGAGACGCGCGCCTCGATCATCACTTGCGCAGCATCCGAGAGCTTCAGATCAGGCCGCATGGCCTGCGAATCATCGAGGGTGAATGTCATGGGCAGGTCGCCGGCCTTGACGCGCAGCACCGCCAGCGGCATGCGCGAGCCTTCGGCGGGGCGGGCGTAGACGAACAGCGTATCGCCGGGCTGAACTTTTCCGGCCAGCGCCGGCGCAAGCGTCACGCTGCCGCTGACCGATTTGGCGGACGCTGCCTGCGCCGGTTTTGCCATGCCGGATTTTGCAACCGGGCCGGCGCTTTTTCCGCGAATCTCTGCGAGCGTGGCGGTGAGTCCCTTGGCATCTTCCGATTCCGGCGGCAGCTTCTTCAGCAATATTTCCCAATAGCGCGTGGCCTCCGGGAAATCCTGGCGGTTGTAGGCGGCCGTGCCGGCCAGCGCCAGCGCCATGATGTTGGTTGGGTCGAGTTGCAGCGCCCGCTGCACCAGTTGCATCGGCTTGCCTTCGAGGCTGTTGGTGCGTGCCGCCAGCAGATCGGCATATTCGGTGAGCAATGCAGGATCGTTATTGACTGCGTCACCAGCCCGGGCGAAGGCTTTTTCGGCCTCATCGTAGCGGCCCAGCGCCTTGTAGGAGCGCCCCAGCATGGCCCAGCCTTGAGTGTCTTGCGGATTTTTTTCCAGGCGCGCGGCAAGCTTGTTGACCATCTCGTCGATCTGCGCGGCGGTAACCTGGCGTTGCGCTACAACTGGCCGCATCGCCGCCGGATTACCCAGCCACGCATACAGCAGCCCGGCGCTTAACGGCAACAACAGCACCAGCGCCAGGGCGGTGCTCCTGGCCGGACGAAGGGTGGCAGAGGCGGCAGGCGTCTCGTCGGCCACGGCGGCATCCTGCAGCATGCGCCGCTGCAACTCCGTCCGCGCCTGCTCAAAATCGGCAACAGCGATGCTGTCGGCAGCCCGGTCGCGCTCCAGTTCGGCCAGTTGGTCGCGGTAGATGGTGGTGTTGAGCGCCTGGCGCGAAGCGCCGGAATCAGCCGTCCGGCTGACAAGAAGCGGGCGCAACAGCCAGGCCAGCGCCAGCAGCGCCAACAGCGCCGCCGCTATCAAAAAGGAAATGCTCATTGCGTGTTCTCGCTCTCATGCTGTGTTAACAGTGCTTCGGCCTGGCGGCGTTCATCGGCGGAAAGCGTACTCCCGGCTGCCTCCGCAACACGTCCGCGACGCTGCCGCAAATAGACGATCAAGGCGGCAATGGCGCCCGCCAGCAATACGAACGGGCCGAACCACAGCAGATAGGTGCTGGCTTTCATGGGTGGCCGGTAGCGAACGAAATCGCCGTAGCGGTTGACCATGAAGTCCATGACTTCCTGGTCGCTCTTGCCTTCCTTGATAAGCCCGCGAATTTCGCGCCGCAAATCGTGCGCCAGGTCGGCCTGCGAGCTGGCCAGGGATTCGTTTTGACAGACCAGGCAACGCATTTCCTCGGAGATCGACACCAAACGCTTTTCCACCGCCTCATCCGCCGCCAGCGGCGGGGCTTCCTTGGCGTAAGCAAGGCCGCACAGCAATAGCCATGCAAGGGCCAGCAAAAACTGTCTCGTCCCAATGGGATTTTCAATAGTCATGATTTTTGCAGTTCCTTCACCAGCGGCAGTATTTTTTTACTCAGCACTTCAGGCGTTACCGGACCGATCTGCTTGTAGCGGATAATGCCGGACTTGTCGATGACATAAGTTTCCGGCACGCCATACACGCCATAGTCGATGCCGACGCGGCCATCGCCGTCGAACAAGCTGATCACATAGGGATTGCCGAGCCGGTCCAGCCACTTTTGCGCATCGGCGCGGGTGTCCTTGTAATTCAGCCCATAGATCGGCACCGTTGCGGTCTTGGACAAGGCCACCAGCACCGGGTGCTCCTGACGACAGGAAACGCACCATGAAGCCCAGACGTTGAGCAGCCAGACCTTGCCCCTCATTTCGAGCGGTGAAAAATTTTTATCCGGCGCCGCCAGTTGCGACAACTCGAACTGCGGCGCCGGTTTATTCACCAGCGGCGAAGGAATTTCGTGAGGATCGTAGCCCGGCTTGAGGCCCCAGGCGAGAAAGCCCACCAGCACCACAAACAATCCCAACGGGATCAGGAAGCGCTTCACGCCTTGGCCCCGGCCAGGACCGTTGCGGGAGCGGCGGCCTTGGCTTTAAGCCGGTAACGCCGGTCGCTGGCGGCCAGCACGCCGCCGAACGCCATTACAAAGCAGCCGGCCCAGATCCAGTCGACGAAAGGCTTGTGATGCACACGCACACTCCATGCGCCGCTGCCGTCTTTTTCTCCCACCGGCTCGCCCAGTGAAACGTACACGTCGCGGGTAAAGCCGGTGTCGATGGCGGCTTCGGTCATCGGCATCGATGACGAGAAATAGATGCGCTTCTCCGGGTGCAGGGTGCGCAGTACCTTGCCGTCCCTGGACAGCTCCACGTCGCCTACCGAGGTGCGATAGTTCGGCCCCGTGCCTTCTCTCACATCCAGCAGCCGAAAGGTGTAGCCGCCGACCTCAACGGTTTCTCCCGGGGCCATACGCACATCCTTTTCCGATTCGTATCCTTTCACCAGCGTCACGCCGATGACGAAAATCGCCACGCCCAGATGCGCCAGTTGCATGCCCCAGAAAGCGCGCGGCGCGCTTTTCCCCGGCCCGTCATGCTTGAGCCGCTCACGAATTTGCACCACGCCGCTGGCGGCAATCCAGACGGCGAGCAGCACGCCCAGGCCCACCAGCGGTGTCCAACTGCCCATGGCAAAGGGCAGAACCAAGCCGGCTGCCACAGACACGGCGAAGGCAATCCGCAAACGCCTGGCCATGTCGCCGACATCCGCCTGCTTCCAGCGCGCCACCGGCCCCACCGCAATCAGGAACAGCAGCGGCGCCATCAAAGGCACGAACACGGTTTGAAAATAGGGTGGCCCGACCGACAACTTGCCCAGGCCCAGCGCATCAATAATCAGCGGGTACAGGGTGCCGAGCAGCACCGAAGCGGCAGCCACCACCAGCAATACGTTGTTCACCAGCAGCAGTGTTTCCCGCGACATCAGCGCAAAGCCGCCGCCCAACCCCACCTTCGGCGCGCGCCAGGCGAACAGCAGCAGGGAGCTGCCGATCACGATGACCAGGAATGCCAGGATGAAGATGCCGCGGCGCGGATCGGTGGCGAAGGCATGCACCGAGGTCAACACGCCGGAGCGCACCAGGAAAGTCCCCAGCAGGCTCAGCGAGAATGCGCCGATCGCCAGCAGCACCGTCCAGTTCTTGAATGCGCCGCGCTTCTCGGTCACTGCCAGCGAATGAATCAGCGCGGTGCCGACCAGCCAGGGCATGAAGGAGGCGTTCTCCACCGGGTCCCAGAACCACCAGCCGCCCCAGCCCAGCTCATAGTAAGCCCACCAGCTGCCGAGCCCGACGCCGATGGTCAGGAAGATCCACGCCGCCACCGTCCATGGCCGCGACCAGCGCGCCCAGGCGGCATCGAGCTGGCCGGAGAGCAGCGCGGCGATGGCGAAAGCGAAGGCCACCGAGAATCCCACGTAACCCATGTAGAGCATCGGCGGATGAATCACCAGACCCGGATCTTGCAGCAGCGGATTGAGGTCGTTGCCATCGGCGGGAATTTCCAGCAGCCGCTCGAAAGGATTGGAAGTCAGCAGGATGAACAGCAGCATGCCGCAGGAGACCAGGCCCAGCACGCCGATCACGCGCGCCACCATCGCCTCCGGCAGCGCGCGCGAGAGCAGCGACACCGCCATCGACCAGCTTGCCAGCATCAGCACCCACAGCAACAGCGAACCTTCGTGGCCGCCCCACACTGCTGCGAATCGATACACTGTCGGCAACTGCGAATTGGAATGTTCGGCAATATAGCGCACCGAAAAATCGTTGCTGAGAAAGGCGTAAGCCAGGCAACCGAAGGCAATCAGCAGCAGCATCCACTGCGTCTGCGCCGCCGGGCGCGCCAGCGCCATCCAGGCGACGTTGCGGCGATGCGCGCCGAGCAGCGGCAGGACGCTCTGCACGATGGCCACCAGCAGGGCGAGGATGACGGCGAAATGTCCGAGTTCAGGGATCATGGGGTTCTCACTGTTTTAACGTGAAATAGCGAAATTGAGCGCCGAGTAACCGGACGAGCGTAGCGAGCAAGTCAGTCGCCTCCCCGCGAGGGGGCGAAGGCGGGGTTTCGCGGAGCACTGCTCCGCGCCGCCGACGCCGGCAGGCTGTGCAAAGCCTGCCGTGGACGGACGGGAGGGGCGGGTGTTTATTGCTTTGAACGATTTCATGGCACGGGGGTGGGCTTGGCGACCATGCGAGTTAAGGTTTTTTCCATCCGCTCCGCCTGGGCCTGGTCGATGGCGTGCTTGGCTTCCGGCGGCATGTAGTTTGCGTCGTGCTTGGCCAGCACTTCGGTGGCGATGAACTGTCCGTCCGGCCCCAGCTTGCCCTGCGCCACCACGCCTTTGCCTTCCTTGAACAGGTCGGGAAGAATGCCGGTGTAGGCGACCGGAATATCCTTGGCGGTATCGGTGACGACGAAATGGACTGTCATCGAATTTCTTTGCAGCGAGCCGTCCCTGACCATGCCGCCGATGCGGAACACGCGGTCTTTCGGCGCCTCACCGGCATACACCTGGGTCGGCGTGAAGAACAGGGCAATATTGCTGTTGAGCGCATTCAACACGAAGAAGGCGGCGATACTCAACGAGGCAAGACCGCCGACGATGATGGCGATGCGTTTGTGACGGGCTTTCATGACAATGTTTCCTTGATGAGGTCAGACATGGCGCGGGCATTGCTGTCCCCCGGTGCGCCCAGACCGGCAATAACGCCGGCGCGATCAGACGCCGAACGGTTCTGGCTGACTTTCCACTTGCCGACAATCTTGGTAATCGTCATCTCAATGCCGACGATGGACTTGAGCATCTGCTCGATATATTCGGGCGGCGCATCGGCCACCTGCCAGGGCTGAGGCCGGCCGGCCTCATGGCGGCGGGTTAATTTCTCGACGATGGCGCGCAGTTGTTGCGGGTCTTCGACAGCCCGCAGCGCTCCGCGCACATGCACCACGGCGTAATTCCAGGTCGGCACGACCTTGCCGTGCTCCTGCTTGCTTGGGTACCAGGCAGGCGATATGTAGGCATGCGGCCCCTGAAAAATTGCCAGCGCCTCATGTTCATCGACTTCGCGCCATACGGGATTGGCCCGCGCCACATGCCCAACCAACCTGCCGAATGGCGCTGGCGCCGGATCATATTCCAGTGGAATATGGTTGGCGGCGATGCCGCCTGCCGAGGCAGTCACCAGCGTGGCGAACGGATGCTCGCGCATCAGCGCCTGCAGCACTTCACTGCGCGTTTCCTCAAACTGCGCCGGCATATACATTATCCTGAGTTCCTTTCGTCGGCGCTGCGTTCGCGGCGCAGGCTATCAAGAGCATCGTTTCGACGCTTCCGCAGCAGCAAAGGTTCAATTACCAGCACCAAAGCAGTAACGCCGAAGCTGCCCCATACATACAGGGCGTAGCCGCCCATGGCGAAGAACTCGCCAATGCTATGCCACTGCATGTTTCACCCATTCGCTGGTTCTCTCGCGTTCCAGGATGATGACGCGCACGCGCATCAGGGTCATGGCAATCGAATACATCCAGAAGCACAAAGCCATCAGCAGCATGCCCCACAGCATCGTCACCGCCATGCTCGGCGATTTGGTCAGCGAGACTGAGGCGCCCTGATGCAAGGTGTTCCACCAGGTCACCGAGAAATAGATGATCGGCACATTCACCACCCCCACCAGCGCCAGAATCGCGCCGGCCTTGTCGGCGCGGCGCGGCTCGTCGATGGCCGCCTGCAAGGCCAGGAAGCCGAGATAGAGGAACAGCAGGATCAGTTCCGAAGTCAGCCGCGCATCCCACACCCACCAGGTACCCCACATCGGCTTGCCCCACAGCGCGCCGGTCCACAGCGAGATAAAGGCCATCAGCGCCCCGGTCGGCGCCACTGCGCTGGCCATCATCGAGGACAGGCGCGTGTTCAGCGCCAGGCCGAGGCCGGCCCAGAAAGCCATGACGAGATAGAGAAACATCGACATCCAGGAAGCCGCCACATGGACGAAAATGATGCGATAACCTTCGCCCTGCACTGCGTCCGTCGGCGCGACGAAAAATCCCAGCCACAGGCCGGCGCTGCCGAAGATTACCGCCAGCGTCACGAACCACGGCAGCATTTTTCCCGCCAGCGGATAGAAGCTCTGCGGCGAGCCGTATTTGAACCAGTGGATAATTTTATTCTGCATGTTTCTTCATTCCAATGCGACCCGCAAAGCCGCCGTGGCCGCCCACGGCGCGAAAAACGCGGACAGCGCCAGGAGCGCCGCCAGCAGCGACAGATGACCCGTTGCGCCGAGGCCGGAAATATCCGCTTCCACTGCGCCGGCGCCGAAGATCAACGCGGGAATATACAACGGCAGCGTCAGCAGCGAAAGCAGCACGCCGCCGCCGCGCACCCCCAGCGTCAAGGCTGCGCCGATGGCGCCGAGCAAACTCAACAGCGGTGTGCCGATCAGCAGCGACAGCATCAGCACGCCCAGCGCGTGCGGCGCCAGGTCGTATTGCAAGCCCAGCAGCGGCGCGATCAGCACCAGCGGCAAACCGGCCACCAGCCAGTGGGCGATGATCTTGCCCGTCACCAGCAACCCCAGCGGCGCCGGGGCAAGCAGCATCTGCTCCAGCGTGCCGTCGGCATGATCGGTGGCAAACAGGCGGTTCAGCGACAGCATCGCCGCCAGCAACGCCGCCACCCACAGCACACCGGGGGCAATGATACGCAACAAGCTCATCTCCGGGCCGATACCGAGCGGAAACAAACTGACCACGATCACGAAGAAGAACAGCGATGTCAGCACTTCACTCTTTCGGCGTAACGCCAGCAACAGATCGCGCCGCACCACCGTCCAGAGTATGCCTGGCGTCCCCGGCCTCATTCGCTGAGCCTCAGATTTTGAGCCGCGCCGCCCTTGATGGCGACCGCCTGATGACTGGTCAATACCGTCATGCCACCTGCGGCGTGATGCATTGCGATGATTCCCGCCAGCCAGGTCACGGCGGCGCTGTCCAGGGCTACAAAGGGTTCGTCCAGCACCCATAGCGATGCGCGGCTCCACAACAGACGCGTCAACGCTACCCGCCGCTTCTGGCCCTGCGAAAGAAAACGCACCGGCAAGGACTCGCGCCCGGCCAGGCCGGAGCGCTCCAGCAGTTCCGTTCCCTCGGCATCCTCCAGCGTCGCCCCGGTCAGCGCGGCGGCAATACGTAAATTTTCCAGCGCTGTGAGCTCTTCCTTCAAGGCGTTCTGATGACCCAGGTAGAGTATCTTCTTGCGGTAGTCATCGCCGAGCCGCGTAATAGTCTCGCCCTGCCAGCGAATCTCGCCGGTTTCAGGGGGAGACAGGCCGCACAGCATGCGCAACAGGCTGGTCTTGCCGGAACCATTTTCACCTGTCACATAAAGATGCCCGCCGCTCTCCAGCGTAAAGCCGAGACCGGCAAAAAGGCGGCGGTCGCCGCGGATACAGGCGAGATTGGTGGCGGTTAGCATGTCGGGAAATGGCGAATGGCAGATTACAGGTTACGTAATTACGAATTACGGATTGCAGGCCGCAGACCGCAGACCGAATTGTGCCTGATCGCGGGCGCTCACGGTTTAATCGGCATCAAACACACGGCTTTTCCTGGAGCATATCTTTCAACCAGCGCCGATGCTGCCCACAAATCCAGTCACCACCAGAGCCAGCAACGTGAATCCGGCAATCAGCAATAGCAGCCCAAGAATACGCGAAGCCAGTGTCATGGGCCGCGAGGGTACATCCACCAAATGCTTCTCAAGCTCGCCCGACTCGGCCAGGCGGCTGTATTCCGCCCAGTGTTCGCGCTTGAATTCTTCCAGAGAGACTGTGCCGGTAAACATGACGATATCCGGCGGCGGATACTTGTCCGGCCGCAGATGATTGTTGAAAAAATGCACCGTGAACAAGAATACGGCAGCCAGGAAGGCCTCCTCGCCATGGACTACAGTGGCGACGTTGAATATCCAGCCGGGCAGGATTGCAGCGGTCAGATCCGGGAAGGCCAGCAGCGCACCGCTTCCGCCAATGATCGCCATGCCCCAGAACACTGCCCAATAGTCGAATTTCTCCCAATAGGTCCAGCGGTCAAAGACCGGTCGCGGCCCCAATCCCAGTCCCCATTTGAACATGCCGATCATGTCCCACAGGTCCTGCCAGCGCGGCGCCAGCGAGGTCGGCCCGAACCACTTGAAGGTCTTGCGGTTGCGGATCAGGAAGGTCGCCACAAACACCAGGTGTACAAAGAATATACCCAGCATGATCGCCGCACTGATCCTGTGGATGAGGCCCGCCACCTTCGGGCCGCCAAGCAATTCCATGATGAAACCCGCCCATGGTTCTGAAGCGTAAAACACTGACATTCCCGTCAGCACCAGAGTCATCACGCTCAAGGCGAAGAGTAGATGCGCCAACCGCCACGGCCAGGTGAAACGACGGAAGTGCTTGCCCTGCTCCATCGCCAAGTCCTCGGTACGCACATGAACGTGTCGGCCTTTGCCTTGTTTGCGATCCATGTATTCGCGATAAAACCACAGTCCTGAGTGCGTCCAGAAGAAGGTAAACACGCCGATCAGCAGCAGCTCCATGAATTTCGTGGTGAGCCACACTTCGGGGTAACGGGCGAAATCATGACTATTCGCATGCGGGCTGTAACTGACAAAACCCGCCGTCGCTTCGCGTAGGTCTTTTTTCCCGTTATGACACTGCTTGCAGGTTTTAAGGCGGTTATTCAGGTGCACCTTCGACTTGGGATCATCCGCCTTCAGGATGCTGTGGCTGCCGTGACAGTCGTAACACTTGGCGGTATAACCGTAGCCCAGGGTGTTAACCTGGCCGTGGTAGGTATCCTTGTAGCTTTTCAGGTTATCTTTGTGGCAACTACCGCAATCCGCTGCGATACCCACCTTGAATGGTTCCGCCGAGGTGTTGGCAATGTCGTGAGCGCTGTGGCAATCAATGCACACCGGCGACTTTACATTATTTTTTTCCAGCAGCGCCTTGCCATGCACCGACGAGGAATATTCCTCGACTTCGTCGCTATGACACTTCTCCCCACACACGTTGGGAACGGTCTTGCGCCACTCCACGCGCTTCGCCGAACCCCTGGCTGGAATATTGAAACTGTGGGTATCGTGGCATTGATCGCAGGCCGCCTTGGGGTGCGTCTTGTCTTCCTTGCCTGGCAGGGCGTGGAAGGACTTTTTATACGCCTCGATATTCTTGACTACCAACCCCAGGCGCGATTTTTCCTGGATCAGATTTTCTTTCTTGACTGTCTCCCATAGCGTCTCGTGACACTGGATGCAATTGGGTTTCTGCGCGACCGGGCTGATTTTATGCGATGCGACAGCATCGGTAATTTCCTTGTGGCAGGCGACGCATTGCATGTCTGCATGCACGCTCTTCGCCAGCTTGTCCGCCGGGATCTCCGGCAAAGTGCGCTTTGCTCCATTGGCGTCGAGCGTCTCGAGCTTGTTGCCGTCATGACAACTCAGACAGGCGGCGTTATCCGGTTTTGCGGCAGCCGGCGGTGCGTCCTTGACGGTGGCGGCTGCGACTGACCCGCTGATCAAGGCGCCGGCCAGGCAGATTACCGCTGCCACTGCCCATGCTGCAAACTTGTTGGTACGCATGGTTTCTATGTCATATCAGGCACAAGGCCCAATGTCGCACAAGCTGTGGTTCGGGAGTCATGTCCCGTACCCGCAGCTTGCTGCGAGGCGCCTGATTTTCACTACTTGAAGTTATAGACAAGCGAAGCGCCAATCACATGCACCGTATATTTTGGGCCGGTCTGGCCGGTGCCGACAAAAGATGCGGACGAAGTAAGCGTTTGGCCATCGTATCCCCAGTCAGTAGATCTGTATTGCTCAAAAACGTATTTCATGTTGAGCGCGACATCTTTCTTCAGCCGGTATTTGCCGAACAATTCCAGCCGGCTGAGGCGGGAAAGCTCATCGGGCAAAGGTAAAACAGTGGCGGCAATGCGCAAGCCGATATCCCTGAAGCCGGTCGACGCGGTGGTGGTCGAGTGCGAGAAATCGCCTCCCCATTCGTATTTTCCACCGGGTTTTACCCGGATACCCAGCCCCAGAGTCTGCGAACGGGCGGTACGGTTGGTCACGCCGGTTAACGGATCGAACGCCACGGTATTATTCTGCCTGTCGAGAGTGGTGATCACCGGGGAAGTGGCGCTGGATGCGCCGTTATGACCATTCTGATCGGTCTTGTAATCACCGACGGAGGCAAAGAAAACTCCGCTGATCTTGTCGGTGGCGGCCAGGTTGGCGTCAAAGTTGGCGGTCCAGCCGGTCGCGCGAGTCAAGCCGAAACCAGCTGCGGTATCGGGATATTTTTCGTTGTAATAGCTGGCGCCCAATTGCAGGTCCAGCTTTTCGCTGGGGGCGATATTGGCAAATGCATTCAGTTTGTCGCGCGTGCGATCCGCCAGGAAAAACTTGCGCAGCGCCGGCGTGTCAAGAAACGGGAAAGTGGCTTTTGAGGTTGCCGACGCTACGCCCACACAGGCTGTCACAATCCCGTTGTACAGGAATGTATTTGGTGCAACGCATTGGGTGCTTAGATAGCCTGCGGTATACGTGGCATTCAACGGACCCGAGCCGTTATAGTCTAAAGCATTCCGGTTGGAGTACGCGTAAGCCACGCCGCCAGAGGCGATGTCGCTGAACTTATGCTTTACTTCAACCTTGACCGTCGCCTCCTTGTCGCCGGCGGTAGGCTCGTTGGTATGTTTGACGTGATCGTAATCGAAGCCCAGCTTGAGCGTGGTGACTTTAGCGACATGGAAGTCAGCATCAACATAAATCACCTGTTGGGTCTTGCTGAGGGGGCTGTTCTTCCTTACATACTGCGAGTTCACTGCATTGGCATAGCTGGCGGCGCTGGTATTGTCGGCGGGGTCATAGGCATACCGGTTCACTGCGGTGCGGTTGTCCCGATCATCGTATTTGTAGCCGGCGGTTAGCTTGATCGTCTGCGACAGCTTCGAGTGCAACTTGATGTCGGCGTGGGTAGTATTGATCTTGCCGTCGAGCGAGGCCACGGGCGGCGCCGGCAAGATGCCGGTAGTGGAGATATAAGGCAGGAACGCCTCGTTCTGGGTCATGCGACCGAAGCTCAAGTTGCCGGTCAGGCGCGTCTGCTGGCTGAGGGTGTAGCCTCCCGAAGCTTTGAGCTGGTGGAACTGGTTGTCGGGCATCTGCCCGAGCCGTCCGGTGAGCTGATTACCGCCGACGGTGGACGCTGCGTTGTAAAACAGGTTATCGAAGACCAGCGATTTGTTAGCGTTGCTGAACAGCGAGGCGTGATAAGCGACTTGCATTTGCAGTTTCTCGCCGGAATAACGCGCCAGGGCGTCGAACAGATCAGTGGTGTAGTTGATCGGCTCGGGTACCAGCAAGGTACCTCGGCTGCCGCCGCCACCAATCTGGAGCGGCGCCCCGGTGAGCCGGGCGCCATCCTTTTCCTCGCGCTTGAAGTTCACCGCGACCTCCCAGCCGCCGGAGATCAGCTTGGTCAGACTCAGACCCGCTCCCTTGCGCATGGTCTCCACATCAAACCGCTTCATGTTTGCCGCAAGCCGGGTCATCATGGTGGTATTGACGATGGTAGCGGCTACAGGCGGATTAATGACTCCGCCGGGTGTTACGTCGATCGATCCCGCCCAGCCTGCCGGCTGGGTCAGGCGCGTGGAACCCATGCCGGCGTATGGCGTCTGGAAGCTGTCGCTATGCAGCTTCGACAGCTCGTCGTATTCAATACTCAACCCGTAGTTGCCCTGCTCGCCCCCCGTAATCCTGATGTCACGGGCGCCATCCAGTCCCAGGTTGCGCCCGACGATTTCCAGATAGTTGGCGTTGCTTTCGCTGCGACCATTCATCCGGATGTTGCCTATCAGGAAGCCGCCCGATTTCTCCAAACCTCTCCCATAATCGCCGAATTTGAAGCTGCCGGTCGAGGCGTTGCCGATACCGATCTCGACCTCGCTATCCGGGCGAGTCAGGCGCTTTATTTCTTCAGCGGACGCATCCGCTTCCGCCGCCCAGGCAAGTGGCGCGGCAAAGCCGATAGCCGCAATGGAAGCCGCCAGGATGGAGAAGCCAAAGCACTTTTCATTTGCGCGTTTCATGATGTGTTCTCCATTACCGGGCAAAGCGTGGGCCGGACGGGTGATTGCTCCCGTGAACCTGGGTATGGCAGTTCGTGCAGGCCTTGCCTACCATCTGCGATGCTGCTGTTGTTGATGTCGCTCCCGGCGTCACTAGCGGACCCAGATCCTGACCGCTGCGGATACCCGTAGTCGAATGACCGCCCGCTATATGGCACGATGCACACAAGAATGGTTGCCGGTACTTCAGCAGCGAGGCGATGCTGGAGCCGTGCGGCGTATGACAGTTGGAGCAATTATCACTGGCCGGCGGATGCTCCCACAGGAACGGGCCGCGTTTTTCGGCGTGACAGGTGTAGCAGGTTTCATTCACAGTAGCCGTGTTCAACATCTTCGGGCCGCTCGAACCGTGCGGGTTATGGCAACTGGAACAGCTGATTTTGCCTTCCGGTATCGGGTGATGCGAAGTCCGCAAACTCTCCGTGCGCTGCTCCTTGTGGCAAGAGAAGCAGGTTTCGGTCTGGGTCGCTCTATCACGCGCCTTGTCGTGCCGAGTATGCACTTTGTGGCAACTGGTACAGCCAACGTCCTGACTTTCGTGCTGGCTGCCGACCCATTGCATGCGATTGCCGCCCTTGTGACAGCTCATGCAGGCCTGGTCGCGCTCTTCGGCGGTATTCGCCGATTTCTTGCCAAATGTGCGATCAGGCTTCGGCGGCTTGTCACTACCCTTGTATGCAATGTGTTTGGCGCTCTCGCCGTGGCAGCTGGTGCACTCCGGACCACGTTTGTCAGCCCGGACGCCGTGGCGGGTCTTGCCGATGGCCAGAAGTTCCGGGCTATCCGCCTCGTCGTGGCAGGTGGTGCATTTCGCATCGCCTTTGAGAACGATATCCCTGGGCGCTTCTTTCTTCTCCGTCTTCTCCGCTGGTTTCACCACATCGACCGCCAGGGCCGCAGGCATTGTCCCGGCCATGCCTGCAAACATGCACAGGAGCAGCATCTTTCGTAAGAGACCCATGCTTGTTTCCCCTTTATCTAAAAGCTGCGGCGGCGCCCGGTACGGACGGCGCGTGCGTATTGCGGATGCCGCCGCTTATTGCGAGAGTATCCACTGGGCAAGGTTCTTGAGTTGCTTCGCGTCCTTGGTGTCGATGACCTTGTGGTCTTCTTCGGTGCCGTCGTCCAGCTTGACCTTGGGGCCGGTAGTCATGTTCTTGATGGCCTTTTCTTCGCCGTCGGCCCTGCCCTTGAACTTGGCGGAAATTTTCTTGTAGGAAGGGCCTTTCTTGTCTTTGTCGATGGCGTGGCACTTGAAGCAGTCGTTGGACTTGGCCAGCGCCTTAGCGGCCTCCGCATCGATATCGGCAGCCGTCGACGGCGCCGCAATGGCGGCGAAAAGTCCTACCAGCACGCCGGCAATAATCCGATGTTTCATCTGTTTCCCCTTGTTCCAGTTATGACATGAGTTTCCCGCAGCCTTCACTGCCGAAAAAACGCCAGGTGCGTGAAAAACGCCACAGCCCATGTGCTGCAACCGATGGCTCCACGCGCCGATATTCATATGGAATCGTATGCTGCCCGGATTTTCCCGGCCCGGACTTGAGCCAGATCAAGGAAAGCGAGAGTAATCCCGCCATGTCCCGTAACTTTTTCAGTTTGATCTTTACGGGATTCTGTCCATGCGCTCCGCCCGGGGCGATCTCCCGCATGGTTTGCACATGCCATAGCTGAGGGGGCCTGGTCATCAAGGCCCGGGAGGAATACGATCCGGCAACCCCGGCTTTATTTCAGGGCGTCGCCAGCCTCCGGTACTGGCCGCCCTGGAACAGCAGCGGCGCACGTTCTTCGCGCATGAATTTTTCCACCAGGCCGACGAATATCAAATGATCGCCGCCGGCGTGACGGGTTTCGTTGCGGCACTCGAAGCGCGCGCAACAGCCCGGCAGCAGCGGAGCGCCGCCCATGCCGGTATCAAATTTCAGGGTGTGGAACTTTTCCCCGGTTCGATCCTTGGTAGGCCTGGCAAAGTGCTCCGACAAATCGGCCTGGTCAGCCGCCAATACGTTAATCGCGTAATGGCTGCAATGCTGGAACACCGCCAGCGCTGGTGAGTAAAGCGACAAACTCCACAGCACCAGCGGCGGATCCAGCGATACCGATGCGAAAGAATTAACGGTCAGGCCCGCCAGTTCATCGTTGGCGCCGCGAGCGGTGATCACCGTAACGCCGGTGGCGAAGCTGCCCAGTGCGCTGCGAAAAGCCCGCGTGTCGAAATGACCCTCAGCGTTCATAGGGCGGCAGGTCGGCGCTGTGGCCCAGGGCGACGCAACCGTACACTGCAGCGGCGGCATCCCAGTTCAGCGCGATGTGTGAACAGGCGGCGCGGATGTCGCGCAAAGCGCGTTGCGCCGGGTGGGCGAGGAACAAGGCCGAGCCGCCGGAAGCATCGAACAACAGATCGGCGGCGCGGCGGCCGAGTTGCGCGGCAAAAGCTGCATCGCGGCGCAGGCGGGCTTTTTCCAGCAGCACCGGCGCCTCCGCGCGCGCGGCGCCGGCCATGATGTCGGCGCAATCGCCCAGCAGCAGGCGTCTTGCGGAATCGATGCTGGCGGAGGCCTCGGCCACTCGCGCCTGCACCGCTTGGAAATCCGACAGCCTGCGGCCTGAATAGGAAGTCACGCGGTCGCGGTTGTCGCCGGTGAACAAATCAAGAGCACCCTGGGCGATACCCAGCGCTACGCCGGCAACCACATAACCGAAAGCCGGCAGCAGCGGGATGCGGTAGAGCGGCCCCGGATTGATCGGTGAACCGGGCGTAGCGCCGCCTTGTACGGCGGTCAACGGCAGGCTGCGATGCGCCGCCACATGCGCTGCGGCGACGCTCACTTCATTGCTGCCGGTGCCGCACAGTCCCGCCGCATACCAGGTGTCGCGCACCGAGTAATCGCCCTTGGGCAAGAGGAACAGGCGGTACTCTCCGGGGATATCGGCGTAGGCATCGGGGTCGTGTTGTTCGCTCTCCCTTCCGCCCTCGCCGACAATGGCGCCCAGCATCACCCAGTCACTGTCGTCGATACCGCTGGCGAAAGTCCAGCGACCGCTCAATCGGTAGCCATCCTCGCAAACCTGGGCGCGACCGGCGGGAAAAATCAGGGAAGCGCAGATCAGGGCATCCGCAGTTTCCCCGCTGGCGCCCCACACTTCATCCTGCGCCGCTTGCGGCCACATGCCGAGCATCCAGTGATGGCTGGCGAGATTGGCCAGCACCCAGGCGCTGGAAGCGCAGCCGCGCGCCAGCTCGGCGGAAACTTCCACCAGCGCGGCAATATCCAGCTCGGCGCCGCCGACCCGCGCCGGTTGCAACAGACGAAACAGACCAGCCTCATGCAGCTCGGCCAAGGTCGTCGCGGAGACACGCCGGGCGGCCTCGGTTGCCAGCGCACGCTGCGCCAGCGCAGGCCGCAAGGCGGCGGCGCGGGCCAGCGCTTCAGCAAGGTTGGCGGGTGCAGGCAAGGCAGTATCCTCGTTTAGAATTACGCTATTCATTGCTCGGGAACACCCATGAGAATCGGCACCCCGCTTTCCTCCTCATCCACCCGCGTGATGCTGCTCGGCAGCGGCGAACTCGGCAAGGAAGTAATTATCGCCTTGCAGCGCCTGGGTGTCGAGGTAATCGCCGTCGACCGCTACGCCGATGCCCCCGGCATGCAGGTGGCGCATCGCGGCCATGTGGTCGCCATGACCGACGGCGCCGTGCTGCGGGCGGTGATTGAACTGGAGCGGCCGCATCTGGTGGTGCCGGAGATCGAGGCCATTGCCACAGATATGTTGCTGGAAATCGAACGGGAAGGCCTGGCCGAAGTGATCCCGACGGCGCGCGCGGCGCGCCTCACCATGAACCGCGAAGGCATCCGTTGCCTGGCTGCGGAGGAACTCGGCTTGCCGACTTCGCCTTACAAATTCGCCGACTCGCTGGCGGAGTTGCGGGCGGCGATTGAAACCATCGGCTACCCGTGCGTGGTGAAGCCGGTGATGTCGTCCTCGGGCAAGGGGCAATCGCTGCTCAAGTCGCCGCGTGACGTAACCACGGCTTGGGACTACGCCTGCGCAGGTGGCCGGGTGCAACAGAGCCGCGTTATCGTCGAGGGTTACATCGCTTTCGATTATGAAATCACGCTGCTGACAGTGCGCGCCATCGGCGGCGCCGGCAAGGTGGAAACTTATTTTTGTGAGCCGATCGGCCATGTCCAGGTCAACGGCGATTACGTCGAGTCCTGGCAGCCGATGGCAATGTCGACGACGGCGTTGAAAAAATCGCAGGAAATCGCCGCCGCCGTCACCGGCAACCTCGGCGGACGCGGCATTTTCGGCGTCGAACTGTTCGTCAAAGGCGATCAAGTGTGGTTCTCCGAAGTCAGCCCGCGCCCGCACGACACTGGCCTGGTAACGCTGTGCACACAACGCTTGTCGGAGTTTGAACTGCACGCCCGCGCCATCCTCGGCCTGCCGGTGGATGTCTCGCTGCGTATGCCGGGAGCATCAGCAGTGATTTACGGCGGCATCGAGGAAAAGGGCATTGCTTTCGAGGGTGTGGCCGAGGCGCTGGCCGTGCCGCAATCCGATCTACGCCTGTTCGGCAAGCCGGAGAGCTACGTCAAACGCCGCATGGGGGTGGCCGTTGCCAACGGCGAAAATACCGATGAGGCGCGCAGCCGCGCCAAGCTTGCGGCCAGCCGGGTGCGACCGGTCAAGGCGCAATAACTTGCGCCTCAAACGCAGCCGGTCGGCTTGGGCATGCCGCCGTATTTGGTGATCGGCTTCATCGGCCCGGTCAGCCACAACTCGAAAATTTCCTTCTGGTCCATCTCGATGTACTTGGCGAATTTGCGGATCGGCGGCACGACATTGAACTCCTCAAAATATTCGCGCGCCTTGATGATCTGCTGCCACTTCACCTCGTCCAGATCAAAGCCGTCGGCTTCGGCCATGGCCCGGGCGATCTCGGGCGTCCAGCAGTTCATATCGGTCAAATAGCCATCGCCATCGCGTTCAGGTGTGTCCATAGCTAACCTCTTTGGAAATGAAATTTAGTGGATATTAAATAATAGTTGAGTAACTTAGTCAAGTTAAAATCGGGATGACGTGAGCGACGACAAAGCATTTTCAGGAAAATTGACCGCCTGGCACCGGCGGCACGGTCGTCACGACCTGCCCTGGCAGGGAACCAACGACCCCTACCGCATCTGGCTGTCGGAGATCATGTTGCAGCAGACCCAGGTTGCTGCGGTGATCCCTTATTACCGGCGCTTCCTTGAGCATTACCCGACGCTGACTGAACTGGCTGCGGCCCCTGTAGAGGAGGTCATGGGCTTGTGGAGCGGCCTCGGCTACTACGCCAGGGCGCGCAATCTGCATCGTTGCGCGCAAGTCGTGATGGACCGGCATGCTGGCGCATTCCCGCAGAATCCGGATGTCATCGCACAACTGCCCGGCATCGGGCGCTCTACCGCTAACGCTATCGCCGCATTCTGTTTCGGCGCGCGCGCCGCAATTCTCGACGGCAACGTCAAGCGGGTGTTGTGCCGCACGCACGGTATCGAGGGTTACCCCGGCGTCCCGGCGGTTGAAAAAATTTTATGGTCACTGGCGGAATCTCTGTTGCCGCGACGCGACAGCGCCACCTACATCCAGGCCTTGATGGATCTCGGCGCCACCGTCTGCACGCGCGGCAAGCCGCGTTGCCTGGCTGAAGAGAAAAACTGTCCAGTGGTCGATCAATGCGTGGCGCGTAAGCAAGGGCGTATCGCGGAACTACCGGTAGCGCGTCCGCGCAAGATTTTGCCGCAACGCGAAACGCGCGTGCTGCTGTTGCTCGACGGCGACAAGGTGCTGCTTGAACGGCGCCCTCCGAGCGGCATCTGGGGCGGGCTGCTGAGTCTGCCGGAACTGCCCGTCGGCGCCGATCCGTTGGCCTATGCTGCGCGGACGCTGGGCTGCGAGGTAACGCGCTTCATGACGCTACCGCCGTTGCACCATAGCTTCACGCATTTTCATCTGACTCTGCTGCCCCTGTCAGGCGCTGCAAAGTTGTTGCCGCATACCGCCGAGGCGGCGGGCCATTGCTGGCTGGGAAGCGTGGAAATTGGTGCTGCGGCGCTGCCGGCGCCGATCCGGAAAATTCTCAGCGCCGCCTTTCAGGCAGGCAGCGCCCGGTGACGCACCAGTACCTGTACGGGTACCGGCGCACGCTGATTGAAATACTCCGCCATGCGCTCGACGAGATACACCGAACGATGCTGGCCGCCGGTGCAGCCGATGGCGACGGTGAGGTAGGAACGTGAATCGCGGATGTAGGCTGGCAACCAGTCAGCGACGAAGCGGCGGATATCTTCAGCCATCTGCACGACTTCAGGCTGTGCTTCAAGAAAATCCGCTACTGCGCGGTCGCGTCCGGTCAAAGGGCGCAGCAGCGGATCGTAGTGGGGGTTGGGCAGACAGCGGACATCAAAAACCAGATCCGCATCAAGCGGCAAGCCGTGTTTGAAACCGAACGACTCGAACAGCAGGGTCAGGGTGGCGGCGCCGGGTTGAAGCTGGCTGTTGAGCGCGGCAAAATCCTTGATGTAGGCGCGCAACGCGCTGGGCAGCAGATTGCTGGTGTCGATATGGTGGCCCAGCGCCGCGACATTTTCCAATCCGCTGCGCTCGCGCAGAATGGCCTCGGCCAGCGTGGTGTCCTGGTCGGCCAGCGGATGGCGGCGGCGGGTTTCCGAAAAACGCTGGATCAGCACTTCGTCGCGCGCGTCCAGGAAAATAAAACGCGACTCGATATTCCGCTTGCGCAAATCGCGCAGTTGTTCCGGCAAGGCGGCGATGCCGGCGCCGCCGCGCATATCCGCCGCCACGGCAACCTGCTCACGACCGTCGCTGCGTAACTGCTCCACCAGTTGCGGCAACAGCGGCGCCGGCAGGTTGTCGACGCAGTAATAGCCGGCATCCTCCAGTACGTTGAGAGCGATACTCTTGCCGGAGCCGGACAGGCCGCTGATCAGGATGAACTGCATGGGACTAGCATAGCCAATCCCGGCGATACTGTCATTCTTTGTATCGTGAGCAGCCGGGCGGACTTAGTTTCCGTCGGCAACCAGCTGGTACTTCGCGCCTGCCGCAGAGCGGCATTCGCCCACTGCATGCCTCGATTCGAGCAGAAACTCGCAACTCAACCGCTTCCCGTCATCGGAAACCAGATACGCCCGCGCCGAGTTCGACGAATAAGTCGTGATCGTGTCGCTGGGGTAAAACCACCGCCCCGGCATGGTATGCGAAATTACATTGCCGCCGGCGGTGATATAGAAGCCGCTGTACTGATGCCCGTCAATATTGGCTTCTATGCGCTGATTATCGGGAAAGAGCGTGCCTCTGAGTATATTGGAAGAGGCATCGACCAGTTGAAACGGTACAGGCAGCGGTGCGGCACAGCCAGCCAGCAAGACCGGCAAAGCGAACGCTATCGCCCAGAGATTCAAGCTTGAGGAAGGTTTTATCATTTCTGCGCACTCCGGTTGCAGAGTTTTCAGTATAAGCGGGGCGCGCAGCCGGGACAAATTCAAATTGTAAAAATATGCAACGGCATGCCGGCCTCTGCCAACCCCAGCGCCGCTTTACATGGACGGAGCAGGGTAAAACGCGCTATGCTTGCCAACCTTGGCGCCCGTAGCTCAGCTGGATAGAGTACTGCCCTCCGAAGGCAGGGGTCGGACGTTCGAATCGTCTCGGGCGCGCCATATTTTTTCATCCCCGCACCATGAAATTCCGCATCATTCCCGTCACGCCCTTCCAGCAGAACTGCTCGCTGCTGTGGTGCGAGCAGACGCAACAGGGTGCGGTAGTCGATCCGGGCGGCGAGCTTGATCGCATCATCGCCGCCGCCGCCGAATTGGGTGTGAGCATCGTCAAAATCCTCCTGACCCACGGCCATATCGACCATGCCGGCGGAACTGCGGAACTCGCCGCGCGCCTGGCCATTCCCATCGAAGGGCCGCAGCAGGAGGAACGCTTCTGGATCGACCAGTTGCCGCAACAGGGGCAGATGTTCGGCCTGGGTCACGCTGCGGCATTCACGCCAGACCGCTGGCTGGAAGACGGCGACACGGTGAGTTTCGGCAAGATCACGCTGAACGTGCTGCATTGCCCCGGCCACACCCCCGGCCATGTGGTGTTTTTTCATGCCCCGTCGAAACTGGCCATCGTCGGCGATGTATTGTTCCAGGGCTCGATTGGCCGCACCGATTTCCCGCGCGGCGATCACGCCGCGCTGATCGCCGCCATCCGCGGCAAACTCTGGCCGCTCGGCGATGATGTGGCCTTCATCCCGGGTCACGGGCCGATGTCGACCTTCGGCGCAGAGCGGCGCGATAATCCGTACGTTGCCGACCGGGTGTAGCCCTTACCGCCAGCCGCGCTCTGCTTTTTTGGCACATCAGTAATCCGCTTCGTACAGCACACGGCACACAGCACACAAAATACGCCATGAAGGCACTCAAGATCGCCGGCATTATCCTCGGTGCATTGTCGTTGTCTGTTGTGCTGGTCGCCAGCGCAGTCTACGCCACCGCCGCCTTCGGCAAGGCTTTCATCGAGAAAGGGTTGGCCGGGATGATGCTGGAAAGTCATCAGCGTATTCTTAAAATTGACGGCGACCTGTCTGTTTCGTTCCGGCCCGGACTGAGCATTAAACTGGGCCGGGTCTCACTATCCGAGCGCGGCAGCGACAAGCCATTTGCCGCATTTGATTCGGCGCATGTTTCGGTGCAACTGCTGCCGCTCTTGTCGAGGCGGGTGGTATTCGACCGGATCCAACTCGACGGCGCCCAGGCAAGCCTGTTACGCCGCCAGGACGGGACGCTGAACATCGACGACCTGCTCACCAAAGATAAGAGCGGGACGATCACCTATGCCGTTGGCGAGATCAGGATAGCCAACGCGCGCTTGAACTTGCGCGACGAGATGGGCGACCGGCGTTTTACGCTGACCAATCTAAATTTGTCTGCCGGCCCGCTGGCTGGCGCGGCGCGGGGCAAGCTGGAATTTTCCGCCCACCTTGCCGCCAGCAATCCGGAGATCGACAGTACGCTCTCGCTCGCCGCCGACTATGACTATGACGTGGAAAAACGGCGCTTCGGCTTGAGCCGGATCGATAGCCGCTACGCTGGTTTGATCGGTCCGGCTGGCGAATTCGGCGGCGTCCGCAATGACATCGACGCCAGGCTGGTTCTGACCGGCATTGAAGCAGGCCCGGATGCGCTGAAAATCGCCAGGCTGAACTTGCTGCTTGACGCCAGGGCTGGCGCAACATCGGTCAAAGGCACGCTGTCTTCTGCTCTGGTCGCCGATCTGTCGGCGCTGACCGTGCGATTGCCTGACTTCGCAGGTGAACTTGTGATCGCCCATCCTAAGATGCCGATGCAGCAGATCAAGCTGCCGTTCTCCGGCAGGCTGGACGTTGATTTCGCCAAACTGTCGGCGGTGGGTAATGTCAGTGCGCAATTTGACGAAAGCCAGGTCAAGGCGGAGTTCAATCTGGTCAAACCCGCTCCTTCCTTTGCTCCCCTCGCGCCGTTGCTGCTGAACTTCATGCTCGACATCGACAAGCTGAATGTCGACCGCTACCTTCCGCCCTCGCAACGTGGCGGCGGGAGGATCGCAGTCAAAGGTGATGCGCAGAAGCTGGGGCTGCCCGCATTGAAAAATCTCGATGTGCGCGGCACGGTAAATATCGGCGCCCTGCAATTCGCCGGCGCCAAGGCACGCAATGCGCGCCTGGTTTTCAAGTCTGCAGGCGGAGCGCTGGAATTGGGTGCGGCGCATGCCCCTCGGGCTCCAGGGCGGCATCTCCTTCAGCGGGAATCGACGCCAGCGCGGACGCCGGCCCCTGCAACTGGATAAATTTTTCGACGGTCAGCGGCTTGGCGATCAGGTAGCCCTGGATCGCATTGCATCCATGCGTTTCGAGGAAATCGAATTGCGCCTGGGTTTCCACTCCTTCCGCGATCACTCCCAGCCGCAGGCTGTGCGCCAGGGCAATGACGGCCTGGACGATTGCGGCGTCGTCCTTGTCGGTCATGATATCCCGCACAAACGACTGGTCGATCTTCAGGACATGGATGGGGAAGCGTTTCAGGTAGGCCAGCGAGGAATAGCCGGTGCCGAAGTCGTCGATGGAAAGCTGGATTCCCGCATCGTGCAGTTGCTGCAGGATGCTGGTGACATTTTCCACGTCGTGCATGATCATGCTTTCGGTGACCTCCAGTTCCAGTTGGGCGGGACTCAGCCCGGTCTTTTCCAGTATCTCCAGCACCCGTTCAACAAATCCCGCTTTCTTGAGCTGCGGGGCGGCCACGTTCACGCTCATCAGCAGGTCGGGAAACCCTTGCGCCTGTAGCCTCAAACCCTCCCGGCAGGCGGCTTCCAACACCCAGTCGCCGATGGCGACGATCAGCCCGGTTTCTTCCGCGATGGGGATGAAGCGGGCCGGTGAA
The DNA here is from genome assembly GCA_016194935.1 of Betaproteobacteria bacterium. Classification (GTDB taxonomy): domain Bacteria; phylum Pseudomonadota; class Gammaproteobacteria; order Burkholderiales; family Rhodocyclaceae; genus JACRAR01. Next base: position 49,441 of record JACQAO010000006.1, read on the forward strand.
ATCATCCCGAGTGTCGGATGCCGCCAGCGGATCAGCGCTTCGCAGCCGGCAATGCTGCGGCTGCGGATGTCAAATTTCGGCTGAAAATGCAGGACAAATTCATCGCGCGCCAAAGCCTTCCTCAGATCATTCTCGATCGACAAACGGTCATGCACGTTGGCATTGATCTGTTCAGTGAAGAATTGATATTGCGCCCGGCCGGATTCCTTGGCGTGATACATGGCGGCGTCGGCATTCTTGACGATGCTTTCCTCGTCCTCGCCATCCTGCGGGTAACAGGCAATGCCGATGCTGGGGGTGAGGTTAAGATCATTGTCTTCCAGATAATATGGCCGCGAAAGCGTGGTGAGAATTTTCCCGGCAATCGCCGCTACATGCTCGGGCGTGCCGATGTCCTGCACCAGCAGGATGAACTCATCGCCACCCAGCCGGCACACCGTGTCTGCTTCCCTGACGGCCTCCAGCAGGCGCTTGGCGACCTCCTGCAGCAGCAGGTCGCCAATGTGGTGTCCCAGGGAATCGTTGATGTTCTTGAAACGATCCAGGTCGACAAACAACACGGCAAAGCGGTTCTGGTGTCGCCTGGCCTTGACGATCACCTGGGAAAGGCGGTCGGAGAAAACCATCCGGTTAGGCAGCCCGGTGAGGATATCGTGATGCGCAAGATAATGAATTTTCTCATCGGCGCGCTTACGCTCGGTGATGTCGGAGAAAGAGGCGATGTAATTGGTGATTCGGCCCTGCTCATCCTTGAGGACATCGACCGTCATCCATTTTGGATAGACTTCGCCGTTCTTGCGGCGATCTCGGATCTCCCCCTGCCAGTGTCCGGTTTTCTCGATGGCGCGCCACATGGCGGCGTAGAACCTCTCCGTCTCAAGTCCGGAGGATAATATGCTCGGCGTTTCCCCGATTACCTCTTCCTTGCTATAGCCCGTCAATTCCGTGAACGCGCGATTGACGGCGACGATCCGGTTGTTCGCGTCGCTCACCAGAAACGCCTCGCTGCCGCTTTCGAAAATCATGGCCAGCAGCCTCAATTTTTCTTCGGCGGCTTTGCGCTCGGTGATGTCCGTCGCCACGCCGCGATAGCCGGAAAAACGGCCGGCCTCATCGAATACCGGCTCGCCGCTGATAATGATGTAAACCGGCTTGCCGTTTTCACCCAGCCGCTTGATCTCGAAATTGTGGAACGATTCGTGCCGTTCCAGCGTCTGCCGGTGTTGCTGCCAGGCAGCCTCGTCCATATTCAGGGCGCCCAGATCCCAGCGTGTCTTGCCGATGGATTTTCTCTGCGGAATGCTGTGGCGGCGGCGGATGCCGGCGGACATTTCCCTGAAACGGAAGTGTTCATCCTGTTCCCAGTACCAGTCCGAGCCGAGCTGGGTGAGATTGCGGAAACGCTCCTCGCTGACGCGCAGGGCCTCCCGTGATTCATACAGCCGCTGATACGGCGTCTCCACGCTGCTGATGAAAATGCTCTTGTATATGCAGGCATAGGCGATGACGGTGCATACATGGCTGAACAAGTTGAATATGTCGGCGCTATCCGGATACAGGATAAAAAAAACTTCTCCCAGCGCCATCACGCTGGCCGCGCCAAACAGGCCCGCCACATCGTAAGCCTGCGGGACGCGCATTTTGCGCAGCAACCCTGCCGCAGCCGCGAGATACAGCGCCATCAGAAAAGCTTCGTTGAGCGCCCCGAATGGCGTTAGCCCCTGTCCGCGAAGATATGTCCGGGGCATCCACTCCGGATGTCCCAGCCCAGCCCAGCCTGTCAGCGCAACCAAGGCCAGCACCGCCGCCAATATCAGGCGGCGCCGGGCTATGAAGCGCGCCGGCTGCCAGGCCGGCAACGCCACAACCAGCAAGCCCAGCGCCGCCATTACGCTCGCCGCCAGCCGCAGATAGGCGGCTCTTTCCTCGCCGCTGGGAGCGAAGAAGTCCGGCATGCTGGGATACGCCAGGACATGAAGAAAATCCAGCAGCGCCACGCCCAGAAAAATCGCGGCGAACACTATGAAATTGCCGGGACGCTGCTTGTCGTAGGCGCCCCAGCCGACGGCAAACACCAGCGCGGAAATCACGATGGCGGCGGTTTCGAGCAGGGTGTGCAATGGCGCCTGACCGGCTATTCCGCCGATGTCCAGAAGCTGCGGCGCCGGCGTGAAAACCGCGAGAACCGCGGCCAGCGCCAGCAGCGTCCGGATGGCGGGGCGCAGGGCGGATTTATAGTCAGGATGCAGGCTCACTGCATTTTTCCGGCGATATCAGGTCTGCCCGCCATACTTGAGCGGAACTTCAATTCTCGCTTATCCTCCGGCAAACGTCGATCCATCATCAAATGGCTCCATCGATTTTTTCCGCGTCAGTCATGGCTGCACCCCGAGGCTGCGGGCATCCGCTGCAGCAGTCGTATTACAAGGGTCGTCCCGTGCGAAAATGTCCGGCGTCGCACCGATATCGGCTTACCGGCGGACTTAACCGGACGCAGCGCCAGAAATTTCACTGAACCGCCAAACATTAACATTATTCGGCATGAAAAGGATTACAGGTTTATTTATCGGCAGCATCGCCACACTGGAACCGGAAGGGCAACCTACCGGCATATTCAAGCATGCAGTCGCGGGACCTGTGCAACTGACCCGAACCGGCCTGGCAGGCGACGTGCAGGCCGACCGCCGCGTGCATGGCGGCCCCGAAAAAGCCGTACATCATTATGCGGCGGAAAACTATTTGCGGCTTGCGGCGGACTTCCCACAGATCGCATCCGCACTCGTTCCGGGCAGTCTCGGCGAGAACATCTCCACCACCGGCTGGGACGAAGAGAGTATTTGCATCGGGGATATTTTCCGGCTCGGTGCGGCGCTGGTGCAAGTGTCGCAACCGCGCTCGCCCTGCTGGAAGATTGATCGTAAATTCAGTCAGACCGGACTGACGCGCTTCATTGCCGAACATGGTGTTGCGGGCTGGTATTATCGCGTCCTCGAAGAAGCTATGGTCGCGCCGGACGACGCTTTTGAACTACAGGAACGCCCCGCGCCGGACGTCACCCTGGCGCGACTGTGGCGCGCCAGTATCGCTCATCGTCCCACCACTGTGGAACTGGATCACCTGCTGGCCGCCCCCGGCCTGGCCCCTAACTGGATCGACAAACTTGCCAAGCGGCGTGACTGGCTGGCAGAGCAACTGGATCCTGAGCTACCCTAACTTCAACTACCCACCGCATGAGCACTCACCATACCGGCAATTCCGTCTCTCCCTGGCTGCGCATTTTCCTGCCTTTCGCCGCCGGCTATTTTCTTTCCTACCTGCTGCGCAACGTCAATGCCGTGATCGCGCCGGAACTGACGCGCGAACTGGGCGTCTCCGCAACCGATCTGGGTCTGCTGACCAGCGCCTATCTGTTCGCTTTCGGCGCATTCCAGTTGCCGCTCGGGATTCTGCTCGACCGCTACGGCCCGCGCCGGGTCGAATCAACATTGCTGCTGCTGACTGCGGCGGGCGCCGCCCTGTTCGCAGTCGGCCGGAACATCGCCGAACTGACGCTGGCGCGGGCGCTGATCGGCCTCGGCGTGTCCGCCTGCCTGATGGCTTCGTTCAAGGCATTCTCGCTGTGGTTTCCGATTCAACGGCTGGCTTCGCTGAATGCCGCCATCATGGCCGCAGGCGCGCTTGGGGCGCTCACCGCCAGTACGCCGCTGGGCTGGGTACTGCCGCTGATCGGCTGGCGCGGCGCATTTTACGGGCTGGCAGGACTCGCGCTACTCGCCGCGCTGCTGATCTTTACCACTCCGGATAAACCAGCCGATGCTGCTGCCGCAGGCAACAGTGAAACCCTGGCCGAACAGTTGCGTGGTGTCGGCCAGGTGTTCACCAGTTCAAAATTCTGGCGCTTTGCCCCGCAGACCGCCCTCATCACCGGCGGTTTCATGGCCATGCAGGGCCTCTGGGCGGTGCCCTGGCTGATGAACTTCAGCGGTCTGACGCGCGCCGCATCCGCCTTCCACCTGTTGCTGACGGGCATCGGCATGCTGACCGGCTTCGTTTTGATTGCCACCTTCGTTACCCGCCTTGCTGCGCGCGGCATCCATCCCGAACGCATTTTGACGCTCGGCATGGGCGGCGGCATAGCGGCCACGCTCTTGATCGTCGTTGATGGCGCATCGACCCAACTGCTGTGGTTCATCATGGGCATGGTGTTCAGTGTCGGCAATTTGTCCTACGCCCTGCTCTCGGGACAATTTCCACCGCAGATGTCGGGCCGGGTCAACACCGCCCTCAACCTGCTCGCCTTCGTCGGCGCCTTCGTCATCCAGTGGGGCTTCGGCGCGGCGGTGGATGCCTTCACCGCCAGCGGCCAGACGCAACGGGATGCCTACCATCTGACCTATGCGTGGCTGCTCGGGCTGCAGGCTGCAAGTTACGCCTGGTTTGTGGGTTGCAGGAAAACTGTTGCAATTTCTTAAATTCATCTGAGGGATACTCATGACCATACGCGAGCAGCGGCACTACAAGTATTACGATTTCGTCATGGCGGCTTTCGTCTGTGTACTGCTGTGCTCGAACCTGATTGGCGCGGCCAAGGCGGCGCAGGTGGAACTGCCTGTTTTCGGCGTGGTAATTTTCAGCGGCGGAGTGTTGTTTTTTCCGATCTCTTACATCTTCGGCGACATCCTCACCGAGGTCTATGGTTATGGCCGCGACCGGCGCGTGGTGTGGGCCGGTTTCGCCGCGCTGATCTTCGCCAGCTTCATGTCTGCGGTGGTGCTGGCGCTGCCGCCGGCTGCGGATGATTTCAACCGCGGCTATCAGGCCCATCTGGAAGCCGTATTCGGCAACACGCCGCGCATCGTGGCGGGCTCCATGATCGCCTTCTGGTGCGGCAGCTTCGCCAACAGCTATGTCCTGGCCAGGATGAAAATCGCCACCCAGGGCAAGTGGCTGTGGAGCCGCACCATAGGCTCGACCATCGTCGGCGAACTGGTCGATTCCGGCTTGTTCTACGTGATCGCCTTCTATGGCATCTGGCCCACCGCACAGATCATCAAGGTCGCCATCGCCCAATATGTCCTGAAGACCGGCTGGGAAGTGTTGATGACGCCAGTCACCTACAAACTGGTGAACTTCCTCAAGCGCAAGGAACACGAGGACTGGTACGACCGCGACACCGACTTCAATCCGTTCAGGATACGGATGTAGGTCAAATCCCCTCTTGTTCGTGGTTGCGTTTCGTGGCGCATCTGTCCAAGACGACCGTACTTACGCAAAGCGCCAAGCCGCGAGTCAAGACTGGCCTACATTTCCCCGTCACGCAGCGTCAGCACTTCACAGCCATCTTCAGTAACCAAGATCGTGTGTTCCCACTGCGCCGATAAAGAGTGATCCTTGGTGACAACGGTCCATGCGTCAGGAAGTTCGCGTATACCAGCTTTGCCTGCGTTCACCATCGGCTCGACGGTAAAGCACATGCCGGGTAATAATTCGATGCCAGTGCCTGCCTGCCCGTAGTGCAGCACTTGTGGATCTTCGTGGAATCCACGTCCTATGCCATGACCGCAATACTCACGCACAACGGAAAATCCATGTGCTTCCACATGCTCCTGGATCGCATGACCAATGTCTCCAAGTTTCGCACCCGGGGTTATTTTCCGGATACCCTTAATCATTGCCTCGTGAGTTCGATCAACTAAACGCCGCGCAAGCACACCAGGTTCGCCAACATAGAACATTCGACTGGTATCGCCATGGAAGCCGTCCTTGATTACCGTGACATCAATATTCAGGATGTCACCGTTTTTCAGTACCTTGCCGCCTGGAATCCCATGACAAACCACATGATTGACCGAAGTACAAATGGCGCCAGGAAACGGTGGCCGTGATCCGCCTGCGGTGTATCCGATAGTTGCTGATTTGCAGCCCAACTGCCCAAGGATAAAATCGCGGCAGATACGGTCGAGTTCACCCGTCGTGATATTCGGTTTGATGTGAGACTCAACCATGAGAAGCACTTGAGCTGCGGCTTGACCTGCTGCGCGCATGGCATCTCGCTCGGCTGGATTTTTTATCGTGATGCTGGTATTGCGCCTGGAAGAATACACGGCAATGCTATACCTTCAACACTGCCAGACCGGCATTCAACTCGTCGATATCGAAAGCTGCGGGGTCGTAATCGTCTCCGATCCATTCGAGCAGTTCTCCCCGTTCCGGGTGCGCGGGATCGGCCAGCGTCTGCATCATCTCGGAAAATCCCCAGGGACCGCCGCAGTCCTCCGGCGGCGCGGCGTTCTTGCCGGCGCTGCAACGCGGGTAGCGCACGCCGGGCTTGGGAGGAACGATTTTTTCGACCTTGATCGCATGCGTCCAGTCGTCACCGAAGTCGTAGGTATAGGTAAAGCGGCTGCCCAATCCCGCCACCTGGCCCAGGCGGAACTTGCGCTCGTCGAGCTCGTCCATCTCCAGACCGAAGGGGCCGGGCATCGGCTGGCCGTAATTCCGCCCTTCGATGTCGAAGCCATGCAGGTGACTGTCCGTCCAGTCGAAGGATATCTGGATCACCTGATGCAGCCGCGCCAGGGTGATGCCTGCGGGAACTTCCAGGCGCCGCCAGACGGCGGGCTTGAGATGCGCCAGATCAATGCGCAGGACATAGATGCTGTCTGGAGTTTTGGCCGTCGCCGATTTTCTTGTAGCCATGATGACTCTTTCAGTCGTCCGTCGCCCGCAGGCGCTCGGCCAGAAGCTCCCACTGGATCGTCACGCCGGGCAGCACGGCAACGGACGTTGCGCCCTTCAGTTCCTGCACATCCGGCTTGCCGAACTCGGCGCCCTCCAGCCGATACAGGGTCAGTACCCGGTCGATGGGATGTATCAGCCAGTATTCGCGCACGCCATGCTGTTCGTAGAGGCGGCGTTTGATGACCATATCGTGGCTGGCGGTGGCGGGCGATAGTACTTCGACGACGAAATCCGGCGCGCCGCGCACGCGTTTCTCGCCGATCTTGCCCGGCTCGCAGACCACCAGCACGTCGGGTTGAACCACCGTGTCCGCCTGTGCATCCGCCTCACCCGCATGCGGCAGCACCACATCGACCGGCGCGATCAACACGCAGCAGGGCTTGCCTTCCAGGACGTTGGCGATCTGGCGGAAAATTTCTCCGGCGATGTCCTGATGGCGCACCGTCGGCACCGGCGCCATCAGGTAGGCGACGCCGTCGATCAGTTCGTAGCGGGCATCTTCCGGCCACCCCAGATAGTCGCCGTAGGTATGGTAGGCGGCATCGCGTTTCGCCAGGCTCATGTGCATTTCTCCTTCCCGCCCATCATAAGACACGATCCGTCGAAATCAAAATTCCAGCGGATCCACATCCAGATGCCAGCGCAAATCGCGCGGCGCTTTTAGCTGGTACAACTGCGCCACCCAAACGGTCAGAAAATTTTGCAGCGCCGGGCGGCTGACCGATTCAGTTAGCAGTTGCGCCCGCTCCAGCGCCATCACCCGGTACATGCGCATCGGCACTGGGTCGTAAAGACTTACCCCATTGGGTACATTGGGCAACAAGCTCCGCGCCGCTGCGGCAGCCGTCTTGAGGAAGGCGATGGAATCGTCAAGCTGCCTAGCCTCGGCGCGCAGCAGCGCCTGGAAGGTGAATGGCGGGAAACCCGCAGCGCGGCGTTCGTCGAGCTGGGTGGCGGCGAAGCGCGCATAGTCGTGCGTCAGTAACGCCTGATACAAAGGGTGCGCCGGATATTCGGTCTGGATCAGCACTTCACCCGCCAGTTGAGCGCGGCCACTGCGACCGCCGACCTGCATCAATTGGCTGAACAGGCGTTCCGGCGCGCGGAAATCGGCGGCAAACAGGGCCGCATCGGCGCCGACCACGCCCACCAGGGTGAGCAGGGGAAAGTCGTGGCCCTTGGCGAGCATTTGCGTGCCGACCAGAATGTCGGCGCCGCCGGCATGAATGGTTTCGAGCATCGCCTGCCATTTGGCCGGGGTACTCGCCGAGTCGCGGTCGACGCGCAGCAGGCGCGCCTGGGGAAAATGCCTGGCGAGATTTTCTTCGAGTCGCTGGGTGCCGCGACCGAAGGGATGGATGTCGAGATTGCCGCAGCCCGGACAGTTCTTCGGGATCGCCGCCTCCAAGCCGCAGTGATGGCAACGCAGGCGCTTATCCGCGAGATGCACCACCAGGTTTGCCGCACAGCGCCCGCAGCGGCTCACCCAGCCGCAAGCCGGACACGCCAGCACCGGCGCATAGCCGCGACGATTGAGGAAGATCAGGCTCTGCTCGCCGCGTTCCAGCCGTGTCGTGATGGCGGTCAGCAGCGCGGCGCTCATGCCGTCCTGGAGTTTTTCCCTGCGGGTGTCGACGCAACGCACCGTCGGCGGCGCTTCGGCGACAGCCCGCTGAGTCAGTTCCAGCAACTTGTAGCGACCGCCCTCCCGACGCGCGTGGTGGAAAGTTTCCAGCGACGGGGTCGCCGAGCCCAGCACAATCGGTACACTGCATTGATGGGCGCGCCACACGGCGACATCGCGCGCCGAATAACGCAGACCCTCTTGCTGCTTGAAGGAGCCGTCATGCTCTTCGTCGACGACGATCAGGCCCAGCCGGGGCAGTGGTGTAAACACCGCCAGGCGCGTGCCGAGCACGATGTCGGCGCGGCCTTCGAGCGCCTCCAGGAAGCCGCGCGCCCGCGCCGCGTCGGCCATGCCGCTGTGCGCCGAGACTACCCGGGCGCTGGGGAAACGCGCCGCGACACGCCCTTCCAGTTGCGGCGTCAGCGCGATCTCCGGCACCAGCATCAACGCCTGCCGGCCCTGCGTCAATATCTGCTCGATCAGGCGCAGATACACCTCGGTCTTGCCGCTGCCGGTGATGCCGTGCAACAAAAAAGTGGCGTAATGGCCGAAATCAGCGGCGACCGCTACGACGGCGGCTGCCTGCTCGGGGTGTAGCTCCGGCACTTCCGGTTCTGCAGCAATAGCTGCTTCAAGCTGTGGCTTCGTCTTACGCTTGGCCGGCAGTTTGCCGCGTCGCAAATAAGGCGGCAGCGCCAGGGCCATCACCTCGCCGAGCGGATGCTGGTAATAACGGCTGCAGAATTCCGCCAGCGCCAGCCAGTCGCCAGGCAAGGCCGACATGCCGCGCAATATCTCGCCCGCCGGCCTGAGCTTGTCCGCTGCATGCTCACTGGCCTGGGCCACGGCAACGATCACGCCCAGCTTCTCGCCGCTGCCAAATGGCACGCGCACGCAGCGGCCAACGTCGTGCGGCAACGCATCATCCGAGGTGTAATCGAACAGACGCGGCAGCGGAATATCGATGGCGACACGCAGTATGCTCATGCTTCCTAAGAGCCTATTTCAGCAGAAATCATGTCTCGCGCCGATGGGCGGCGGGATGCAGTGCAGGACGCGACTCGCGCAGTGTAGCCCATCTCCACAAGCGAGTCGCAACGCCGCAATGCGCCCGCCGCCCGTTGGCCCTTCGGGTTGAGACCAGGATCGGCGTCTGCTGCGTTGCGCCGCTTGCCAATGGAACAACCATTGGCCGCGCGTCGCGCCTTGCATCCATCCAATCCTGGTCTCAACGCGGGACATGATTTCTGCTGAAATAGGCTCCAAGTGATCAGATGCTTGCCGAAGAATCGTCGACGTCACATTGGTTTTGTCAGCTAATTCATTGCCGGGAAAGGCGAAACCAGTTACCCACTTTCTCTGTGGATAATTTTGTGAACAAATTCACGGATATTCGCGCTAATCCTTGCTGGATAAGGCGCTCCACACCAGCCAGGGCCATCCTGAAATACAATAACATACAATAATCAGTTAGATACAGTTAATTCCCGGATAGTGGCAAGGATACCCGGATATTTTCAGGCAATGCGGAATTCTGTGTATAAGTCAAGCCTTTGTACGCTCTTTTTGGGGCTGGCGACACTCCACTATGACGAAAGTATTACGCAGAAGTGAGCGCCAACCTTTAGAGTCTGCGCAACTACTGAGGGATGGCGCGTGCCTGGCGTGAGTGAAATTGCCTGCTGTATTCGTGCACCGTATCCACCAATACCGACACGTTCTGTGGCGGGGTGAACTGCGAGATGCCGTGACCAAGATTAAACACATGTCCGCCACCTGGACCGGCGGCATGGAAATCGTCAAGCACGCGCCGAGTCTCCTGGGCAATCGCCTCGGGCGAAGCAAACAGCGTGATCGGGTCGAGGTTGCCTTGCAATGCCACGCGGTCACCCACGCGCCGGCGCGACTCGGCCAGGCTTGAAGTCCAGTCCAGACCCACCGCATCGCAACCAATAGCGGCAATCTCCTCCAGCCACTGGCCGCCGCCTTTGGTAAACACGATGCTCGGCACCAGCTCCCCGTCGCGTTCGTGGATTAAACCCGCGACTATCCGTTGCAGGTAGGCCAGCGAAAATTCCCGGTAGGCGCGATGCGACAACGCGCCGCCCCAGGTGTCGAAAATCATCACGGCCTGGGCGCCGGATTCGATCTGGGCGTTGAGGTAACTCGTCACCGACTGCGCCGTCACCTCAAGAATGTGGTGGAGCAAATCCGGTCGCTCGTAGAGCATGGTTTTGACGCGGCGGAAATCGTCCGAGGCGCCGCCTTCGATCATGTAGCAGGCCAGGGTAAATGGACTACCGGAAAAACCGATCAACGGCACGGAGTTGTCCAGCGCCTTGCGGATTTCCACCACGCCATCCATTACGTAGCGCAGATGATCGTAGGGGTCGGGCGCCGCCAGGGCGCGAATCTCCCACTCTTCCCGCAAGGGCCGCTCGAACTTCGGTCCCTCGCCCTCGGCGAAATAGAGGCCGAGACCCATCGCATCGGGTACTGTAAGAATGTCTGAAAACAGGATCGCCGCATCCAGATCAAAGCGCGCCAGCGGTTGCAACGTCACCTCGCACGCCAGGCTGGGCGACTTGCACAGGCTCAGGAAATTGCCCGCACGGCGGCGTGTTTCGCAGTACTCCGGCAGATAACGGCCCGCCTGACGCATCAACCAGACAGGGGTATATTCCACCGGCTCGCGCAGCAAGGCACGCAGAAAGGTGTCGTTCTTGGGGCGCGCCATGAAAGATTCCGGGGCTAAAACCGCGATTATCGCATTAGCGCCTGAAGTCCGGGCGGCTCAACTTTTCACTCTTCATCCCTGCGTCCGTTGCGCAAGCCCAAATCCTTGAGCTTGCGATACAGGTGGGTGCGTTCCAATCCGGTTTTTCCCGCCAGGCGGGTCATGTTGCCGCCGTCGAGACGCAGGTGGTGCTCGAAATAAAAACGTTCGAAGGCTTCGCGCGCCTCGCGCAAGGGCAATCCCATAACGTCGGGCGGCAGGGTGGCTGGCGCGGAACCTGCCGGGGTCAGCAGGTTGGTCACATCTTCAGCGAGGATGTCTTCGTTCAAAGCAGCCAGCGCCGATGATTTCACCGCCCCTCTCAGCTCGCCATACCCTCCCGGCCAGGCATGCTGGCGCAGGGCATTGAGTGCTGCCGTGGAAAAATGCCGCGCCGGCGTAGCGCCGGATTCAACCAGTTGGGTCAGCAGATGGCTGGCGATCTCGGGAATCTCGTCACGCAGTTCAGCCAGGGCCGGCACGCCCAGCCATACATCCGACAGGCGCGTTAACAGGGCTTCCTCCCATCCCTGCTCGACCAGGCTGGCATTATCCTGGGCAGTAGCGACAACCAGGCGCAAGCCGAATTTATCCAGCCGCTCCAGGGCGAACAACAGGTTCTTCTGCTGCCAGCGGGAAAGCCAGCCCAACTCTTCGGCAAACAGCACGCCGCCGCTGGCCGCCTGCAAGGTTTCCAACGACAGCGGGGTACTGTCCAGCGACAGGTCGAGCCAGGGTCGGCCCGGCACATGCAGGGTACGCGCCGCCAACTCGACAATGCCGCCTTTGGCTGATCGCAGCATCACCGAGCGGCTCTTCTCGGCGACCTGTTC
>JACQAO010000034.1 GCA_016194935.1 Betaproteobacteria bacterium
GCCAGCGAACCGGGGCGCTTGCCGTGGAAAAGTCGCCAAACCGCGACTTTTCCACCGCGCTCCCCTTTGCCCACAAGCTCCACAGCCCGATCAGCATCTTTTTATATTCCCAAAAAACAGAACATACAAGAACATACAAGACCACGGAGGACACAGAGATAATGCGGGTTCTGCACACTCTCCATATTCACCTGATGGGTGAGGTGAACATTGATGACAACTTCTTGTTTTTCTCTGTGCCCTCTGTGCTCTCTGTGGCTATCTGCATTTTCCAGGTTCAATCGTCCGCATTCAGGTTCGCCATCAAAGCGCCAACACTTTTGAAGCGCTTGCCCTTACCCGCCTCAAGCTCGGCAATGGCCTTGCGGGTGGCGGCATTAGGCACTTTTATCTCAAAGGGCAGGCGACGCTCATCCGCAACGCGCAGCATCAGCAGGCGGATGGCGTCAGAAATTGACAACCCCATGGCTTCCAGCGCATCAGCAGCGCGCTCCTTGGTGGCTGTATCAATGCGTGCGCGAACGTATGTATCAGCGGTACTCATGGGGTTTTCTCGAAATGATTTCTGAAGTGCTATTGTAGTCACAGCAAGACTACAAATCAAGATAGCAAGAGCCGCCAAAAATGTCAGATCACATTGGTTGAAATTGGATATGGCAGGAAGAGCGATCACATCTGCCGGAAGCGCCCGGTGTAGCTGCGGCTGACTTCGAGTTTCTCCTTGCGTCCGCGCAGCGTGACTTCGGCGTGCTCGCCGTCGCGTTTGAAAGCGGCGATGGCGCTGCTATTGACGATGGTGGAGCGGTGTATCTGCCAGAAAATTTCCGGGTCGAGCGCCTCTGCGAATTCGCGGATCGGCTTGCGCACCAGGCTTTCGCCGGTTGCCGTGACGATCACCGTGTATTTGTCCTGTGCCTGAATGTAGAGCACTTCTTCGACCGGAAACAGGAACACCTGGCTGCCGACACCGGCCTGGATCCAGCGCAGATAGGGCGCGACAGGGCGCTGTGGAGTATCGCCGGAGAGTTTTGCCAGCAGCGTTTCGATGCGTTGCAAGGCATGTTCGCCGTTATGGTCATCACCCGCAGCGAGGCGTTGCTTGAGGCGCGCGACAGTGACTGCCAGGCGTGCGTTGTCCACGGGCTTCAACAGGTAGTCGATGGCGCCCTGCTCGAAGGCCTCGATGGCATGCGCTTCGTAGGCGGTGACGAAGACGAAGTGGCAACAACCGGCGATGGTGCGCGCCACTTCCAGACCGGTCTGACCCGGCATGCGGATATCCAGGAAAGCCAGATCAGGGCGCAGCTTGGCGACCATGGTCAGCGCTTCTTCACCGTTGCGCGCCTCGCCCACCAGGTCGAGTTCCGGCCAGGCCTCCTCCAGCCGGACGCGCAACTGGTCGCGCATCAGCCGTTCGTCATCGGCCAGGATTGCTCGCGGGCGCGGGAGTATTGACATACGGAATCTCGATGGTGATGTGGGCGCCGGTCGGCGCATTCGGCGCGAGGACCAGCGCCGCCGTGTTGCTGTAGAGACGCTTCAGCCGGTCGCGGATATTGGTGAGGCCGATGCCCTGCGGAGCGTTTTCGGCGATGCCCAGGCCGGTGTCGGCGACGGTGACTCGCAATCTGCCCTCCTGAAGATGGGCGGAAAGGGCAATTGCGCCGCCTGCCGGTTTGGGTTCCAGGCCGTGCTTGATGGAGTTCTCGACCAGTGATTGCAGCATCATGGGGGGGAATGATAGCCCACGCAGCGCTTCCGGCACATTGATGGAAACAGCCAGCCGATCCTCCATGCGAATCTGCATGATGGCGAGGTAGCTCCGGCAGAGATCAACCTCGCGCCCCAGCGTGGTGTTCTTTTCGCGCATGTCCGGCAGCGAGCCGCGCAGGAAGGCGATCAGGTGCTGCAACATGACGCTGGCGCGGGGCGGATCGGTTTCGGTGAGATGCTCCACCGCCGCCAGGGTGTTGAACAGGAAATGCGGCTCGACCTGCGCTTGCAGGGTCTGCAATTGCGCCTCGGTCACCTGGCGGCGCAGGGACTCCATTTCCGCGCTGGCTTCGGCTGACATCACGCGCTTCTCGGCGCGCTGCCGCGAGCGCGTGGTGATCCGCATGGCCAGCAGGATGACGATCAGGAAGAAGGTGATCTGCGCCAACGGCAGAACGTAATCCTTTTTGCTGCTGCCCCCGATGTGCACCTTGACCGATTTCTTCGACTTCTTTGACTGCGGGGAAGACGGGTCGGTAGCAGCAGATTCCTTTTCGATTTCTTTCTGTACCTCTTTCAAAATGAGCTGCTTGAGCGATTCGTCCTGTGCATCTTCGGGAGGCGGTGGCGGCTCGGGAAGGTCGGCAGCGGTATCCTTGTCGGCGGGTTGCGGCTCTTCCTTGTTGATGATGACCGACACCGGCGGAATGTCGCGCGATGATGAGTGGGAATTGAGGATGCTTTCAAGAATTGCCGCAGCGATCAAGGCCAGCAGGCCGAGAAAAATGAATTGCCAGTTGGTGAGCTGGGCCACGAAATCCGCAACACGGCGGGAAAAACCGACGATGCCGGTCCAGATTTTCCCGGAAATTTTTTTGTCCACGGTTATCGGGTGCTTAAATTCGATGGATAAATCGCATCACGGCAGGTTCAGGAAGGAGCAGTGCTGTGCAGCGCCGGAATCATGGCGGTACGAATGTTTCCGTTGTCCGAACAGACAATGCGCTTTGCATGTGTTTTCACATAATAACCGGAAGCGTCGCCGCTGGCTCCGGCCTGTGCGTAGTGTTGGGCTAGCATCAGCGGGCCGCCCACAGTAAGCAGAGTGCCTAGCGCCGCGACTGCGCTTGCAAGCCATTGCGTCCGTCGATTTACTGTCAATGCTGTTTTCATTTCCATCTCCTCTCAAGCGGCGCCCACGCGCCGTTGATGAGACTTTAGGAGAATTTATCGCTGGATTCGAGCGGCTTGCGACGAATTGCAGTGAAAACGGCGCGAAACGCGGATGCTCGCGCTGAGTGATGCTGTGCCACAGGGATCGCTCTCGCCGGCTTCCAGCCTGGTGATCACGGCGCAACTCAAGTCTGCAAGGTCAGGTAGCGTCGATCCCATTCGCTGACTTCGTTCATGCCGTGATCCAGCTCTACATCCTTGACGCTGCAAAAAGCATCCACGAAAACGTCGCCGAGCATTTCCCGCGCGACTGCACTCGCCTGGAATCTTTCCAGCGCGCTTTCGAGGCTTCTCGGAATTTCGCGTGGCTGTGAATAGCCGCTGCTGATGTGTATTGGCGCGCGCGCCTCGATAGCGTGTTCGATGCCGTAGAGCCCGCAGGCCAGTGAGGCAGCCATCGCCAGGTAAGGGTTGGCGTCGCTGCCCGGAACGCGGTTCTCCACGCGCCGTGCGGCAGGCCCGGAGAGCGGCACGCGCAGCGCGATGGTGCGGTTGTTCTCGCCCCACTCCATGTTGATCGGCGCCATCTTCCCGCGCACATAACGGCGCCAGGAATTCAGGTGCGGCGCGAACAGCGGCATGCAGTCGGGCAGGGTGCGCTGCGAGCCGCCGATGAAGGCGTAGAAAGCGGCGCTGGCTTCGCCGTCGGCCTGGCTGAAGATGTTGTTGCCGGCGGCGTCGACGATGCTCTGATGCAGATGCATCGAACTGCCGTCCCGTCCGGCCAGCGGCTTGGCCATGAACACCGCATACAGCCCATGATGGGCGGCGACTTCCCGCAGCGCATACTTGAACAGCAGCACCTGGTCCGCCATCACCAGCGGGTCGCCGTGGAACAGGTTGATCTCGAACTGGCTCGGCCCCATCTCGTGCAACCAGGTATCGGTGGAAATTTCAAGCTGTTCGAAAACGGCGTAAAGCTCCGTCCAGAAATCTTTTAACTCGTTCGCGGATTCCACACTGTAGGCCGACTGCTTGACTTCGCGGCAGCCGCCGCGCATCGCCGGCATGTTGAAGCCCGAAACCTCCTGGCCGTCGCGGGCGAACAGGTAGAACTCCAGCTCGGGCGCCACCACCGGCTGCCAGCCCTTGTCACGATAGCGTTCAAGCACGCGCTTCAGCACGTTACGCGGAGCGAAAGGTATCGGCGCGCCGTCAAAGCCGACGCAATCGTGGATCAGCCAGGCCCGCGCGGACGACCAGGGCAGCCGGCGCAGAGTGCTCATGTCGGGTATCAGGCGCGCGTCGCCGTCCGCCTCGCCGATGATACTGTCATCCGGGTATTGGCCGGTGACGGTTTGCAGGATGATGGCCTGGGCGATGCGCAGTTCCTTGCCTGCCGCCACATCGGCGGCGCGCATGATCTTGCCGCGCGGGAAGCCGGTGATGTCGGGGAAGACGCACTCGACCTGGCGAATGGCGTGGCCGGCGGCGAATTGCGCGAAAAGTTCGGTATCGGCGGACATGTCAGGCGGATACCGCTGCCAATGTGGCTGCCAGAATATCCAGCCCCTCATCGAGCAGCGCATCGCTGATGGTTAGCGGCACCATGATGCGCAGGACGTTGCCATGCACGCCGCAGTTCAGTAACAGCAGGCCGCGTTTGGCGGCTTCGGTCTTGAGCGCGTTGGCGATGTCGGGTGCGGGGCGGCGCGGATCGGCGTCATGGCAGAACTCGATGGCCGTCATCGCGCCCAGCCCGCGCACCTCGGCGATGCTGCGGTGGCGCGCCTGGAGGGCGATGAGCCGCTTGCGCAGGCGTTCGCCCAGCGCCGTCGAGCGTTCGCAGAGCTTCTCCTCCTTGACCACATCCAGCACCGCCAGCGCGCCGGCCACTGCAATTGGATGACCGGCGTAGGTACTGCCCAGGCCGCCGGGTGCTGCGCCGTCCATGACATCGGCGCGACCGATGATGGCGGAAATGGTCAGACCGCCACCCAGGCCCTTGGCCATGGTGATGATGTCGGCCTCGATGCCGGCGTGCTCAATGGCGAACATCTTGCCGGTGCGGGCAACGCCAGTCTGGATTTCGTCGGCCACCAGCAGGATGCCGTGCTGGTCGCAGAGTTTGCGCAGGCGTTGGAGAAATTCCGGCGGCGCGGGAATATAGCCGCCTTCGCCCTGTACCGGCTCAACGAAAATGGCCGCGACGCGGCTGGCTTCGACATCACTTTTGAAGAGCGCCTCGATGCCGTGAATGGCGTCATCGACGCTGACGCCATGCAGCGCGTTGGGGAAAGGCGCATGGAAAACTTCGGCGGGGAAGGGGCCGAAACCGGTCTTGTAGGGATCGACCTTGCCGGTCAGCGCCACCGAGAACATGGTGCGTCCGTGAAACGCGCCGTGGAAGGCGATGATGGCGGAACGCCTGGTGTATGCACGCGCCAGCTTGATGGCGTTTTCCACTGCTTCGGCGCCGGTGCTCATGAAGAACGCCTTCTTCGGCGAGCTGCCTGGCGCGAGTTGGCACAGGCGCTCCGCCAGTTCGACATAGGATTCGTACGCAACCACCTGGAAGCAGGTGTGGGTAAACATATCGAGTTGCGCCTTGGCCGCAGCGATCACTTTGGGATGGCAGTGGCCGGTATTCACCACCGCGATACCGGCGCAGAAGTCGATGTAGCGGCGGCCTTCGACATCCCACACTTCAGCGTTGTCGGCACGCTCGACGAAGATTGCGTGGGCGTTGCCGATGCCGCGCGGGATCGCCGCGACGCGGCGCGCCATCAGTTCCGCATTGGTGCTTTTACTCATATTGCTCTCCTTGATTCGCTCGGGTTTCTCATCAGTAGAATTTGGTAGTTCACAACAGGTCGCGCAGCCGATGCCAGGCCATGCCTGCCGCAGTCAGCGGGCCGCGCAGCAGAGTGCCGCCGGGAAAGGGCCGGTGCGCCAGGCGCGCGAACAGATCGAGATTTTCCCTGGCGCCGGCGATGGCCTCGGCGACCACCCGGCCAGCCACTGCTGTGGCGACCAGGCCGGAACCGGAGAAGCCTTGCAGGTAAAAAACATTATCGGGCAGGCGACCAAAGTCCGGCGCACGGCTCATGGAGATGTCGATGACGCCGCCCCAGGTGTAGTCGACCGGTACGGATTCGAGTTGTGGAAATACCTTGAGCATGCCGCGATGCAGGGCTGCGGCATAACCTGCCGGCGTGCTCTCGCCCAGATAACTACAACCGCCGCCGAAGATCATGCGCCGGTCGGCGGAGAGACGAAAATAATCAAGCACGGTGCGGTTGTCGGCCACCGCCGCCCCGGTCGGCAATACCGAATGCGCCAGTTCCTCCGACAGCGGCGCGGTGGCGATGATCCAGGTGCCGACCGGCAGGATGCGCGCAGCCAGTCTTTTCGGCAGCGCACCGGCCATGCTTTGGATGCCGACATTGCTGGCGAGCACCAGGTGGCGCGCCTTGACCTGGCCTTGTGCGGTATCAATACGCACATCTGTTGAATCGTGCGCCTGCCAGGAGCGCACCGCGCTGCCTTCGTAGATTGCGCCACCGGCCTCGACCAGTGCGCGCGCCATGCCCAGGGTAAACTTGAGCGGATGCAGATGTCCGCCGTCCATGTCGAGCAGGCCGCCGTGATAGCGTTTCGTGCCGACGAACTGCGGCATTTCCTCGCGGCTGATGTAACGGGTGTGATAGTCATAGTGTCTGGCCGCATGCGCCTGCCATTGCCGCAACGGCTGGACATGGCGCGGCGAGACGGCGGCTTCGAGATGCCCGGCCTGGTAATCGCAGGCGATGTGGTAGCGGCTGATGCGCGCCCGCAAGTTGTTTCCGCCTTCGCGCGCCAAAGTCCAGCAGCGGCGGGCATCATCCATGCCGAGCGCCGCTTCCAGCGTTGACATGCCACAGGCATACTCGGGAATGACATGTCCGCCGTTGCGTCCGGAAGCGCCCCAACCGATGCGCCGGGCTTCCAGCAGAACCACCTGGTAACCGCGCTCCGCCAGATTCAGCGCGCTGTGCAGGCCAGCCAGGCCGCCGCCGACCACGCACACGTCGCAACT
Organism: Betaproteobacteria bacterium; assembly: GCA_016194935.1. GTDB lineage: Bacteria > Pseudomonadota > Gammaproteobacteria > Burkholderiales > Rhodocyclaceae > JACRAR01. The sequence continues at coordinate 6,965 of JACQAO010000034.1, forward strand.
GACCGCGTCTGTGAGTGACGGATAAGCAAAGCGCGGTTCGACCGAGGCTTCGTAATAACTGTGCGGCAGGGCGGCGTCTTCAAGGTAGGGGATGCTCATCGGTTCATTACAATGTTACAAAATTACATTGCGCCGAGTTTGATCCAGGTGGTTTTCAATTCGGTGTATTTGTCGAAAGCATGCAGGGATTTGTCGCGGCCATTGCCGGATTGCTTGTAGCCGCCGAAAGGCACGGTGATGTCGTCTTCGTCGTAACAATTGACGTGCACCGTGCCGGCGCGCAGGGCGCGCGCCACGCCGTGGGCGCGGTTGAGGTCGCGCGTCCACACCGACGCCGCCAGACCGTAAGAGGTATCGTTGGCCAGGCGCAACGCCTCCGTTGTGTCGGCAAAACTCAGCACCGACAGCACCGGGCCGAAGATTTCTTCGCGGGCGATTTTCATGCTGTTGCTGACATCGGCGAATATTGTCGGCGCCACGTAGTAGCCGCCGGTTTCGACACGCAATCTCTGCCCGCCGGTGACCAGCCTGGCGCCTTCCGCCTTGCCCGCTTCGATGTAGCCCAGCACGGTGTTCATCTGTATCTCGTCGACCAGCGCGCCCATCACCGTCTTTGGCGCCAGCGGATCGCCGGGCTGAAACTGCGGGGCCAGGGCTGCGGCGCGTTGCACGAACTCATCGGCAATGGAACGCTCGACCAGCAGGCGCGAAGGGGCATTGCAGCTCTCGCCCTGGTTGAAGAAAATCGAACCGACGCAGGCTTTCACCGCTGCATCGAGATCGGCGTCGGCAAATACCAGCAACGGCGACTTGCCGCCAAGTTCGGTCCATGCACGCTTCAGGTTGGATTGTCCGGCGTATTGCACGATCTGCTTGCCGGTGCGGGTGGAACCGGTGAAGGCGATGCAGTCGACATCCATGTGCAAAGCCAGGGCGCTGCCGGCCTCGGGGCCGAAGCCGGGTACGACGTTGAACACGCCTTCGGGGATCCCCGCCTCAAGGGCCAGCTCGGCCAGCACCAGGGCGGTCAGCGGCGACTTCTCCGAGGGCTTGAGTATCACGCTGTTGCCGGCAGCGAGTGCTGGCGCGATTTTCCAGCAGGCCATCAGCATCGGGTAGTTCCACGGCACGATGGCGCCGACCACGCCGACCGGCTCGCGCCGGATCAGCGCCAGCGTGTTGGCCTGGGTCGGCGCGATTTCGTCGTAGAGCTTGTCGATAGCCTCGCCATACCAGCGTACGCAGTGAGCGGCAGTGCTGACATCGACGTTGCGGCTGTATTTGACCGGCTTGCCCATGTCCAGCGTCTCCATGGCCGCGAGCCGGTCGCCGTGCTCCAGCATCAGTTCGCTGAAGCGCACCATGATCATCTTGCGTTCGCGCGGGCTCTTGCCGGCCCAGCGGCCATCCTCAACTGCGGCGCGGGCAGCGACGACTGCGGCGTCAATGTCGGCGGTCGCGCCGCGCGCGACATCGGCGATCTTGCGCCCGTCCAGCGGCGAGATGCAATCGAAACTCAAGCCCGATACCGCAGCCACGCGACGACCGCCGATGAAGGCGCGACCATCAAGCTTGAGAGATGAAGCGACAGACTGCCAGTCGATCTTGGCTTGCATAGCGGTATCCCTGTTGGAAAAGCAACCGGTCGGGAGGGCGTCGCCTCCCGACCGATAGCGGCATGCGGAGAACGATCAGAAATTTACGATGGTCTGTAGCCCGAAGGTATCGTTGCTGTGCCGGTAGGTCTGGTCGGTGAAATAATAGAACGCCGGGGTACTTGCGTGGTCGTGCCGCAATTCGCCGCGCAGCGCGACATTGGGTGTAAGCCGGTAAGTTGCCGCAAACGACAGTGCATAGCGGTTGGCGCCTTTGTTGGGGTCGAAGGCCGGGTCGTTGGGATCGCCAGGACCGAAGCCGTTGATGAAATCGCCTACTCCGGTTGCGGTTGCCGGCGTGGTCGTGAAGATGTTGAAAGTGCCGCCGCCGTTCTTCTGGTTGTTCAGGTAATCCGCCCGTGCGGCCAGGGTCAACCTGGGCAGCACGCGCTGCGCCGCCAGCGCCGACACGCCCCACCATTGCGAGTTGCCGCCGTTGAATGCAGCACTGGCCTGACGACCGACGGTGGCCTGGAGATTGCCGTTGAAGTTGGCGCGCGTGAAGTTGGCGTCGATCTCGAACTGGTCGAGACGACTGACCCCGCCCGCCACCGGATTGGTAACGCGGCCTTCATAGCCGGTGAATTCGAAACCCCAGAACTCGTCTTTGGCATAGGTCACGTTGTAGATGAAGACAGGGCTCCTCGTCGGCCTGGGATCGCACGCCACACCGGCCTTGCAGGTATTCACGTCGTTGCGCGCCGAATTGAAGTTGGCCAGGAAGAGCCTGGTTTCCCAGGGGCCGCGTGTCAGATCCAGGCCGATGCCGGTGTAAAAAGTGGCGGCGGTGAAATCAAAGAGCATGTTGCGGGTGACGAAGTATTCGCCGTAACCGGGATAGAGCAGGTTGCTGGAGAGGCTGTTTGCCCCGACGTAGGTGCTGACATAGGGTTCATAGCCCGAGACATCCGGCATCTGCCCGACCAGCAGCCGCGTTTGAGCGTTGGACAGGGGGATCGAAGCCGAGGCTTCATGCACGATGTTGCCGAAGTTGTAGCCGGAACCGGAACTCTTGCTGGGCGCCAGGGTCAGGCGGAATTTTGTGCCGTCGTCCATCTGCTTCTGGATATCCAGGTAAGCCATACCGAAGTAGGAGTTGTCGTAGGAATAGCCCTCGCCGCTGCCGTTAACCGGGGTGAAGTTGTTCAGGAAAGCGAATGACGAGGTGCCCTTGGCGCGGTTGTACATATATACCGGGTCGAAGCCGCCGCTGATGCGCAGGCCCTTGAAGCCGGCGGTTTCCTGCTGATCCTGCAACGCCTCGACTTGCACCTTGACCTGATTGAATTCCTCGGGATCCACTGCATTGGCGGCGGCTTGTGCAGTTTGCGCCGCCTGTGCCGCCTGTGTAGTAGCGCCGTGCATCACCATCGCTTTGAGTTGACTGACTTCGGCCTTCAGTGCCTCGATCTGCTTCTGCAATTCAGCATTGCTCTGGGCGCTGGCCAGCATCGGAAAAGCCAGCGCTACGGCAACCGCCACCTGTTTGAGTTTCAGCATGATTTCTCCTATTTAGTGACTCACATGGCGGTCGATGAAAATACCGACCACACTCCAATACTCCGGCCAACGCGCCGGCGCGATACTCGGCAGCTATGCCGCTACAGCGTGCTGCATTCCTTCACGGTAGGCCGCCGCTTGTTCCGCCGCCCGCCGGGTTTCCTGCCGGTTCAACCACAGGCTGCCGGCGAACACGCCCACCGAAACCACCGCCACCGTGATGGTGGCGATGGCATTCACCGTCGGGTCCAGCCCCAGCCGGGCGCGCGACAGAATGACAATGGGCAGCGTGGTGGAACCCGGCCCTGACAGGAAGGCGGTGGCTACCACATCGTCCAGCGACAGGGTGAAGGTCAGCAGCCAGGCCGCCAGCAGCGACTGCGCGATCATCGGCAGGGTGACCAGGGTAAATACCTGAAACGGCTTGCAGCCCAGATCCATTGCGGCTTCTTCGAGCGACTTGTCCATTTCCAGCAGACGCGACTGGATGACCACTGCGGCGTAGGCCATGCCCACCGAAGTGTGACCGGCCCAGATGGTCAGGATGCCGCGGTCTGGCCAGCCGAACAGGCGTTCGCAGAAAACGAAAAACAGCAGCAGCGACAGGCCGGTGATGACTTCCGGCACCACCAGCGGTGCATTGATATGCGCCGAAAAAGCTGTTCTTCCCCAGAAACTCTTGTAGCGCACCATAGCAAAAGCCGCCAGCGTACCCAACAGCACCGAGGCGGTGGCGCTCATCAGCGCGACCTTGAGAGACAGCTTGAAAGCATCGAGCACTTCAGTGTCGTGAGCAATCACGCCATACCATTTGAAGGTGAAGCCTCCCCACAGTGTGACCATCTTGGAGTCGTTGAAGGAGAACACGATCAGCGTCACGATGGGCAGGTACAGGAAGATGTAACCTGCAATCAACCACGCCCTGCCGAAATTTTTAGACATGGCTCATACCCCCCGCACGCCGCCTGAATCAGCCTGGTAGCGGTTGAATATCGCCAGCGGCACGAGGATCAGCCCGACCATGGTCACCGCGACGGCGGAGGCCATCGCCCAGTCGTTGTTGCTGAAGAATTCATCCCACAGAACGCGACCGATCATCAGGGTGCCGGGGCCGCCGAGCAGTTCCGGTATCACGTACTCGCCCATGCTGGGGATGAATACCAGCATCGCGCCGGCGATGATGCCGTTCCTCGACAGCGGCACGGTGACCAGCCAGAAAGTCTGCCAGGGCGTGGCGCCGAGATCCTTGGCCGCCTCGATCAGACGCAGATCCATTTTCACCAGGTTGGCATACAGCGGCAGGATCATGAAGGGCAGGTAGGCGTAGACCATGCCGATGGTCATCGAGAAAGCGGTGTGCATCATCCTGATGGGACTGTCGATCAGGTGCAGCCAGATCAGGATGTTGTTGAATACCCCATGATCGTCGAGCAGACCTTTCCAGGCATACACGCGCAGCAGGTAGGAGGTCCAGAACGGCAGCGTGACCAGCATCAGCAACGCCGGCCTCAGATTCGCCGGCGAGCGCGCCATGAAGTAGGCAAAGGGATAGCCGATGAACAGGCAAATGGCGGTGTTGAGCGCGGCGAATTTGATCGAGGACCAGTAGGTTTCGACGTAGAGCGGATCGCTGCCGAGGAAGAGATAATTCGACAGTTTGATTTTCAGGGTGACTGCGCCGTCGACATAGCTGAGCAAGTCCTGGAAGCGGATGCCGTCGGTTTCCGACACGCTGATTTTCAGCACCACCAGGAAAGGCACAGTGAACAGCAGGATCAGAAACAGGTAGGGGATGCCGATGACGCTGCGCCGTCCCCAGTTGTTGAAGAGTGCGTGTGCAATGTTCTGCGTTTTCACTATCTTCACTCCGGGGCTTAGTTCGTCAGCACGACGACATCGCTGCCGTCCCACCATGCGTACACGCGCTGGCCGCGCACGAGTTGCGTTTCTTCGTGACGGGCGGCATTTTCCCGTGTTGCCTTGATGACCATGCCGCTGTCCAGCTTGACGTGGAACAGCGTGAATTTGCCGAAGTAGGCGACAGCGTCGATCATGCCGCGGGCGCAATTGTAGCCATGCTCCTGTGCCGATTCACGCTGCTCAATCGTCGGCTCGTGTTCCTGCAGGCATATTTTCTCCGGACGCAGTGCAATGCTCACCTGCATGTCGAGCGTGCCGGTGATGCCGTGGCTGACGAAATGGCGGCACTCCGGCGTGCCGATGACTACATGGTCGGGTTCATCGACTTCGACTGTACCCTTGAACAGATTTACGTCGCCGATGAAACCTGCCACGAACAGGCAATTCGGCGTCTCGTAGATTTCATGCGGCTGGCCCACCTGGAGGAAGCGGCCATTGCTCATCACGGCGATGCGGTCGGCCATGGTGATGGCTTCTTCCTGGTCGTGCGTCACCAGCACGCAGGTGACGCCGACTTTCTTGATGATGTTGTGCAACTCGAACTGCGTTTGTTCGCGCAGCTTGCGATCCAGCGCGCCCAGCGGCTCGTCGAGCAGCAGCAGCTTCGGGCTCTTGGCCAGGCAGCGCGCCAGTGCAACGCGCTGCTGTTGACCGCCGGACAACTGGTGCGGCTTGCGTTTGGCATAGGGCTTCAACTGCACGATGTTGAGCATCGCCTCGACGCGCTCGGCGATCTGGTCCTTGGGCATTTTGTCGCGTTTCAGACCGAAGGCGATATTCTCGAACACTGTCAGGTGAGGGAACAGCGCGTAGGACTGGAACATCATGTTGATCGGCCGCTCGTAAGGCGGCAACTGGGAGATTTCCACGCCTTCGAGAAAAATACCGCCAGCCGTCGGCGTTTCGAATCCCGCCAGCATGCGCAGCAGCGTGGACTTTCCGCAACCCGAGGAACCCAGCAAGGCGAAGATATCGCCCTTGCGGATGTCGATGGAGACATCATCGACTGCGGCGACCTCGTCAAAACGTTTGGTCAACTGGTCGATGCGGACGAAGCTCGCGTCGCCGGTCAAATCAGCGGCGCCCTGATGCTTTTGCTGCATGCGCAGATCTCCCCCCTGGATGCACTGCCGGTTATCAGATGCAGCAGTGATGGATTAGTGATTAATGCACCACTGCCGCGTGACGGTTAATGATTCAATCCGATGCGATTAAAGGCCCGTCTTGAAGGTCGTGTACAGGCGGGTGCGCAGGCGGCGGATGTCGCTGCTCACCGCTTCCGGAGGCACCATGCGCGCCAGGTCCGCCGGGTCCATGAACACCGTTTTGTTGTTGCGCACATCGGGTTTGATGAATTTTGCCGCCGACGGCACCGGGTTTGAGTAAAGCACCTTGTTCACGATGCCGGCATTGACCTCGGGACGATAAATATAGCTGATGAACTTGTAGGCGTTGTCGACATGCGGCGCATCCACCGGAATCGCCATGGTGTCGAAGAACATCACCGCGCCGGTCTTGGGCAACAACACCTGGATGTGATTGCCGTTCTTGGCCTCCCTGGCGCGCGCCGCAGCGATGCTGATGTCGCCGTTCCAGCCCAGCACCAGGCACAGCGCACCGCTGGCGAGATCGTTGATGTAGCCGGAAGATGAGAACAGCGAGATGTCAGGCCGGATTTTCTCCAGCAGCTTGGAGGCTGCCTGATAATCCGCCGGATTCTTGCTGTACGGCGGTTTGCCCAGGTAACGCAGGGCGGCTGGGAAAACTTCGTCGCCCGAATCGAGCACTGAAATCCCGCAGGACTTCGCCTTGGCAGCGTATTCCGGCTTGAAGATCAAATCCCAGGCGTTGTCAGGCATCGGCAGGTTGCCCAAAGCCGCCTTCAGCTTGTCGACGTTGATGCCTACCGTGGTGATGCCCCACATCCACGGGACGATATGCTGGTTGCCCGGATCCATGGTTGCCAGTTGCTTCATCACGAACGGGTCGAGGTTGCCGTAAGTGGTGATCTTGCTCTTGTCGAGCTTGGTGAACAAACCGCCTTCGATCTGGATTTTGGCCCAGTTCGAGGAAGGAACCACGATGTCATAACCGGTCTTGCCAGCGACCAGTTTGGCGTGCAGGGTCTCGTTGCTGTCGAAGGTGTCGTAGCGGACCTTGATGCCGGTTTCTTTTTCAAAATTGGCGATGGTGTCATCGCCGATATAGTCCGACCAGTTGTAGATATTGAGAACCTTGTCGTCTGCAGCGGTCGCGTGCGAGGCGCCGACTATCAAACAAAGCGTAACGAAAATGCTGCGTAGCAGACGGTGCGGCAGCTTCAGGGTGCTTTCCAACATGAGATTCCTCCTGGCGTATGGGTTAAAACGGCCTGATATTATCGTCAAAAGTTGCGTGATCGAAAACAGCTTTCAAAACAGAAACGCTTTCTGCAAGATTTGTGCCGCAGGGCGACGCAACCTCGCAGGTTAACCACAACGCCTCAGCCGCGCAAGCCAAGACGCACCACATCGTTCAATGTCTGGTCAAGCGACCGGCGAATCAGGCCGATCATTGTGTCCGTTTCGGTGCGCGTGATGACCAAAGGTGGTGCAATGATCATACGGTCGCCGACGGCGCGCATGATGACGCCGTTATCAAAACAGTGACCGCGACAGATCATGCCGACTGCATGGGCCGGGTCGAAGTTTGCCAGTGTTGCCTTGTCCCTGACCAGCACCATGCCGGCCATCATGCCGCAGGTTTCAGCCTGGCCGACCAGGGGGTGATCGGCCAGTTCCAGGAAACGGCTTCTCAGGTAGGGTGCGGCTTCGTTGGCCACGCGCTCGACGATGCCCTCGCGCCGCATCAGGCGGATGTTCGCCAGCGCCACGGCGCAGGCCACCGGATGTCCGGAGTAGGTGAAGCCGTGGTTGAAATCGCCGCCCCGTTCGATCAATGCTTTTGCCACACGATCACCCACTGCGACACCACCCAGGGGGATATAACCGGAAGTAACACCCTTGGCGAAAGTCATCAAGTCGGGCTTGAAACCCAGGTATTCGCAGCCGAACCAGGTACCCAGGCGACCGAAACCGGTGATGACTTCGTCCGCCACCAGCAGCACATCGTACTTGTCGCAGATGCGCTGGATTTCCGTCCAGTAGCCGGGCGGCGGGATGATCACGCCGCCGGCGCCCTGCACCGGCTCGCCAATAAAGGCGGCGACTTTCTCCGCGCCGATTTCGAGTATCTTTTCCTCCAGCCAGCCAGCCGCCTTGAGGCCAAAGGCTTCCGCCGTCATGCCCTGGCCGTGCATGAATTGATAGGGCTGCTCGATGTGCGCGATGCCGGGTATCGGCAGATCGCCCTGTTCGTGCATGTAATCCATGCCACCCAAAGATGCGGCGCAGACGGTGCTGCCGTGGTAGGCGTTGTGGCGCGCGATGAAGGTTTTCTTCTGCGGCTGGCCCATGATGTCCCAGTAGCGGCGCACCATGCGCAGAATCGTGTCGTTGCCTTCGGAGCCTGAATTGGTGAAGAAAAAATGTTTGAACTGCGGCGGCGTTACCTCGGTGAGCAGCTCGGCCAGCTCGATGGCGGGCAGCACCGCAGTGTTGAAAAAGCTGTTGTAGAAAGGCAGCTCGCTCATCTGCCGGGTCGCGGCTTCGACCAGCTCCTTGCGGCCATAGCCGACATTCACGCACCACAGGCCGGACATGCCGTCGAGTATCTTGTGGCCTTCCGAATCCCAGACATAGACGCCTTCGCCGCGCGTGATGATGCGCGCGCCCTTGGCGGCGAGCGCCTGGGTGTCGGTAAAAGGATGCAGGTAATGCGCGCTGTCCCGCTGTTGCAGGGCGCGCGTGTCGAATTTGGCAGTTTCGTTGACGCTCATCACGATGGGCCTCAGACAGTCAGGAGCAGGTGTTTCCGCTCCCAGGGGCTGATAACGCGCATGAACTCGGTGTATTCCAGTTCTTTCACCGAGGAGTAGAGGGTGATGAAATTTTTGCCGAGGATGTCGTGCAGCTCGCGGGTTTCGCGCAACAGGTCGATGGCCTCATTCAGGCTGCGCGGCAGTTCGTACTCGTGGGCGTAGCCGTTGCCGCGCAGTTCCGGAGTCGGCTCGATGCGCTCCACCATGCCCAGGTAGCAGCAGGCGAGGGTCGCCGCCATGGCGATATAGGGATTGGCGTCGGCGCCCACCACGCGGTTCTCCAGCCGCCGCGCTGCGGCGCTGGAATGCGGCACGCGGATGCCGACGGTGCGGTTGTCGCGGCCCCACTGGACATTGATGGGGGCGGCGGTATCACGCACCAGGCGCCGGTAGGAATTGACGTAGGGAGCGAACAACGACATCGACGGCGGCAGGTATTTCTGCAGACCGCCAATGGCCCAGCGAAACAGCTTGCTGTCGGAACCGTCGGCTTCGGCGAAAACGTTTTTGCCGTTGTCGACATCGACAATGCTCTGGTGGATGTGCATTGCCGATCCCGGCTGGTAAGCCATCGGCTTGGCCATGAAGGTGGCGTACATATTGTGGCGCAGCGCCGCCTCGCGCACCGTGCGCTTGAACAGGAACACGCTGTCGGCCAGCTCCAGCGGATCGCCGTGGAGGAAATTGATTTCCATCTGGCCGGTGCCGGCTTCGTGGATCAGGGTGTCGATCTCCAGTTCCTGTTTTTCGCAATACTCGTAGATGTCCTCGAACAGCGGATCGAATTCGTTGACGGCGTCGATGCTGTAGGCCTGGCGTCCCGATTCGGCGCGACCGCTGCGACCGATCGGCGGTTGCAGCGGCAGGTCGGGGTCGGTATTCATGGCGACGATGTAGAACTCCAGTTCCGGCGCCACCACCGGCTTCCAGCCGCGTTCGGCATACAGGCTGAGCACTTTGCGCAGCACCGAGCGGGGGGCGTGGTCGAGCAGCTTGTCGTCGAAAGTGAAACAGTCGTGGATCACCTCGGCGGTCGGGTCAACGGCCCACGGCACAATGCGCAGCGTCGCCGGATCGGGCTTCAGCACCAGGTCCCGGTCGTTCTCGTTGATGACCTGGTTGAACGCATCGTCGGTGGGAATTTCACCGGTCACGGTCATGCCCAGCACGCCTTCGGGCAAGCGCATGCCGCGCTCCTCGCGGAACTTGGCGCGCGGCAGGATCTTGCCGCGCGGAATGCCGGTCATGTCGGGAACCAGGCATTCGATTTCGGTGACGGCGCGCTCGTTCAGCCAGGCGTCCATTTCATTGAAGCCGATATTTTCTCTTTCGATGCGTCCGATCTCAGTCATGATTTCACCATTTGCTTCTGACGCACAGCGGGTCCGGGCCGCCGATTGGCCGCCTGCTGTACGCACGCGCGCCCGAAGGCGCGAAAAATTGCCATTGATTGCGGGTTCCCGGTGACGCGCCACTCGGGATGCCATTGCACGGCCAGCGCGAAAGCGCGCGCGCCTTCCACCCGTACTGCTTCGATCAGGCCGTCCGGCGCCGTGGCTTCGGCTGCCAGACCGTCGCCGAGCCGGTCGATGCCCTGGCCGTGAAGTGAATTCACGGTGATTTCTTTTGCGCCGCCCAGCAGTTCTTGCAGCAGGCCGCCCGGCGTGAGCCGCAGCGGATGGGCCGGGCCGTACTGGACATCCAGGTCGGCGGTGGGTGTCTCGCGGTGATCGAGCATGCCGGGCTGGGCATGTACTTCCTGATGCAGGCTGCCGCCCATGGCGACGTTGAGTTCCTGGAAGCCGCGGCAGATTCCCAGCAGCGGCATGCCGGCAGCGAGTGCGGCGCGGATCAGCGGGAAGGTGGTGGCGTCCCGCTCGGTGTCGGTTAACAGATCAGGCCGGGCCAGGGTCTGACCATACATCTCGGGCGCTACGTTGGAAGCCGAGCCGGTCAGCAACAGGCCGTCGACCAGTTCCAGCAACTGCTCCAGGTCCAGCCGCTGACCCAGCGCCGGCAGCACCAGCGGCGTGCACCCGGCGGCGCTGACAATGGCTTCGACGTACTTGACGCCCGCCGCGTGATACGGATGCCCGCCGAGCATTTTGATGCAGGCCGGGATGCCGACGATGGGGGGGCGCTGTTTGATGCTCATGTCATTAGTTTACATCGTTGCGCACGGGTAACCCAGGGCATGCGCCACCGCCGCGTAAGTGACTGCGCCGCGATGGATATTGAGGCCGTTTTTGAGATGTGCGTCTTCCTCCAGGGCGCGCCGATAGCCCTTGTCCGCCAGTTGCAGGATGAAGGGCAGGGTGGCGTTGGTCAGCGCCAGGGTCGAAGTGCGGGCCACTGCGCCGGGCATGTTGGCGACGCAGTAGTGCACCACGCCCTCGACCACGTAGGTCGGCTCCTGATGCGTCGTGGCCCGGCTGGTTTCGATGCAGCCGCCCTGGTCGATGGCGACATCGACGATCACCGAACCCGGTCGCATCAGTTTCAGCATCTGGCGGGAAATCAACTTGGGCGCGGCAGCGCCGGGAATCAGCACGCCGCCGATGACCAGGTCGACCTCCGGCAGGCGCGCGGCAATATGCTCCTGGCTGGAATATTCGGTGGCGAGTCCCGGCCCGAAGTCGTTGTCGATCTGCGTCAGGCGCGGCAGCGAAATGTCCATGATGGTGGTCTGCGCGCCCAGCCCCAGCGCCATGCGCGCGGCATTGATGCCGACCACGCCGCCGCCCAGCACCAGCACCTTGGCGGGCGGTACGCCGGGAACGCCTGGCAGCAGTACGCCCAGCCCGCCCTGGGCCTTCTCCAGCGCATGCGCGCCGGCCTGGATGGAC
>JACQAO010000035.1 GCA_016194935.1 Betaproteobacteria bacterium
CCCAAGGTCGTCATCGTCGCCTGTATGCGAAAGCTGCTCATCATCATGAATTCCATTGTGAAAAATAATGCGCCTTGGACTACCAATACTGCTTGACTTGGAACACGGTTGCTCTGTGGCTTGAATTACGGTTTTTAGGTTCATGCCTCGTGGCGCCGAAAAGGCTTGATCTGCTCTGCGCTCATCCCATCCAACTGTTCGGCGCCGTGGATGTAGCCCTGCTTGACGATATGGTCGAACTTTTCCCACGCCAGCATGCCCACGCGCTCCAATGGCGGGTTGAAGTACAGGTCGGTGAGCTTTTGCGACTCGCCCCGGCGCGAGGTGCTGTACAACACAGTGACATTCATCAGGTAGCCGATCAGCGACGGAATTTTGTAGCGGCGTTGCTTGCGCGGTCGCAGGCGGTCGCGCAGCAAGGCCCAATTGCCGGGGACTTCTTCCAAGGCAATCGGTCGCAGCTTGCGATTGCTTAAATCCACCCCGATCACTTTGCCCACCCCGCGCCGCGCGCGCATCACATCGACGGGAAAGTTGTTGAAAGTGCCGCCGTCGCACAGCAAGTCGCCATTCAGCAGCACTGGCGGCAGGGCGCCCGGAATGGCAATGCTCGCCAGCATGGCCTTGGCCAGATCGCCGTTTAAGCAGATGTGCTCGCGGGCCTGGGTGAAATTGCTGGCGACGCAATAGTAATTTTTCCAGAGGTCTTCAATTTCCGCCTGATGTCCCAGCAGGCTCTGAACTGCGGTCTTGATAATATTACGCAGGCGTCGTCCGGCAATCAGCGAGAGTAGCGGAATCAAATTGAAGTCACCGGTGGGATTGCTGCTGAATGACCGTCGGGCAATGGTCATTACCTCGTCCAGCGGACGATCCGAGGCGACAAACGTCGCCATTATCGAGCCAATGCTGGCGCCTCCCACAAAATCAATCTCTACGCCGCGCTCCTGCAAGGCCCGATACAGACCCAGATGGGCGATACCCCGCGCACCGCCACCCGCCAACACCAGACCCACTGCGGTGCGGCTCTGAATCCGCGCCAGGCGCGCCATATCGCGCTCCAACTCGGGCCGCACATGAATGTGGTCGGCCACAGGACGGCGCGCCAGCCACTCGCGCGTGCCAGTAGGACAACGCAAATCCGCCGGGTGCAGCAGCACCAGTATTTCTGCGGCTTCGCTACGGGCGCTGCGCTTCATCAGGTATTGCACTTCGGTTTCGTGCAGTACTGGCGGCTGCGCGGCATCCGCCAGCAGCAGCATCTCGTCGCAGCGCCGGGTGCAACGTTGCGTCCACGGTGTGGGATGCGCGTCACCCACCAGCAGCACGAACTCGTGGGCGGTTTCAAGTTTGTCCAGGTGCAGGGCAATTCGGCGGTTCACCTCGGCATCGTCGGCATCGCTCCGGGCCAGGCCGGGCTGTAGCAGATCCCGGTCGATGCTGGCGGCATCCACGATGCACACCTTGCCGATGCGCCCCAACTGCGCCGCCAGGCGCAGGCTGAAGTCGTGGGCGCTGACTCCCTGGCCCTGGGTAATCGGGAGCAAGCCCATGGTGACCGGTGTTGCCATCAATGAGCGGGTTTGCGCGGTTTGCAGCCGCTTGATGATTTGCCGCGTGAGCGCAATCGACACCTGCGAGCTGCTGGAGAGCAGACTGATGAACTCCGATTTTGCCAGGCGCACCAGCACCGAATCACGAATCGCAACCACCGTGGCCGAACGCGGATCGTCGGTGTACAAGCTCATCTCGCCGATGATCTGGCCGCGCGCCATTTCGCGCACCATGTGATCCACCCCGTCGTCGTCTTTTACATAGGCGCGCAGTCGACCGCTGACTGAAAGATACATGCTGTCGCCCGGATCGCCCTGAGACATCAAGGTTTCCCCGGCCGCGATCTCCACCCACTCAAGATGGCTGCGCAGCAGTTCCAAAGCGCCGGCATCAATGTCGCCGAGCAAGTTACGCAGAAGCTGGGTGAGCAGTTGGTCCTGGAAATGTTTCGTCATGACCTTATTCTGTGGGGTAGGTTTCAAAAATAAGTGTCAGAACAAGGTGGTGACATAAATCGTCCCGCCAACTTTTTCCATACTGACATTGGCCGAACCGCCTCGTGCGAGGCGGATCATGAAATCGTTGCTCGGCAAAATTTCCGCCAGAAAACCGCGCACGCCCCGCGCCTTCGCGTGGCTGGTCATGCGCTGTTGCAAAGCACTACCCAGGCCACAGCCCTGCCAGTCAGGGTGCACCATGAAGGCGGTTTCCGCCAGGTTGGTGGACGCGTCGATGAAATAGCAAGCCTGGGCCACCACCTGTGGATTCTCGCGGGTTCCCGTCACCGCCACAAAGGCCACCTCATTCTCGAAGTTGAGATTGCACAGGCGTTGTATTTCTTCGTTTGACAGGCTGCGCACCTGGCGAAAAAAGCGCGTATACACGTCACGCTCCGGCAAGCGGTGGAACAGGCTGCGAATCGCTTCGCCGTCCGAGGATGTTGCTGGTCGCAGCAGCACCCTGCGCTGGTCTTTGAGCACCACACTCAACTCTTCCTCCACCGGGTAGGCGTGCAGGTTATTCAAGGTCTGCTCGGGCGGCAGATAACCCAGAGCCTGCGCCTGCTCGAACAGCGCCGCGCGAAACCTGGGGTGCGCCACTTCAATCAACGCCACCGCCCGCTCGCGGATCGACTTGCCAAACAGATAAGCAATGCCGAATTCCGTGACTACATAGTGCACATCGCTGCGCGCCACGGTTACTCCTTCGCCGGGACGTAACACTGCGCGTATGCGCGAAGTCTCGCCATCATCCTCGGTGGAAGCCAGGCAGATGATGGGCTTGCCGCCCTCCGAGCGCGAAGCGCCGCGCAAAAATTCTCCCTGGGCGGCAAGGCCGCTGTAAAAATCGCCATTCACCTGATCGGCGCATACCTGGCCGGTCAGGTCAACCGCGAAGGCCTGGGTCACGGACACCATCTTGTGCTGGGCCGCAATGGTATTGATGTCCGCCACTACCTCGATGGGTTGAAAGGAAAACAGCGGATTGCGGTCGATCAGGTCGTACAAGCGCCTGGAGCCCATGGCAAAGCTGGTGACAATTTTTCCGGGCTGGTTGCTCTTGCGTCGCCCGGTCAGGATGCCGCGCTCCAACAGCGGAATGATTGCGTCGGTAATCACATCCGAATGGATACCGATGTCTTGCCGGTCGACCAGGTATTTGAGCGCCTCATTGGTGACGCGGCCCAGGCCGATCTGCAGCGTCGAGCCGTCTTCGATGATGCCGCCGATGTAGCGCGCGATCTGCTCCATGGCCTGCTCGGGTGCTGCCGGGTGCAGGTACTCGATCACGGGTGCGTCGACAGGCGCCAGATGATGAATCTGGCTGATGTGCAGTGTCGAATCGCCCATGGTGCGCGGCATGGACGGGTTGATCTCGGCAATCACAACCCTGGCCTTGGCGACGGCGGCGGGAATCACATCTACTGAAACACCCAGGCTCACATAACCAAACTCGTCCGGCAGAGACACCTGGATCAACGCCACATCCACAGCAATCCGTCCGATCGCCATCAGTTGCGGCACTCGCGCGATGGATATCGGTACATAGTCGGCCAGGCCTTGTTTTACCGCCGCACGGATATCCTGCCCGACGAAGAAAGTGCGATGCCGGTAGCAGGTGACGGCCTCACCCTGGGCATTGTGCGGTACGACATGGTCGGTCAGGAAGTGCAGCAACTCCACGTCGGGCGGCGGAAAAGCCAGAGCCTCCAGCGCAGCGACCAGCGCGCGTGGCGTGGCGCAGGCGCTGCCCACGAACACATGGTCGCCGCCGCGTATGTGCTGCACCGCCTCTGCGACTGTGGTGAGCTTGCCGGCATGCGCTTGCAACATAGGGTGCAAGCCGGCCAGGGCGTCATGCCCCGAGGCAGCGGCTCCAGCGCCACCGCTAAAGCGAGCTCGCAAGCCATTGCCGATACGGGCGAGAAAACCTTCCGGGCGGGCTTCCGTATCGTCGGTCATGTGTGCTTATGCAAAAAATAATGCTATCAGGGAGCAAGCAGGACTTGCATTTTTTCCAGCAACCTGTCGAATTCGATAGGCTTGGTCTCGAATTCGTCACACCCTGCCTCCATACAACTCTCACGATCACCAGCCATAGCGTGTGCGGTCAGGGCAATAATCGGAATTGCGCGGGTTGCCGCATCGGACTTGAGCCGCCGTGTGGCTTCCCAGCCATCTATCACTGGCAGACTCATGTCCATAAGAATCAGATTAGGCATTTCGCGCACGGCGCACGCCAGCGCTTCGGCGCCATCGACCGCGATGAGCAACTCAAACCCCCGGCGCTCCAGCCGCCGGGAGAGCATATCCCGATTGAGTTCGTTGTCTTCGACCAGCAGTATCTTATGCATCGGCAGCCACACTCGGGTTGGAAGATTCTGTGACCGGGCTGGTCAACACGCTGGCGCTGAACCGGCTGCCCTTGCCGGGGACGCTGGTCACAGTGACATCCCCTCCCATCATGCGACACAGGCGACGGCTGATGATCAAGCCCAGGCCGGAGCCGCCATACAGGCGGGTGGTCGCTGAATCGGCTTGAACGAACGGCTGGAACAACTTGGCCATCTGTTGCTCGGTGATGCCGATGCCCGTGTCGGAAACGTCGAAAAAAACCCGCTGCAAATCCTGGGAATCGGTCTCAAGCCTGACATCAAGCGTGATGACACCGTCCGAAGTGAACTTCGCTGCATTTGACACCAGGTTAAACAAGACTTGCCTGACACGAGTGATGTCGGAATGAATAGACGCCAGATCGGCAGGCAGATTAATTTGCAGCCGGTTACGGTTGGCCGCAACGATGGGCTGGGACGTGGACGCCACCTGGTCGACCAGCCCGGCCAGCTCGATCTCCTCGAAATGCAACTCAACTTTATCCGCCTCGATTTTGGACAGATCGAGCACGTCGTTGATGAGTCGCAACAGGTGCTTGGCAGCACCCTTGATCTTGTCAAGGTCGTCCAGCATCAAGGGATCGACGTGCTGGTCGGAGAGATCTTCATGCAGCATCTCGCTGTAGCCAATGACGGCATTGAGCGGCGTGCGCAGCTCATGGCTCATGTTCGCCAGGAAGGCGCTCTTCGACCGGTTGGCGCTTTCCGCTTGCTCACGGGCGTCTTCCGCAGCGCGGCGCTCGTTTTCAGCAAGCTTGCGGGCTAGCTTCAGTTCCAGGGTCTGTTGTTCGATCTGGCGGTTGCGCGCCTGAAGTTCCCGCTTCACCCGGATGACACGCCGTGTCTGGATGTTTGAGTGCATGCCGAAAACCGTGGTGAACATGAGAAAACCAGCAGAAGTGATGGCTATGGTAATCGGTGAAATCTCGGCGATATACGCAAACCCGATCGCCATGCCTCCCGCAAGCGCGCCTGCAATGGCCGCGAGCAGGCCCAACAAGGCGAACCGGACACCACCGACGCTGAGGTTGCCGGCGTTGATGCTGGACATCATCATCACGACGACATAGGAATTAAAACCAACCATTGCGCCCCAGAAGCCGACCAGTGCGGAATCGATCAACAGATTGCGCAATTCGGCCCGCTTGGAATCTCTGGCCTTTTTAGCCGCGATATAGGCGGCATGGGGCCACAACAAGGCCATGCAGGCGACGAATAACCAAAGGCCCAGCGCGGGAGGATGGAGGAAGAACACGGACCCGACGATGCTGCCGTTGACCAGATGCGACATCGTCCGAACGCCGTAATCGAGCTTGACGGTTGGATGAACACGCCGCACAGCCGGTCGTTCATCATTAGCCGCGACGTGAGTCATTCGCGTTTTTCCCAACGCGCCGCCGCCGTCAAGTCGTCATCCCGCGCATCAACCCAACGGGCGGGTTCCGCTCCATTGCCCTCTTCCTTCTTCCAGAACGGTGCGCGGGTCTTGAGATAATCCATGATGAACTCGCAGGCGGCGAAGGCATCGCCGCGATGTGCGGAAGCGACAATCACCAGGACAATGGCGTCGCCCGGTTCCAGCCGTCCATAACGATGAATCACCCGGATCGCCAATGACTTCCAGCGTACGTGCGCCTCGGTAACGATTTCTTCGAGTGCAGCCTCGGTCATGCCCGGATAATGCTCCAGGGTCATCGCGCTGACTTTCGCGGCTTCACCATGTTCCACATTCATGTTGCGCACCAGTCCGACGAAGCTGGCGACTGCACCGATGTCGAACTTGTTGCCGGTCAGTGCGGCAATCTCGTTGCCAACATCGAAAGCCTCGCGCTGCACGCTGACGGACATCAGGACACCTTAGCCGCCGGTGACCGGCGGAAAGAAAGCCACTTCGTCGCCATCGACTACTGCCGCCTGCGGCCCCACCATGCGCTGATTCAGCGCCGCACGCAGGCTTTGCGATTGGGTCAGTGCGCGCCATGCGTCGCCGCGCGCGGCAAGATGTTTGCGCAACGCCGCGATATCGGCGACATCGGCGGGCAACGCCATCTCTTCGCCGCTGGCGCCGAGGGCTTCACGCAGGCTGGCGAAATAAAGCAGTTTGATGGTCATAAAGTCAGTATAGCAACTCGGAGAACGGCAGAAAACTGACCATGCCGCCGCGCCGGATGATCTGCCCCGGCAAATTGTCGACCAGGCCGTCTGCCCATGCAACTGAAGTCAGCACACCTGATCCCTGGTTAGGGTACAAGTCCAGTCCACCTGTCCGGTTGCGGCGCACGCGCAGGAACTCACGGCGGGTCTCGGGTCGCACCAGGTCGAAGTCGGCACGCAGCGGCAACGCCGTTGGCAATTGTCTGGCCACGCCCTGCGCCTTGAGAATGTAGGGACGCACCAGAGTAACGAATGTAACGAAACTCGACACAGGGTTGCCCGGCAAACCGATAAAAGCAGCGCGACCCGCGCCAGACCGGACATGCCCGAAGGCCAGCGGCTTGCCCGGCTTGATGGCGATTTTCCACAGCGCCAGCTCACCCTCGGCCTGCACGGCGGGCTTGACGTGATCCTCCTCACCCACCGAAACCCCGCCACAGGTGAGGATCAAGTCGTGTCCGACTGCGGCTTCGCGCAGTGCGGCGCGCGTCGCCGGCAGATTGTCGGGGACGATGCCAAGATCGCCGACTTCACAACCCAACTGTTGCAACAGGCCGCGCAACAAATAGCGGTTGGAGTTATAGATGGCGCCCGGCGGTAATTCCGCAACCGGCACTTCGCTCGGCATCACCAACTCGTCGCCGGTGGAGAACAATGCCACGCGCAAGCGGCGAAACAGCGGCAGCGCGGCGATCCCGACCGAGGCCGCCAAGCCCAGGTGTGACGGCGCAAGCCGCGTGCCGGCAGACAGAATTTCAACGCCGGCGCGGATGTCCTCGCCGGCGCGACGGATACTCTCGCCCCGCTGCGGCACATGCTTGACGATGACATGCGACGCACCGCCAGCGTCGCTATCGCTATCACACATTTCCTGCATGACGACGGCGTCGGCGCCGGGCGGCACCGGCGCGCCGGTAAAAATCCGCGCCGCCGACCCCGGCGCCAAGCTATGCCCAACGCTGCCAGCGGGGATGCGCTGACTCAGCGGCAGGCGTGTGCCTGCCACAGGCACATCGGCGCAACGCAGGGCATAGCCGTCCATCGCAGAGTTGTCGAGCGACGGCACATTCATCGCAGAGGTTTGCGCTACGGCCAGGACGCGGCCAGCCGCATCCATCGTTGACACTGATTCAATGTCCGTCAGCGGTTGCGCGCCGGCCAGTAATTGCGCCAAAGCCAGGTCGAAAGACAGCAGACTCATGTTAACTCCTCAACTCCTGATGTTGCAGAATGAACTCGGCGATGGCATCGACGGCGTTGAGGTCAAGCCAGGGCAGCGACGCGGGCAGTTCGATGTTGACATCGCTGGCCAACGCCACGACATGGGGGTTTTCCGGATAAATAAGCGGCTTGCCATTGGCGGGCCGGTGCACTTCGAGCTTGGGAATCGAGGTGTACTTAAATCCCTCGACCAGTACCAGATCACATGGCGACAGGTGCGCCAGTTGTTCCTCCAGCGATGGCTCCGGCGCGCCGCGCAATTCGTGCATCAGCACCCAGCGTTGACTGGAGATCAGCAAAACCTCGCTGGCGCCCGCTTCGCGGTGACGGAAAGAATCCTTGCCCGGGCGGTCGACGTCGAAAGCGTGATGGGTATGTTTGATCAGGGATACGCGCAGCCCTTGCATGACGAAGCGTGGAATCAATTGCTCGATCAGCGTCGTTTTGCCGGCGCCGGAATAGCCGGCAAAACCGAAGACCTTCATCTTCATGGCAGGTCTTCCCCGCAAGGCACTTCCAGCACCGGCGCAAAACCGCCGCCAGGGGTGCGGAAGTTGGTGGTCTGCCCACGGTAAAGGCGCGCAGCGATCAACTGGACACGACCGTCATAAACGTAGTTGCGCAGATCGAGTTTCAGTTCCACCGCTTCACCCGCCACATCGAGGCGGCGCGCCGAGGGTGTCACCAATGCCTGAGCCACATATTCAGACTCAGACTCACTCGCACCGGCCATGATTTCCTCGAAGACACGCCGCGTGAGTTTGTCGCCGCGATAAGCCGCTTTGCCGCCATAGCCGCCTGCCGGCTTAAAGAACAACTGCTTGCGGCGCGCCCAGTATTCATCGGCACGCGCCGGATCGACCCGCTCGGTGCGTGGAATCCCGTCCGTCAATTGCTTGCGCGTGTCCGCATCCACTCCCCAGGCGGCGAGCAAGGTATCGTCGCACAACACCGCCAGATTGCGCTTGTCGGCGTACAGCGCATGGGCGCGCGGATGCGGCGTCAGCACCACCGCATCGGCCAGATAGGCATCGCGCAAAGCCGCGTGCGCGGACTCCTCCAACGAAAAATCGGTGAGGCGGCAATACACCAGGTCAATGCGTGTTTGCGCATGCCACAGTCCGCCCTGCTCACCCTGCCGGAACTGTAGCTCGCGTGGATCGCAAATCACCGCGTGCATGCCATTGCGTTCAAACAAGCGCTGAAACAGTACGAACTCCGGGTGCAGGTACTGCGTAGCGGGGTCATTGTCAACGATGGCGATACTGCGCAAGGGCGTCTTGCCGCGCGCCGCACGCCATTCGGCACGGAACATTTCGAGAAACAGGTGCTCGGGCGTATCCGCCCCGAGCAGTCCAGGCAACAGCGCCGCAGCAACATCGCAACAACGGTATTGCGCCCGCTCCAGCACGGCATTCAACATGCCGCCGCCGGCATTGGTATTGATTTCGATGAGTTGCGGCTGGCTATGTTCCAGCGGGCCGAGGTGAAAGTCGTAACCGAGGAATACGCCGCGCGCCGCACTCTGATGCCTTGCGATCTGCGGCGCGTGTTGCATGACATGCGCCTGATAGGCCGGCAGGGCCACTACCCGCTCGATGGCGGCGATGGTGGCGGCCATCGAATGCACATGCGCGCCGCTGACGAAGACCAGCGAATCCGCAAACAGGTGCGGACGACTCTCGATGACCTCGGCATAGAAACCGGGACTAGTGTTTTCCAGCTCCGCGCGCAACTGGTCGCGGTCCAGCGATACGCATTGGCAGCCGATATTCAGTTGCTCGGCCAGGGCAATGCAATTGTGGCTGGGGACCGGCAGGATCGGGTTAGCGTTACAGCTCATCACGGCAGTTTACCCGCTCCCTGCCCTGCTGCGGCAAAGAACGCCACCACATCGGCAATCTCGCGGCTGCGCCGCATCGGCGGCAGGGACTGCCAGACCTTGCGGCCATAGGGCTTATTCACCAGCCGCGGGTCGCACACCATCAGCACGCCGCGGTCACTCTCGTCGCGGATCAGGCGACCCGCGCCCTGCTTCATGCTGATGACGGTGCGCGGCAACTGGTAATCCATGAAGGGATTCCTGCCCGCCTTGCGCAACTGCTCGATACGCGCAGCCAGCACCGGATCATCCGGCGGCGCGAACGGCAGCTTGTCGATCACCACCAGCGACAGCGCCTCGCCGCGCACATCGACGCCCTCCCAGAAACTTTGGCTGGCCACCAGCACGGCATTGCCCAGGCTGCGGAAGCGCGCCAGCAGTTCGGCCTTGGCGCCCTCCCCTTGCAACAACAGCGGAAACTCCACGCCGTCGCGCGCGAAGCGTTCCTGCAACTGCCCGTGGATGCGCCGCATGGCGCGCAGCGAAGTACACAACACGAAGGCGCGGCCACCGGCGGCGACGATGGCCGGGTAGGCTGCCTCCATCACCGCATCGGCGTAATCGGCGCTGTTCGGGTCGGGCATGCCGGTGGGGACGTAGAGCAAAGCATTCGCGGCATAGTCGAAGGGGCTGCCCCAATAGCCGCAATCGGTGTTCGCTTCGGTCAAACCCAACTCGCTGCGATAGTGGCTGAAATCGCTGCCCACCGCCAGCGTCGCCGAGGTGAATATCCAGGCGCGCGGATGGCCTTCGAGCTGCTTCCTGAAAATCTCGGCGACATCCAGCGGCGTCAGGTTCAACGTCAGCGCATGGCTGAACACTTCCAGCCAGCGCACCTGCGTGGCATCTTCCTGGGTGCGCCAGCGTTTCAGGCACGCGGCCAACTCCAGCGCGCGTTGCAGGCAATTGCCCAACCCTTCCGAACGCGCGGCCTGGCTTTCCAGATGCTTGCTAAATCCTGCCAGTTCCTCGGCCAGCACTTGCAGCGCCGCCTGAAAATTGGTGTCATGCGCCAGTTGCGTCGCGGCAAGACGGGCGTTCTCGGCTGCGACGGCCAGGCGCAGGTCGCGCGCGGCCTTCTCCACAGCGCGCGTGGCGTCCTGCAGCGGCGGATAATCCTTGGCGGCGGCGACTGCTTCCAGCCGCGTGTCGCGCGCCAGATCGACCAACTGGCTGGTGCCGACGCTTTCGCCGAAAAACAGTCCGGCCACTTCCGGCAACTGGTGCGCCTCGTCGAAGATGACGACGTTGCAGGCCGGCAACAGTTCGCCCAGGCCGTCGTCACGCAGGATCACATCGGCGAAAAACAGATGATGATTTACCACCACGATGTCGGCAGCCAACGCTTGGCGCCGCGCCGCCAGAACAAAGCAATCCTTGTGCTGCGGGCATTCCTGACCCAGGCAGTTCTCGCGCGTCGAAGTGGCTGCCGCCCAGACGGCGGAATCCTCCGGCACCGCCGCCAGTTGGCCCTTGTCGCCGCTCTTGCTGGTCTTGGCGAAGCGCGCGATGGCGCGAATGTGGCCGGCCTCTGCGCGCGACTGGAAGCGGCCATCGCCAATGGCGCGCTCCAGGTGATAGTGACAGACGTAATTGGCGCGGCCTTTCAGCAATGCGATGCTGGCCGAGACCTTGAGCGCCTCGCGCACCGCTGGCAAATCGCGCTGAAACAACTGATCCTGCAAGGTCTTGGTGCCGGTCGAGATGATCACCTTGCCGCCCGACAGCAAGGCCGGCGCCAGATAGGCAAAGGTCTTGCCGGTACCCGTGCCGGCCTCCGCCACCAGGACACGATTGCCCTCGATGGCGGCGGCGATGCGCTCCGCCATTTCGAGCTGCTGCGGACGCACGCGATAAGCCGGGATGGCGCGAGCAAGCGGGCCGTCAGCGGCAAACACGGCGGCGACAGCGGAAGAATCGGACATGGCGCAGGGGGAATTGAACGCGCGAATCTTAGCATGCAAGCGTCGAGAAGCTGATCAGCAGCTTGCGGTAAGTTGGGTATTCGTTGCTTATCCCCCCCGAGGCAAGGTAGCATTCCCTGATGCCTACATTGAACTGGATCGGCAAGGATGCCGTCGTCAAACACCACAAAGAAGTACCGTTTCGGCTGCTGGAGCCGGTGCCGGAACTATCCTGCGGTGAAAATGGAAATAGCAGCGGCAACCTGATCGTCCAGGGTGACAACCTGCATGCGCTGAAAGCCCTGCTGCCGCGCTACGCCGGGCAGGTCAAATGCATCTACATCGACCCGCCCTACAACACCGGCAACGAAGGCTGGGTCTACAACGACAACGTCAACAGCCCGGAGATACGCCGCTGGCTGGGCGAAGTGGTGGGCAAGGAAGGCGAGACCCTGGACCGGCACGACCGCTGGCTGTGCATGATGTATCCGCGCCTGGTATTGCTTAGAAAATTTTTGCGAGAAGAAGACGGCGTAATTTGGGTATCTATCGACGACGCTGCAGTCAACCTACTCCGTCTGTTGATGGACGAGGTTTTCGGGACTGGGAAATTCGTCGCGTGCAACGTGTGGCAGAAGCGCTATTCGCGGGAGAACCGAGAGGCAATCGGCGATGTCCACGAGTACGTGCTTGTGTACGCGATGAGCCCCGCCAAATTCAAGGCTACCCGCAACAAGGTGCCGATTGATGAGAAGCAGGCAAAGGTCTACCGTAATCCAAACAATGATCCGAAAGGTCGGTGGCGTCCGATTCCGATGACGGCCCAGGCAGGACACGCCACCCCGGAACAGTTCTACGAAATAACCGCACCATCTGGCAAGAAATTCAAACCCTCAGCAGGTCGATGCTGGGGATTGGCTGAAGCAACGTTTGAAAAACTTCGTGCAGAGGGGCGTATCTACTTCGGTAAGAAAGGCGACTCTCAGCCCAACGTAATTCGCTATTTATCTGAAGTCGAGGGAGTAGTGCCGTGGACTTGGTGGCCTCACGATGAAGTCGGGCACACCGACGAGGCTACCAAGGACCTGATGGCAATTCTTGGTGGGTCGAGTGCATTTGATACAACACCCAAACCTGCGCGACTGATTCAGCGAATACTGCAAATTTCAACTGACAAAGACTCGTTAATTTTGGACAGTTTCTCCGGATCGGGTACCACCGGGCATGCGGTGCTGAAGCAGAACGCCGAGGATGGCGGCAAGCGCCGTTTCATCCTGGTCGAGATGGATGAAAATATCGCCAGCACCGTCACATCTGAACGAATCAAGCGCGTGGCAAAGGGCTACACCGATCCCAAAGGTAATGCCGTCTCAGGTCTGGGCGGCGGCTTCCAGTTCTTCCGCCTCTCCGCCGAGCCGCTATTCACCGCCGAGGGCCAGATTCGCCCCGACGTGAGCTTCGCCCAACTGGCGGAGTTCGTCTGGTTTGCCGCCACCGGGACGGGGTTTCAAATCCCCCCCACCCCCCCTTTGTCAAAGGGGGGAGACGCCGCAGGTGGCAGGGGGATTTTGTCACCCTTGCTGGGCGTGCATGAGGGCCGCGCGATCTATCTGCTCTACAACGGCATCCTCAAGGACAAGTCGATCAGCGGCGGTAATGTGCTGACCGGCCCGGTCTTCGATGGCTTGCCGAAGCACGCCGGCCCGAAGCTGATCTACGCCGCCGCCAACCGGATGGGGGCGCGCGCGGCGCGGGAGAACATCGTATTCAAGCAAACCCCTTACGCGCTGGAGGTGTGAGCTTGGATGCCAAGCCGCGCATCATCATCATCGCCGGCCCCAATGGCGCGGGGAAAACCACCTTTGCCCGCGAGTTTCTGCCCAATGAAGCGGGCTGCCCAATATTCGTGAATGCCGATCTAATCGCGGCGGGCTTGGCTCCATTTGCCCCCGATGCAGCCGCTGTACGCGCGGGGCGCCTGATGCTGGAGGAAATGGCCCGGCACTTTGCCGCGCGAGTCAGCTTCGCGTTTGAGACTACCCTGTCGGGACGTGGCTACCTGCGCTGGATTAGGAAATGGCAGAACGCGGGCTATTGCGTTGAGTTGATCTTTCTACAGTTGGACAGCGCAGAAGAAGCCATTGCGCGCGTTGGGCAACGAATAAAACAGGGGGGTCACGATGTGCCGGTTGAAGTGATACGCCGGCGTTTCGTTGCGGGGAAGAAAAACTTTGCCTTGCGCTACGCACTCGCTGTAGACTTTTGGGCGCTGTACGACAACTCCGGCGAGCGACCGGTATTATT
This sequence comes from Betaproteobacteria bacterium, assembly GCA_016194935.1. Taxonomy (GTDB): domain Bacteria; phylum Pseudomonadota; class Gammaproteobacteria; order Burkholderiales; family Rhodocyclaceae; genus JACRAR01. The sequence goes on from JACQAO010000035.1 coordinate 13,913, forward strand.
GGATTGGAGTGAAAAACCATGAACCCTCGACCGATAGATGAAGCCAGAAATGCCGACCTGCGTGGGTCATTTCAGGCACTCCAGCGTGCAGCACAACGCGCCCGCGAAGTGGCGGCGAGAACAGGTACGGCACTTGTTTTTAGCCTAAATGGTGTCGTGGAATACCGCCAGTCAGACCCGGTTCGCCAGCAACCCCAGGCGGCTTCGCCGAAAATTCCAGTTAGCGACCGAATTGATGATGTCGATCTTACGGAACATTTCCAGCGCAAGGATGTGAAATGGGGACTAAAAGGTGACGATTGATCGCATCAAAACAACCTGATGAATAGCTTTTCCCCGAAGACCTACCAGTCGCAGGTGCTGGAGAGCATCGAGGCGTATTTCAAGGCCTGTCACGAACTGCCCTCGGCGTCGATTGCCTACACTGCCACCACCGAGCATCTGTGGGGTCGCGGTCTTGCCTACAATCCGCTGTCGGGTTTCCCGCCTGACATGCCGTATTTTTGCCTGCGCGTACCCACCGGCGGCGGCAAGACCTGGCTGGCGGCGAAAAGCGTGCAACGCGTCAACACCCACCTGTTACGCTGCGAGCACAGCGTGATCCTGTGGCTGGTGCCGAGCAAGCCGATCCGCGATCAGACGCTGCGGGCTTTGAGGGATCGCCAGCATCCCTACCACGCGGCCTTGCGCGAAACCGGCTCCATCACGGTGATGGATCTGGAGGAAGCCAAGAGCGTGACCCGCGCCACGCTGGACACCTCGACGGCGATTATCGTCGCCACCCGGCAGGCGTTTCAGGTGGAGGACGAGGAATGCCGCAAGGTATACCAGTCCAGCGGCGCGCTGATGCATCACTTCGAGCATCTCGCTCCGGCCCAGCGCGACGAACTGCTCAAAGACGGCCAGGGCGCCGAGCAGACCACGCCCTATTCGCTCGCCAACGTATTGCGTTTGCGCCGGCCCTTTGTCGTCGTCGATGAAGCGCATAACAGCCGCACCGAACTGGCCTTCGACATGCTGGCGCGCTTGCGCCCCAGCGGAGTGATGGAGTTGACGGCCACGCCCGACCTGGAACGCACGCCGTCGAACGTGCTGCACAGCGTATCTGCCGCCGAGTTGAAGGCGGAGGAAATGATCAAGCTGCCGGTGGTGCTGGAAACCGAACCAAACTGGCAGCAGTGCCTGGCGGATGCCATCGGTCGGCGCGACGCCCTGCACAAGCTGGCCGATGAGGAGCGCCGCGCGGGCGCCGCTTACTTGCGACCAATCGTGCTGATTCAAGCCGAACCACGCCGTAGCGGCGTCGAGACCCTGGACTTTGAACGTGTTCGGACTGAGCTCATCACGAATCATCGTATTCCGGTCGAGGAAATCATCGTCGCCACCGGCGAGGAAAAAGGCTTGGAGAAAATCGATGCCGACTACAAGCTGGGCATTGCCGATCCGTCCTGTCCGGTGAAATTCGTCATCACCCAGAAGGCGCTGGCCGAGGGTTGGGATTGTCCATTCGCCTATATCCTGGTCAGCATGGCCTCGCTGCATTCGGCCACGGCGGTGGAACAGTTGCTTGGGCGGGTGTTGCGGCAGCCGGGCGCCAGCCATCGGGTGAATCGGCCACTCAATCAGTCGTATGCCTTTGTGGTATCGCGCAACTTCGCGGAAACGGCGAGCGCGTTGCGCGACCGCCTGGTTGCCGGCGCCGGATTCGAACGGCGCGAGGTGAGCGAGTTTGTGACCGCCGCCAGAATCGAACAAGCGCGGCTCGATCTCGAAGGACATGCAGGACGCGTGGTGGTTCGTCCGGTGACGATTACCTTGCCGGAGAAACCCAATCTCAAGAGTTGTCCCAAGCCCCTCCGCGACAAGGTGAGTTGGGATACCCAGCTTAACACCCTGACTATCAGCACTCCACTGACCGAGGATGAGACGGAAGTACTCAAGGCAACGATCACATCAGTAGCCGCCGCTACGGCCATCATCGAGGCAGCCGAAATCAGCCGCACCACAGCCATCGAGTTTTTTCAGACGCCGGCGGAATTGGGTGTGCGTTTCCGCATTCCTCAACTCGCTCTACGCGTGCAGGGTGAGTTGCAGTTGTTCGACGACCCGGAGGTGCTGGAGTACCCGTGGACGCTCTCGCCCTACGATGCACAGCCTTCCGCCGACGATCTGACAGCGATGGGTGCGGGCCTCAAGGTTTCCGAGGGCGGGGAAATCGATGTCGATGCCAGCTCGGGCCGGATGGTTTCGCGCTTTTTTCCTGAACTGCAACGCGATCTTGGTCTGGCTTACCAACCCGAACATTGGGACGAAGTGCGGCTGGCGACCTGGTTGTGCAAGAATCTTCCGGAGGAAAAGCTGACTCACGCCATCAAGCAGGCGTTCGTCGCCGCCTGGTTGTCCGATTTGCTGCATCGGGAAGGCTTCACGCTGGCCCGTGTCAATCTGCAGAAATTCCTGATCCGCAACCTGATCGAAACGCGCATCCGCGACTTGCGCAAGCAGGCCGTGGGACTTGCCTTCCAAGAAACGTTGTTCGGCGACGATGCGGCTTCCCGCGTCGCCGTGACAGACCTCTATGCCTTCGACTTTCATCCGCAGGCCTATGCGCCCAGCCGCGACTACGACCCCAATACGTCGATTTACGGCTTCTCCAATTTTCGCAAGCATTTCTACGGACGTATAGGTGACTTCGACAGCAAGGAGGAATTCGCATGTGCTTGTTGGCTGGAGATGCAGGCGCAAAAAGGGCGAATCCAGTTCTGGGTGCGTAACCTGGTCCGCAGGGAGGGCAGTTCCTTCTACCTGCAAAAAGCCGATGGCCGTTTCTATCCCGACTTTTTGTGCCAGTTACCGAGCGGCGTAATCCTCGCCGTTGAGTACAAGGGTGCCGACCGCTGGACGGATGCCAAAGACGATCGAGTAATCGGTGGCCTTTGGGCCGAGCTATCCAATGGCCGCTGTCGCTTTGTGATGGTGAAGGAGAAACGCTGGGACTGGATCGAGGCATTGCTTGAATGAACCTCGACTACGCCACTCTCGACCTGCTGCGCCTGAGCCATCCGGCCTGGCGGCTGTTGCGCTCGGATCACGCACCGCTGCTGACGAGTTTTCTGCAGCGCGTGTTCATCACACCCAATGTGCGGGTGATGGCGCAGGCGGATTTGGCTGAGGCTCTTGAGGATGAACTGTTTGCCCTGCGCGAATGGTTGGGCGCGGAGGCATTCCCGAAGCCAGCACTCGACTACCTCAACGACTGGGCTGGCACCGAGAAGGGTTGGCTGCGCAAGTTCTACCGCCAGGGTTCGGATGAACCGCATTTCGACCTGACCCCGGCGACCGAGAAGGCGATTGCCTGGCTGGAGACGCTCGCCGAGCGCAGCTTCGTGGGCACCGAGTCGCGCTTGCTCACGCTGTTCGAACTGCTCAAGCAGATGAGCGAGGGCAGCGAAACCGACCCGCAAGCGCGCATTGCCGAGTTGCATAAACGCCGCGACGAGATCGACGCCGAGATCGCCCGGATTCTGGCAGGTGATATTCCGCTGTTGGACGGCTCAGCACTGAAAGACCGCTTCCAGCAGTTCATTCAGCTTGCGCGCGAACTGCTCGCCGATTTTCGCGAGGTGGAGCACAACTTTCGCCGACTGGATCGGCGCGTGCGGGAACGCATCGCGCTGTGGGAAGGCTCAAAGGGCGCGTTGCTGGAAGAAATCATGGGCGAACGCGATGCCATTGCCGATTCCGACCAAGGCCGGAGCTTTCGCGGCTTTTGGGATTTCCTGATGTCCAGCAGCCGTCAGGAACAACTGTCGACACTGCTTGAGCGCGTCTTGGCCTTGCCACCAGTCGCCGAACTCAAACCCGACGCCCGCACCCGTCGTGTGCATTACGACTGGCTGGAGGCCGGCGAACACACCCAGCGCACCGTGGCCCAGCTCTCGCAGCAGTTGCGGCACTTTCTGGACGACCAAGCCTGGCTGGAGAACCGCCGCATCATGGACATCTTGCACGGCATCGAGGCCAAAGCGCTGGCACTGCGGGAATCATCGCCACTGGGTGAGTTGATGCGCATTGCGGACACTGCTGCCGATATCGAGTTGCCGATGGAACGGCCGCTCTACACACCATCAACCAAGCCGTTGATCGCCGATATCGAGTTGGAGTCGGGAGATGTCGAGTTGGATGCGGCAGCGCTGTACTCGCAGGTCGTGATCGACAAGGCGCTGTTAGCTCGGCATATCCGTCACGCCTTGCAGGATCGTTCGCAAGTCACGCTGCGTGAGCTGTGCGAGATGCAGCCGCTGCAGCACGGCCTGGCAGAGCTGGTGGCGTACCTGCAGATTGCGGCAGAGCAATCGGTGCCGGGCCGCCCCGAGGCGATTGCGAGCCTTCTCGGGGGGCTGTCGCATGGCGACTGGGGGTCGTCTCATGGCACCTTCAAGACAGTGGTGAATGAAGAGGTGGCCGAGACAATCGGCTGGCGGCGCGAAGGGCCGGATGGACATGAATATGCAAAGCGGGCGCGTTTGCCGCGCGTGATCTTCGTGAGGTGAGGATGACTGAACAAGAACTTGAAAACGCCGCGGCAACGAATGACTTATCGACCATGGTCATCCTTCTTCTCAAAGGCGTGATCTATCAAGATGGTGACGCCAGCCTCTGGAATGCATTGATCAAGCTGCAGGCCCGGGTGCGCGACTACGTGACGGTACTGGGTCTGGAGCTGGTGCTTGACGAGGCCGAGGCTTATGCCTTCTTGCGTTCGCGTCAGGAAAGCGAAGATGACGCAGCCTCAAAGCTCCCACGCCTGGTTGTGAGACGTCCGCTGTCGTTTCCGGTGAGCTTGCTGCTGGCGTTGCTGCGCAAGAAATTGGCCGAGTTCGACGCGAGCGGAGGCGATACGCGGCTCGTTCTCAGCCGCGACGAGATCGTCGAGTTGATTCGGGTGTTTCTGCCAGAAAGCAGCAATGAGGCCAAGCTGATCGACCAGATCGAGACGCACCTCAACAAGATCGTGGAGCTGGGATTCCTGCGACGGCTTAAGACCAGTGCGGCGAACCAGGGTGGGCGGGCCGCAGTGTTCGAAGTGCGACGCATCCTCAAGGCCTTTGTGGACGCGCAGTGGCTGGCTGATTTCGATGCGCGGCTGGCGGCGTATCGGGTACAGCTCGGTGCGCCCCCCGAAGAGACGGCCAATGAATATTGATGCAGCGCAAACCTTGGACCTGGATTTCGTCGCCGACGATGCGCTCTCGGGCTTCCGCTTGCATCGGCTGGAAGTTTTCAACTGGGGTACCTTCGATGGCCGAGTGTGGGCGCTGAATCCCGGCGGTAACAACGCCTTGCTCACTGGCGACATTGGCTCGGGCAAGTCGACGCTGGTCGATGCCGTGACCACGTTGCTGGTGCCGGCACACCGGATTGCCTACAACAAGGCCGCCGGAGCCGACAGCAAGGAGCGCACGCTACGTTCCTACGTACTCGGGCATTACAAGTCTGAACGCAATGAGGTGAGCGGGACAGCCAAGCCCGTGGCGCTTCGTGACCACAACAACTACTCGGTGATCCTGGGGGTTTTCCATAACACGGGCTACGACCAGACGATAACGCTGGCCCAGGTCTTCTGGATGAAGGATGCGCAAGGACAACCCGCGCGTTTCTTTGTCTGCGCGGAACGTGCTTTGTCGATTGCGACAGACTTCGCCCACTTCGGCTCGGACATCGCTGCCCTGCGCAAGAAACTGCGTGCTTCAAACGGAACCTCGGGCGCAGAGGTGTTCGACAGCTTTCCGCCCTACGGAGCCTGGTTCCGTCGTCGCTTCGGCATCGAGAATGAACAGGCGCTGGAGCTTTTTCACCAAACGGTGTCGATGAAGTCGGTGGGCAACCTGACCGACTTCGTCCGTAGCCATATGCTCGAGCCTTTTGAAGTTGCGTCACGCATCGCGGCCTTGATCGGCCACTTCGATGACCTGAACCGGGCGCACGAGGCCGTACTGAAGGCCAAGCGTCAAGTGGAACTGCTCTCGCCGCTGGTTACTGACTGTGATCGCCATGCGTCACTTGTCTCGCAAGGTGAGGAGCTCCGCGCCTGTCGCGAGGCACTCAGATCCTACTTCGCGGGCCAGAAACTCGGGCTGCTGGAGAAACGTATCGCCAGCCTTGCGGATGAATGGGGGCGGCAAGACACCCAGGTCAAGCGCTTCGAGGAGCTCCGCGACACGCAACGAGCCGAGCAGGACGAACTCAAACGCAGCATTGCCGACAACGGTGGCGACCGTTTGGAGAGATTGGCTGTCGAAATCCGCAGGAAGGATCAGGAGCGCCAGGCGCGTGAGCGCAGAGATCAGCGTTACGCCGAACTTGTACGCACGGTCGGTGAAAGTCCCGCCAAGGATGAGCCTGACTTTCTTGTCCAGCGACAGCGCTTCTCGGCCCTGGCTGAAACGGCTCTGGCACGAGACGCCAGTCTGCAAAACGATCTGACCGAACACGGCGTAAGCTTGCGTCAGGGCAAGTTGGAGCACGACGAGTTGTCCGCCGAGATCGACAGTTTGAAAGCCCGGTGCAGCAACATCCCCGCAGAACAGGTAGCCATGCGCACCGCGCTGTGCAAGGCCCTCGATTTATCCGAAGGGGATATGTCCTTTGCCGGCGAGCTGCTGCAAGTGCGTGACGATGAGCGCGACTGGGAAGGGGCCGCCGAACGGCTGTTGCGCAACTTCGGCTTGTCGCTTCTGGTACCGGATGAGTACTACGCAGCAGTCGCGGACTGGGTCGATAGAACGCATCTCAGGGGACGGCTGGTCTATTTCCGGGTACGCCAGGGTTCTAGGGGCGATCTACCCAACCTGCACCGGAATGATTTACATAAAGACAGCCTGGCGCGCAAGCTGGCCATCAAGCCCGACTCTCCTTTCTATGATTGGCTGGAACGTGAGTCCACTCACCGTTTCGACGTGGCCTGCTGCGTGACACAAGAGCAATTCCGTCGTGAGACCCGCGCCATCACACGAGCGGGCCAGATCAAGGCACCCGGCGAGCGTCACGAGAAAGACGACCGTCATCGGCTGGATGACCGCAGTCGCTACGTCCTGGGCTGGAGCAACACGGCAAAGATTGCTGCGCTCGAAGCCAACGCAAGGAAGCTGGAAGCGCGGCTGGGCGAACTGGGCAGCCTCATTGGCAAAATCCAGACGGTTCAGAAAGCGCTCAAGAAACGCCTCATGGTGCTGTCGAAACTCGACGAATACGCTGATTTCCGCGAACTCGACTGGCAGTCGCTTGCCGTAGAGGTGGCTCAGCTTACGGACGAGAAGCAGAGGCTGGAGTCTGCCTCCGATGTGTTGAGACAACTGACTGAACGGCTGGCTGAGGTTGTTGCCGCATTGAAAGGCACAGAAGCCCAGTTGGAGGAGCACAAGGACAAGCGATCCAAAGCCGAGCAGAAGAAGACGGATGCGGCAGCCTTGTGCGTTCAGACGCGAGCGGTACTGGATGAACCGGCCTACGCCACCCACTCCGTGTACTTCGAGCGACTCGAGAACGTACGCGGCGAAGTGTTGGGCGAGCATCTACTCACTGTCGAATCCTGCGACAACCGCGAGCGCGAAATACGCGACTGGCTGCAAAAACAAATTGACAACGAAAGCAGGAAACTCAGTAATTTGGGGGAGCGTATCGTCAAGGCGATGACCTCCTACAAAGAGGAATTCAAACTTGAGACTTCAGAGGTAGATGCAAGCATAGCTGCTGCTTTTGAATACCGTAACATGTTCCAAAGCCTTCAGACCGACGATCTTCCGCGCTTCGAAGCGCGCTTCAAGGAACTACTGAACGAGAACACCATTCGCGAGGTGGCGAACTTCCAGTCGCAGTTGGCTCGCGAGCGGGAAACCATCAAGGAGCGTATCGCGCGCATCAACGAGTCGCTCACCCAGATCGACTACAACACCGGTCGCTATATCGTTCTGGAGGCCCAGCCGACGCCCGATGCCGACGTCCGAGATTTCCAAACCGAACTGCGAGCCTGTACCGAAGGGGCACTGACTGGCTCAGAGGATACCCAATATTCCGAAGCCAAGTTCCTACAGGTTAAACACATCATCGAGCGCTTTCGCGGACGAGAGGGGCTATCCGAGCAGGACCGTCGCTGGGCCGCCAAGGTCACCGATGTGCGCAACTGGTTCGTGTTTGCCGCCAGCGAGCGCTGGCGCGAGGACGACAGCGAACACGAGCACTACTCCGACTCGGGTGGCAAGTCTGGAGGCCAGAAAGAAAAACTGGCCTACACTATCCTGGCGGCAAGCCTGGCCTATCAGTTCGGTCTCGAATGGGGAGCAGTACGTTCCAGATCCTTCCGTTTCGTGGTGATCGACGAAGCCTTTGGGCGTGGCTCGGACGAGTCTGCGCAATATGGCCTGCGCTTGTTTGCCCAACTCAACCTGCAGATACTGATCGTCACGCCCCTGCAGAAGATCCACATCATCGAACCTTTTGTTTCCAGCGTGGGGTTTGTCCACAACGAGGAAGGCCGTGCCTCCAAGCTGCGCAATCTCTCGATCGAGGAGTACCGCGCGGAGAAGGCGAGGATGGCGGGATGAATTGGAGAGGGCCGGACGATTTGCGCGCCCAGGTTCAAAAGCTGTGGGACCGGGGTGAATTGCTGGCTAGCCTTGTCACTGGCGAGTCGCTATTCCCGAAGCGTTTGGTGCTCAAGGGCCCTACGTCGGCTGAGATGGCCGACCACTTTGACGATGCACGCGTTTGGATCGGTGAGCTTCGGGCGATGGCTCATTGCCGGGTGGAAATGCGGGAGTTCAAGCACCGAGTATTGGGCGAAAACGCTGTGCCCCAGGAGGCATGGATCGATACCGTCGAAGATGCCTTGGCGCTGATCGGCAAGCGACGAGATTTCGCCCGCTTCACTACCTTGATCGACGTGACGGCTGCGCGCCAGCCGCAATTGCTGAACTGGCTGACCAAACGGCCACTGAGGGCGCTGGAGCTTTCCGACGAGTGGGGTCGGCTGCTGGACATCGTCGCCTGGCTGCAGGCCCATCCACGCCCTGGCGTGTACCTAAGGCAGGTAGACATCCCGGGCGTGCATAGCAAGTTCATCGAAACCCATCGCGGCGTGCTCATGGAGTTGCTGGACATCGTCTTGCCCCTCGAGGCAATTGATCCCGCAGCATCCGGGGTGAGCCAATTCGCGAGGTACTACGGGTTTTGTAACAAACCGGTGCGCATCCGTTTCCGCATTCTCGATCCAGAGTACGCCCTGTTGCCGGGTGACCTCATACAGGACATCACCCTGGATGTCGCGAGCTTTACCCGGCTTGACTGCAATGTCTCACGGGTTTTCATCACCGAGAACGAGATCAATTTCTTGGCCTTTCCGCGGGTCAAGAGCAGCATAGTCATCTTCGGTGCGGGATACGGTTTCGAGATGTTGCGCAAGGCCGAATGGCTTTCGTACTGCCGCGTTCATTATTGGGGTGATATCGACACTCACGGCTTCGCTATTCTTGATCAGCTGCGTAGCCAATTCGGCCATGTGGAGTCGTTCCTGATGGACCGGCCTACCTTGCTGGCGTTCGAATCGCTATGGGGCGAAGAAGAGAAACAGACGCTACGCGACCTGCCTAGACTGACCCCTGAAGAAATGACGCTTTATGATGATTTGCGGGACAACCGGATACGCAAGAGTCTGCGTCTTGAGCAAGAACAGATCGGCTTCGGCTGGGTGGAGTCTGCTTTATCGACGCTCACGTAGATTCATCAGGTCGGGTGCGCGTGGTCATCTAACACAACCACCTTGGCGCCATGTGCTACGCGAGCGGTACCAGTCTGGGCCAAATGATCGATGACCACCGGCGACCGATTCGGAAACTGCGCGACCAGCTCCAGCTTGCCGCCCATCGCCTCGACGTAACGGCGCAGGGTGGAAAGCAGCATGTCGCTGCGCTTTTCCAGCCGTGAAATAGTGTCCTGCCCCACCCCCAGCGTGGCGGCGAGATCTTGCTGGGTTTGCGCCACCGCCTGGCGCAAATCTTTCAACGTCGCCAGTTCGCCCGCGCGTACCTCGATGGAAGCGCGGCGTTTTGTTGGCAACTTCGCCAGCAGGTGATCAAGTTTTTTTGCCATGTTTGTGCTCCTTGTCCGTTGCGGCCAGCGTAAGCAGATGTGCGTCAAAACGCGCGTCCGCCAACGCAATCAGCCGTTTGTAAAAGCGCCGTTGATCGGCGCCGCCCTTGTCGCCGCCCACCAGCAGAATGGCCTGCCGCGCCGGGTCGAAAGCAAAGGCCACGCGCCACACCTCGCCCGCCCAAGCAAAACGCAATTCCTTCATGTTGGCGTGCATCGAGCCTTTCAACGTATCCACCGTCGGTCGCCCCAAGCCGGGACCGAAATCCCTCAGCAATACCGCATGGGCCAGCAGTTCATCCTGTAAAGACTCCGCCAGCGCCGCGAACTCTGCGGCAAAATCGTCATGGAAAAGGACGGTCCAACTCATGTTCAGATTATGGACTTAAAGACATATCTATTCAAGAGGGAATTAATCGACGGGTGTTGCGAATTCAGGCTACCGTGACTTCAAGCAACACCGCCAGCACAACAGGAGAAATGGACATCGCCAGGTGGCCTAACCCAGGCAGCGGGCGATTCTCGGCGCCGGCGAGCATGGCGCTGGCCTGCGGCATGACATAGTTGTCGTGGGGACTGTAAAACGCGATGCAGGGGACCGGCAGCGGCGATTCTGTCTCCGCCAGCGCTTTCAGCCAGGCGCTGTCCGGTTCCATCTCGCGCGCATTGCGGCCCAGTGCGAAGCGCGCCAGCAGGCTTCCATGATGCGGGGTTCCGAGAGTAATCAGCCTGGCGACGCGCTGCTCTCCATAGCGACGCAGATATGCGCGGCACACCAGGCCGCCCATGCTGTGGCCTACAAGGATTACCTGCGCAGCGCCGCTCTCGCGGCATAAGGCTTCAACACGCCGCGCGACTTGCCCGGTATACCCATCAATGCCGCCGTAGAGCGGCTCCAGCGTCAGCGTCGCAACGCTGCTGCCATGCGCCGCCAGCCTCGGTTTGAGCCACCACCAGAACCCCCGATTGCATTGGTAGCCGTGGATCAGCAGGAGCGGAACCTGCCCTGACAGAGGTTTGCCCGGCGCATCCCGAGCGGGGATCAACCGATCCAACCCCATCACCAGTGAGAGCGTGGTGTGGGCCAGCACCTCGCGCATTCCCTCCAGCAAGCCGCGACGAAAGCTGATGCGCTGACTCGCCGGCAGTAAAGAACGATGGGTGCAGGCAAAGATATAGCTGACGACAACCAGCCACACCCGCCATGTCAGGGCCAGTCCTGCCATCAACAGCAAGGCGCCGCCCAGCGTCCATCCCTCCAGCTTCACCAGCAAAACACTGACGAAAACATAGGAGAACAATTCGAAAATCAGTATCAATCGAAGCAAGCGCGCCAGCATGAGAAAAAGTGCTCCAGAAACTGGATCCGTCCAAGCATACCTTGATGCTCAAATTTCAGGACTCCAGTTCCCAGTGTACTGTGAAGCGACCGAGGATTTCGCGTGCTGCCTCTAGCTGGGCGCGTTCTTGCAGATGGATTTTCGCCACCGTACCGTGCCGGGGATCAGCTCCCGCAGTCACTTTTGCCGCGATACCGTTATTGCGCAGCACGGCTGAGAGCACGTCCTCGGTAGCGCGGTAGCGCAACGCCGGCTTGAAAATCTTGCCGACTGCGGTCACAGGCAGCGTGTCAACGATGCTGATGCGCGCAGGCGCCGCCGCACGCTCCGGCACTGCGGTCTTGGCAAACGCGATCAGTTCGGCTTCGGTCGTCTTCATTCCTTCGCGCAGGACAACATAACAGACGGGTATTTCTCCCGCATACGCGTCGGGCTGGCCGACGGCTGCGGCAAACGCTACCGCCGGATGCCGGCACAGGGCATCCTCGATTATCTGGGGGTCGATATTGTGGCCGCCTCGAATGATGAGATCCTTGGCACGGCCAGCGAGCCAAATGTAGCCATCTTCATCCATGCGTCCGAGGTCGCCTGTATTGAGCCACTTGCGACGTTCGGTATCGGTGATCCACGCCGACTCGTTGTCATGCGCGCGCAGGTAGCCGGGAAACACTTGTGGCCCGTGCATTACCACGACGCCAATCTCTCCTGTACTCGCTTCGCGCTCGATAGTTCCGTCGGCGCCGAGGATGACAAGTTTAACCTGCTGGTACGGCATAGGCAGACCGATGGAGCCGATGCGCCGCTCGCCGCCGGGTGGATTGATCACGCTGGCGCAAGTACCCTCGGTCATGCCATAGCCCTCCAGAATCTTGACTCCGGTGAGCGCCTCGAACTTGCGGAACACGTCGATCGGCATCGGCGCCGCGCCGCAGATGGCGTAGACGAGACAGGAAATGTCGGCGTCGCCGGCCGGCACGTCCAGCAGCCTGGCATAGATCGTCGGCACGGCGCTGAAATAGTTGACGCGAAACCTTTCCACCAGTTTCCAGAAGCCGGGCAGCACTTTGGACGAACGGTAACCCTGGACACCGGCCATCAGCACCGTGGCGCCGCTCATGAACTCCGCCAGCCCGGTGACCAGCACCGCATTCACATGAAACAGCGGGAGCCCGCACAGAAATGTCTTTCCGGGCGCCATGTCGAGAATGCTCGAAAGGCTCCAGGCCATGAATACCTCGTTGGCATGGGTATGCGGCGCGATCTTCGGCGCTCCGGTGGTGCCGCCTGTGTGGAACATGCTTGCCACGTCTTCAGGCCGAATCGCACGGCCATTCGACAGCCGGTCACCGGGTTCCCTGTCAAGCTCGACGTCGAAGTTCAACACCTCGATGGAGCCAATGCGCGATTCCGCGGATGATTGCGGCTTCCGGCTTGGCGCGAAATATTTCGTGATGTCGATCTGCAAAATAACTTTCAGGCTCGGCACTTCCCCTGCGATGGCCTTCACTTTCTCCCACAGTCCAGGCGCGCCGGGATCGGGTCCAAGCGTCACCAGCAGTTTCGCTTTTACCGCAACCAGGATTTCGAGGATCTGGCGCGGTTCAAGTAGTGGATTTACTGCAGCAACAATCCCGGCTGCCTCGCCACCCCAGATGGTGTAGTGGGTCTCGGGCAGGTTCGGCAGCACGAATGCGATCACCTCGTCCTGGCCGATGCCGAGTCGAGAAAAAGCGTTAGCTGCCTGTGTGGTTCGCGCGAACAGCCCGGCGTAGCTCACCGTGTACGCAGGCTCGTCGGCCAGCCCCTGCGGCAGAAACACCAGCGCCGCAAGGTCGGCGAACTTCCTGGCGCTTTGCGTTAAAAGTTCATAGGTGTTCGAAACTGAGTAGCGTGAGGAAAGCGGCGCCGACTCGAGCGCCTGGATGTCGCGCAGATTGCGAATGAGGAGCGACCCGCTCATGACGCGTTACAGGGCAAGTGCATCATCTGTCCTTTGCACACTATGGGATTGGAAAATGGCATGCCACGGCATGACCCTGCTCGATGTCCGCCAGCGGCGGCTCCAATTGCGCGCACTTCGCCTCGCAGCGCGGGCAGCGCGTGCGAAAGCGGCAGCCGCCCGGCGGATCGAGGGCGGAGGGAAGCTCGCCCGCGAGCGCCTCTTGCTCCGGCAGCTTCGATTGTACGGTAAGGATCGAATCCATCAGCGCGCGGGTGTAATGGTGCCGCGGACGACGATAGATCAATTCCGTCGGACCCGTCTCGACGATCTTGCCGAGGTACATGACTGCGACCCGGTCCGAGACATTCTTCACCACCGCCAGGTCGTGACTGATGAACATCATGGTAAGCCGGTAGCGCGTCTTCATCTCCTGCAACAGGTTGAGAATTTGCGCCTGCACCGACGCGTCGAGAGCGGACACCGGCTCGTCGCAGATCAGCAGGGCCGGCGTCAGCACTACGGCACGCGCCAGGCTGATGCGCTGGCACTGGCCGCCGGAGAACTCGTGCGGCTTGCGATCCCAAACCTCCTCCGGTGAAAAGCCGACGATCTCCAACACTTCGCAGACGCGCCGGCGAATCTCTTCGGATGGCGCCGCGTCCCATATCCGTAGCGGCTCGGCGACAATTTCTCCGACCCGGCGACGCGGATTGAGCGAGGAGATCGGATCCTGAAAGACCATCTGCAGGTGGCGCCTGCAGCGGCGCAGCGTGCCGCGGTCGAGCTTGGTCAGGTCCTGGCCTTCAAAGAAAACGGCGCCCGAGGTCGGCGGCGGCAGTTGCAGGATGGCGCGGCCGAGCGAGGATTTGCCGCAGCCCGATTCGCCAACCAGCCCGAGCGTTTCGCCTCGGCGCACCACCAGATTGACGCCTGAAACCGCTTGCAGCCGCAAACCGTCACTCCGCTCATAGTCCCGCACCAGATCGACGACGCGCAGGACAATCTGCTCCCCGGCGCTTGCCGCCGCGCGGGATGTAGTGTCCGAGCCGCTCATGGCTTCGGGCTACCGTCGTCGCCATTGGCCCGAACCGGCTCCGCCGGGAGGGCGTGGTCAATGGGTTTCCAGCAAGCGAAGCTGTGACCGCCATCCGCGCGTAACGGCGGCGCACCAATTCGGCAATGCGCATCGGCATGGCTGCAGCGCGGCGCAAACGCACAGCCTTCAGGAATCCGCGCCAGGTCGGGCGGCCGGCCTTCCAGAGCGCCGAGCCGCATGTGTGGCGGGGCGTCAAGATCCGGGCGGGCGCGCAACAACGCCTGGGTGTAAGGCATGCGCATGCTTTCGAACAAATCCGCCCTGGGCGCTTTTTCGACAATTCGGCCCGCATACATCACGGCAATTTCGTCAGCGACACTGGCGACGGCGCCAAGGTCGTGGCTGATGAAGATCATCGCCATGCCGGTCTCGCGCTGAAGGCGCTTGAGCAGAATGAGAATCTGCATCTGGACGGTCGCGTCGAGCGCAGTGGTCGGCTCGTCGGCGATGAGCAGCCTGGGCCGGCAGGCGAGCGCCATAGCGATGGTCACTCGCTGGCGCATGCCGCCGGAGAGCTGGTGCGGATATTCGTCGAGGCGCTTGGGGCCGCATTGCACGCCGACCGTTTCGAGCAGTTCCACCGCGCGCGTGCGCGCTTTCGATCGGTTGTAAGCCAAATGCCGCTCAAGGACTTCGCCAATCTGGCGGCCGATGGTTAATACCGGGTTGAGCGAGGTCATCGGATCCTGGAAAATCATGGCGATGGCGGAGCCGCGGATATCGCGCAGGGCTGATTCGTCGAGGCGCTGGAGATCGCGTCCCTCGAACAACACCTCGCCGCCGGCACGGATGCCGGGCGGCTCCGGCACCAGTCTGAGGATAGAACGCGACAAGACGCTCTTGCCGCAGCCCGATTCGCCGACGATGCCGAGGGTGCGGCCTGCGCCGACTGAAAACGAAACGTCCTGGACCGCGCGTACGACGCCGCGCGGGGTGCGAAAATGGGTGCTCAAGCCCCGGATATTGATCGCCGGCATGCTCTCAAAGCGCCTGGCTCTTGATGTCGAACCAACGCCGCGCCCGCTCACCCAGGATGTTGATCGCCAGCACGCTGAGGAACATCAGCAACGCCGGAATGAAGACGGCATGCGGCGCCTCGCCCAGGTTGCCGCGCTCGCTCGCCACCATGCCACCCCAACTCGGCTCCGGCGGACGCACCGACAGACCGAGAAAGCCCAGCGCCGCCTCCGCCAGGATCGCCACGCTCAACATGACGAGGGCGTAGGAGAGCAGCGCCGGCATGAGGTTCGGCAAAATCTCGCGCAACAGGATGCGTGGAACCATTGCTCCTAGCGCCTGCGCCGCCAGGACAAATTCACGTTCTCGAAACACCAGAGTGTTGGCGCGCCCGATGCGTGCGAAAGCCGGAACAAACAGGAAACCGATAGTGATCGTGACATTGCCAAGACCGGGTCCCAGGTTGCTGACGATGGCGATCGCCAGTATCAACGCCGGAAAGCACAGCACTACTGTCATTGCCCCCATCACGATGCGGTCGACAACACCGCTAAAATAGCCGGCGGCCAGACCGAGCGCACCACCAAACAACAAGCCGATTGAAACGCTCCCGGTAGCCACGAAAAACGACACTCGCGCGCCGTAGATGGAGCGAGAAAAAATGTCGCGCCCGAGCGAGTCCGTACCAAACCAATAGTCCGCATTGGGCGGCGTAAGAGTGTCCATCAGGTCGCCGTCAATCGGACTGCGAAGTCCAATCCAGGGCGCCGCGATTGCAGCCAGGACGATCAATACCAGCCATGCCGTCGCGAGCACCGGTGCCGGCGTGGCGTGCACCCTCAGCCATAGCAGTGCGGGAGCGCGACGGCGCTCTTGGGCCGGCCTCAGCACGCTAGCTGCGGAGCGCATGGCGAACTCTCGGATCGAGCACGGTGTAGATCGCGTCGACCAACAGGTTGACGAGTACGAAGCCGACAGCCACCAGCAAAATTACCCCCTGGATCGCGAAATGATCATGCTGAAACGCGGCGGTCGCGATCATCTGGCCAATTCCTGGCAGGGAGAACATGGTCTCGACGATCACCGATCCGCCAACCAGGCGGCCCATGTTGACGCCGATCACCGTGACCAGCGAAAACGACGACAGCTTCAAAGCGTGCCGCAGCAATATTTCGTGCGGCTCCAGGCCCTTTGCCCGCGCCACCAGCACGAAATCCTGTTGCAGCGTCGTAATCATATCGGCGCGCAGCAGACGCAGATACACCGGGCATTCGGCCAGGGCGAGCGTCAGGGACGGCAGCAGCATGCTGCGCAGGTTGGCGCCCCAGCCATCTTGCAGGCTCTTGAATCCGGCCGCAGGCAGCAGACCGGCATGCACGGATATACCGTAGATCAGCAGAATGCCGAGAAGAAAAGGCGGCGTCGACAGGAAACCCACGGACAGCGCGGTGATCAGCCGGTCCAAGCGCGACCCCACCCGGTAAGCCGCGAGGATACCCAGCGGCACGGCCACCACCAGGGCGAGGATTTGGCTCAGCACAATCAATTCGAGCGTCACTGGCAGGCGATCCAGCACCATACGGGATACCGCCTCATTGGAGCGGTACGAATGCCCCAGATCGCCGCTCAGCGCCTTCGACAACCACTCGACATAGCGTACCGTCAGGGGCCGATCCAGGCCGAGTTCCTCGCGCAAAGCGGCGATCAGATCGGGGGTCGCGGACTCACCCAGAATCGCCACCGCAGTATCGCCAGGCAGGATCTCGGTAATGGCAAAGGTGAGCACGGTCACCGCGGCAACAATCACGAGCAGCGAAACCAGGCGCCAGAAAAATCTCCGCATACTCTAACCAGGAAAGAACACAAGGTGATCCGGCGACTCGCCTGAAAACCTCATCTGCTCTTCCATATATCAACGGGGCGCAGCATCCCGTCCGCAGCCCTGGGTATGCCATGCACGTTCTTTGCACTCAGCATGAACGGCGTATAGTAATAGAGAAAGTGGTAAGGCGCATCTTTCGCTAGCAGGCTGCTCACCTGCGTGTAGATGCCGACCCGCGCGTTTGCATCCACGCTCGTCCGTCCCGCCTCAAGCAACCTGTCCATCTCCGGGTTTGAGTACTGGATATAATTGCGTGCCGCCTTCGAATGGAAGAACTGATAAACATTTGCATCCGGATCGCCGCCCCCGGACCAGCGAAACAGCGAAGCCTCGAAATTGTGGGTCATGGCGTTGCGGATGATTTGCACCATCTCGACCTGATCAATCTCTGTTTCAATACCGGCCCTCTTCCACATCTGCTGTAACGCCTGTGCCAAGCGAACCGACCATGGCACAGTCACTGTTGACAGCTTGAACTTGATCGGCCTGCCGATCTCTTTCATGATCGCCTGCGCCTTCTTCAAGTCGAACTCACGAAAGCCCCCGACCTTCTCATGCGGCGCCAGGCCCTCGCCAAACGGGGTACGCGCCACTTTATAGATACCGTAATTTAGCGCCTTGTTGATGGCGACACGGTCAGTGGCGTAGGCAAGCGCTTCCCGTACGCGCGGATCGGCAAGCGGTCCGCTTGCCGTCTGGAACATGATGAACACCGTACCCAGGCTTCCCGGATCGATCACATTGAGCGACTTGTCCTTGAGCGCATCGGCAACATCCTTGGGCGCCGGGCCCAGGTTCACGTCGATGTCCGCTGTCCTGAGGGCCGCCATGCGCGTTTGTTCGTCAGGCATCACCCGGTAAAATACTTCGTCCAGAAAAGGTTTGCCGTTGCGCCAGTAGCCGGGGTTGCGCACGACGTGGAAATAGTTGCCGTGGCGCCACTCCTTGAACATGAAAGGCCCTGTTCCGACCGGATTTGCGCCGTAGTCCTTGCCGTATTTCTGCACCGCTGCCGGTGAAATCATCATGCCGGACACATCTGCCAGCACGGCCGCGAAAGGCGCCGAGGGATTCTTCAGCCTGATCTCGACCTCCATTGGGGTGATCGCCCGTACATCGGCCACCATGGCAAGGTCGGCGGAACCCCGGTACTTGTTGGCCGGATCCATGAGCCGCTTGAGGTTGTACACCACGGCTTCGGCATTGAAGGGTGTGCCGTCGTGGAACTTGACTCCGGTGCGCAATTTCAACACATAGCTCATGCCATCGGCAGACACGCTATAACTCTCCGCGAGGTTGGGGACCAGCTTGCCCTTCTCGTCGAACTCGAGCAGCGTGTCATAGATGGATCTTCCGACATGCCGGTCGTTCTGCGCACCCATGCCGAGCGGGTCGAGCGTCGGCGTATCGCCGTCTATCCCGACATTCAGCCTGCCGCCGCGCACCGGCGCGTCCTGGGCCAATGCCTGGGCCGCGACTAACAGCAGCATGGCGAACGTAGCCGCAAACCACGAATTCCAACGGATATGTGAACTACTCATGACCCCCTCCTTCTTCAATGGTATGCGCAATTTGCTGCAACTTCTGCAGGCCGGAGGTAAGCATCGTCTAAACGAAAACCGGCGTCCACAGCAAACTGTACTGTGTTTCATACACTGAAACGAATAGCCGATTTGCGCCGCACGCGGCGCCGCTTAACTATAGCCTATCAATGGCGGCACGCTTCGCCTATTACATGTTGACTTCGGCGAAGTCGTACTGTCGCGAGCGGCGGCGCGGCAGAGGTTATTCCACGAAAGATGGTCCACCTGCTTGGCGAGTACAAGCTCGCTGACGTGCGTGCATGTGACGTGTACTCAACTTTAGGGAGGTTACATACAGTATGCAAAAGAAACTTATCGCTCTGGCAGTCGCCGGCATCGTATCCGCGCCGGTATTTGCTCAGTCGCAGGTCAGCATCTATGGGGTCATTGACCAGGCTATCGATGTCGGCAACTATGGCGGCGCAACCGGCAGCGTGAGCCGCCTCACTGACGGTGCTTACGGCGGATCGCGCCTGGGCTTCACGGGAAGTGAAGATTTGGGCAATGGCATGAAAGCCAATTTCAGGCTGGAAATGGGCCTGCGTGCGGACAACGGCACGCTTGACAATGCCAGCAATCAAATATTCCAGCGTGCGGCAACTGTTGGCCTGAGCGGCAAATGGGGCAGCGTGGATTTGGGTCGTCAGTACACCCCGCTGTTTTATATTCAAGCCGAGAACGACATTTTTGGCGCCGTCGGGATTGGCTCGCTCTACGGGATAACCAACGTTGGTCAGACCCGCGCGAACAACTCGATTCTTTACAACTCACCAGGCATGAACGGTTTCACCGCTGGCGTGATGTACTCGCTTGGCGATGCCGGCACTGCTGCCGCTTTTCAGGAAAGCACCATTAATCCGAAGGATCAGGGGCGCCATACCAGCATCAAGCTGCGTTATGGCAACGGCCCGCTGATCCTCGGCCTCGCCTCGAGCAGCCAAAAGAGCATGGGGATCGTTGCACCCGCCCCCGTAGTAGCCGCCAAGACCACAGCGCTGTTCGGGTCGTACGACTTCAAAGTCGTCGTGCTCAACGCCGGCTGGCAGACCACCAAAAACGATGCCCGCCCGGTCACGTCCGATAACCGCGTCTGGAACGTCGGCGCCACCATCCCCGTGCTTGGCAATGACAGGATCAACCTCGGATACGCCAACCGGCACAACCAGCTGGCCGCCAACACCGACGCCAAGCTGCTGTCCCTGCGCTATGTGCACTCAATGTCCAAACGCACCACGCTATACGGCATCTGGGCGAAAATGACCAACGAAAACCTGGCGAGTTTCTCACTGTTCCAGGCGCCTGCGGTCGGCGCTGCCGGCTACGATCCGAGCACAGTGCAAATCGGTATCTCGCACAAGTTCTAGCCGGCTCCGCACGAGCTGAAGTTCAAACCGCCGCCTTCGGGTGGCGGCAATTGGCATAATTTATTTCACAAGGCGGGGTCGGCGGGCGATTTGGAGACGATGACCTCGCCGGTGAGGTTATCGACGACCATCGGGCAGTCGTACCATGTCATGACCGGCTCGCCGAATTTCTTGGTGTTTCGTTCGCGCCATTCTTCATTGTGGGCACGTTCGGCTGCGGCGCGCGACTCCCAGAGATAGATCCCCGCTCCCGAAACGCCATCATCGGATAGCGCGTAGTACTTGCGGATTAATCCAGGCATCGCCTGGTAAATCGGCGCGGCACTCATAAAACGCTGAACAGTGTCGGCCCGCGGCAGCGGCGCGGACAATTTGAACTGTACGATAACGGTGATCATGTTCCCCTTTCTTCCGCTCCCAAGTAAACACTTCGCAGAGCGCAGCTTGATTCAACGAAAGGCAGCATGCTATGCGGGACTGAAGATGGCATAGCGAAGAAACCGCAAAGTATTTCAGTGGTTGAAACAAGTGGATTGCAAATGGCGGCGCGATCGCTGATCATCGGACTATAGTCCAGTCTGTCGATGCCGGGATATAGGAGCAGTTCTTGTGAATCGGGAGGAAACAAAAATATGACCGCTTATGCCATGCAAGACATGACCTGGCCGGAGGTAAAAGAGGCTCTTGAAACAGTCAAGGTCGCAATACTGCCGGTGGGTTCGCAAGAGCAACATGGACCACACCTGGCTTGCAACGTGGATATTGCCGGTGCGGAGGCATTCGCGCTGATGCTGGCGGAGAAGGTACACCCGTTGGCGATGCTTGCACCCCCGCTAAACTACGGGATCTCCTATCACCACATGTTATTTCCAGGATCACTGACCTTGCGCCCGGAAACCTTCATCCAGGTGCTTATCGACGTGGCGACGAGTTTGCGCCAACAGGGCATCCGGAGGATTTTCGTGGTCAACGGACACGGTGGCAATCAGTCTGCGCTGGATATAGCCTCGGTAAAAATGCGTGCCGATCTGGGCATGCGCATGAGCTACACGCTTTGGCCAGTATTGGGGGAAATGAGCATCGTAAAAGACCAGAATGTGAAACGGCATACAGGACATGCGTGCATATATGAGACTTCCTTGATGATGCATCTTCGACCCGACATTGTGCGTGATGAGGCCCTGGCGGAAGGGGAAATGCAGCCACCTCTTTATGGGGATGTTTCCACAACCGGCATCGGTGGTTTTGCTTATTGGAACGAAATCACCCGCAACGGCGCTTTTGAAGGCGCACCCGAGGCGACGGCGGAGATTGGAGAGAAGATCGTGCAGCTTGCGCTGGAGCGGGCAACTAGCTTCGTTCGGCAGTTCGCGCAAATCGATGTCGAGAAGCAATCTCTCATGCATTTCAAATAGCGCATCACAGATGGAGCGTTCGCTGCATCTTCGAGAACAACTATTGAAGCGCGCAATGGTTCGTACAGGGCGGTGGGGACGGCGACCGTGAACCATTACGTGAGCCGCTCCGCTGACCGGATATTCTCAATTGTCGAATTCATCAACGCGGCCATGGAGCCACTGGGGCTCTCGGATATCGCGCGCGGAACAGGACTGCATCGCGCCACAGCGTACCGTTTTCTTTCTGTCCTGGAGGAGAAAGGCTACATCTATAAAGACCCGGCCAGCGGCGCCTATTCAGTCGGCCAGAAACTGTTCCGCCTGGGTACGCCGCAAGTCCGCACCGTCACCGTGATTCATCGAGTGCGTCCCCTCGTCCGACGGCTGGCTTATTCGACCGATATGACGGCGACTATCGGGATGATCGAAGGTACCCAGATCGTCATCTGCGAAAAAGTGGAAACTCCTCGAAGCCTGAAAACTTTTCCGCTGCCGGGGGCCTGGCTCGATGCCCACGCAACCGCCCTGGGCAAAGCGATTCTCGCGTTCAGGCCGCAAGACGAGGTGCGCGAAGCGTACCGGCGCCACCGTCTTCACAGCTACACCGAAAATACGATTACCAGGCAAGACGCATTGTTCGCCAATCTGGAGATCATCCGCCGGGAGGGACATGCATACGATTTCGCGGAGATGATCGCCGGAACCCATTGTGTCGCGGCTCCGATGATAAACAGCCGAGGCTACGCAATTTATGCGCTGTCCCTCTCGGGGCCGTACCGTCGATATCCGAAGGCGAAACTGGCGGAAGCGGCGGTTCAGCTCAAGCAAACGATATCCGAGATGCGCAAGCTGATTTTCAATCGCCCCTAGCAGCGGCCCGTACACGCGGCGCGACTCTGCCCGTGTGCAATGCCGGGAACTCAATCCGAATATTCGGCGGCGTGGCGTTTTAGTGTGTGAGACGAATTGCCGCTGGCTCTGGACGCAAGTCTTCGTTTCGGCGATGCTGACGCCTCCGCCGGTTCTTGCGCAGCAGTGACGGCTGTGGAAGAAAGCTCTCATCCGCGCCGATCCGGCAAATTGAGAACTTCATGCAAGCGACCTACGCCGGGCTGGACGCGATCCTCACGAACACCCGGTTTATTGCCCTCCCTACTCAATGTTCAAGGAATAAGCCTTATGATCATCGTCATCGTGCAGTTCAAGTTACCCAAGCCCGTTTCGTTAGCCGATGCATTAAAGCTGTCTCTCGCCGGCGCGCCGATATACCAGGCCATGCCGGGACTGATCCGCAAGTACTACGCTGTTTCCGAGGACGGCGCCAGCGCTGCGGGAATCTATCTCTGGAAGTCGCGTGCCGCAGCCGAACTTATCTACAACGGCGAATGGCGCGAACGAAACACGAAAAAATTCGGCGAGCCGGTGATGACCTGGTACGAATGCCCGTTGGTGGTCGACAATCTGACCGGACAGGTCGTTACCGAAGCGTGAATCAGGCCATGTCACTAAAATACCGAATGCTTGAAATGACCTCATGGGAGGTGTGACATGCTGCGTGACGCTCAAGGTCTGGAAATTTCAACCGACGCGCCGGAAGTGATCGCGGCCGTGGATTTGTTTACCGAGCGCTTCCTCAGTCTCGCGAAGAGCGCGGGCATTCTCCATGAGGCGCTCGCGGTCGATCCCGGCTGCGTGGCCGTCAACGCTTACGCCGCAGCGCAACAACTGCTCGCGGATCGCCTGGGCGGGGCGCAGCGGGCGCAGCCGTTCCTGGACGCCGCGCGCTCGCGCGCCGCGAACGCCGGCACGCGCGAGCGCGCTTTGCTCGGCGCGGTCGAAGCCTGGGCGGCGGGACAGTTGGACAGCGCCGTCGCGCGTTTCGAGGCGGTTCTCGGAGAGTTTCCGCGCGATCTGGTGGCGCTCGGTCTGACGATAATCCTCCACTTCAAGCGCGGAGACAGCCATGCTTTGCTGCGGATCTGCGAGAAGGTCTACGATGCCAACCGGGACAGCCTGTACATGGATGGCCTGATCGCCTTCGGCTACAGCGAGTGCGGGCGCTATGCCGAGGCGGAGGCGGTGGGCCGGCGGGGCATAGAGCGCAAGCCGGACGATCTCGGTGCGCAACACGCGGTCGCCCATGTGCTCGAAATGCAGGGCCGCATCGACGAGGGCGCCGCCTGGTTGGAGGGGTTTAGCGGCACCTGGGGCAACGCCACTGCAGAAATGTACTCTCATTTGTGGTGGCACATCGCTATCTTCAATCTCGACCGCAAGGATCCTCAACGCATACTGGATCTGTTCGACGCACGGGTCTGGGGAGACAATGCGCAATGGGGTCCTGACAAGGGCATGTCGCGCTTCCCGATCAACGCGATCCATCTTCTCTGGCGGTTGCAGCTACGCGGCGTCGATGTCGGCGCACGCTGGCGCATCGTCGCCGCACGGGTCGCTGATCGCTCGAAGGATCCCGCCGAGGCCTACCCTGCGCTGCTCTATCTATACGCACTGAGCCGGGGCGAAAGCGCCGCCGCAGCAGCCGAAATGCTGTTGAGCATCGAAGAGCGGGCGCGCTCGGCGAAACCTCACGAACGGCGCGCCTGGCAGGAAATCGCGCTGCCCACGGCGCACGGCCTGGCGGCCCATGCGCACGGCGATTTCGAGGTTGCCGCACGCCATCTGACCGGCGCCGGCGGCGACGCGTGGATCGAACTCGGCCACAGCGCCGTGCAGCGGAACATCTTCGCCGTCACCTTGCAAGACTGCATCACGCACACCCATTGAACCTACTGAAAGGAAAACAATGAAGCTATATCATGGCGACGCTTCCCCGTTCGCCGCCCGCATCCGGCTTGCAATCTACCGCAAGGGTTTGCCGGTGGAGTTGGCGCTGCGGCCGCGGGGGGAGCCCGGAATGTCAGAGTTCCGCGCACTCAATCCGATCGGCAAAATCCCGGCACTGCAACTGAGTGACGGCACCCTGCTGCCGGAATCGGTGACGATACTCGAATACCTCGAGGACAAATTCCCGGATCCGCCGCTCGCGCCGCCGGGCGCCGAGGCGCGCGCCAGGATGCGCCTCATCGGTCGTTTGAGCGACCTCTATGTTTTTCCGGCCCTCAGCCGGTTGTCCGAGCTGACGAAACTGAAACAACGCGAGCCTCATGTGGTTGCCGAGGTTTTGACGGACGTGCGCAAGGCGCTCGGCTACGTCGAATACTACCTGGCCGACGGCCCCTTTGCGCTCGGCGCCGCCTACACACTCGCCGACTGTGCGCTGGCGCCGCTGTTGTCCTACGTCGAGCCGCTGGGCAAAGCCGTCGGCGCGGAAGACTTGCTGGGGGAAGGAAAACTCCAGGCCTATTGGGCTTGCCTGCGGGCGGACGCAACCACCGCCAGGGTGCTCGAGGAGATGCGCGTTGGCGCTCAGCGCAGACAAGCAGGTGGCTGAGCAACTGAACAACCGAGGATCCAGACGTGAAAATCCCCATCTACGCTAAAGACGCTCCCGCCGCGATCGGTACCTATTCGCACGCAGTACGCGCCGGGGACACCGTGTATATCTCGGGACAGACCGGCTTCGACCCGGC
Organism: Betaproteobacteria bacterium; assembly: GCA_016194935.1. GTDB lineage: Bacteria > Pseudomonadota > Gammaproteobacteria > Burkholderiales > Rhodocyclaceae > JACRAR01. Next base: position 39,210 of record JACQAO010000035.1, read on the forward strand.
AACGATGCAGCTCGCCGAGGGAATCGAGGCTCAGATTCATCGCGCATTCAGGAACATCGCCGCAATCGCCGAGGCGTCCGGGTTCGGGCTCGACCGGGCGGTGCGCATGACGGTGTACCTCACTGACCTGGCGCATTTCGCTGCGGTGAACGAAATCATGGCGCAGTATGTCGGCCAACCATACCCGGCGCGTGCCGCGATCGGCGTCGCAAGCCTGCCGCGCGGCGCATTGGTAGTAATCGACTGCATCCTGTACACCGGCTGAAACGACGATTCCATGCACCATGTGCCGCCCGCGCTTCACATAGAAAAAGGCCGCCGGCGTCAACCGGGCCAGGCAAACCGGAGCAGGACACGGTCGTGAAGCTGCACTGGTCGCCAACCTCGCCTTATGTGCGTAAAGTCATGATATGCGCGCACGAGACAGGCATTGCCGACCGGCTTGAACTCGTGCACACAGTGGCGGCGATGTCGAAGCCGAACCACGAGTTGATGCGCCTGAACCCTCTCAGCAAAATCCCTATGCTCGTTACCGACGAGGAGCAGGCTCTTTTCCCTTGCAGCGCGGCCTGGTTCGAGAAACTCTCCCGGCGGCTGTCGCTTAAACCGAGCCAGCCGTCAGCCGCATAGCAAGCCCTCTGAGAAAAGAGCGCGCCAGTCAACCTGTCGGACAGATTACACGAGCTGCGCGACATTTACGCGGCGCTGTTGTAAACTGCGCGCTTCGTCCGGCTGGGCGGCGCAAAATGCCGCTCTTGCCGTTTCCTGGTTGCTTACACCGCCGTTTTTGGCATTTTTTGATCGTATCCCTACGTCATGCGTATCCTGTTGAGCAACGACGATGGATACTTCGCTCCGGGCCTGGAAATTCTTGCCCGGACTCTGGCTGAGATCGCCGATATCACCGTGGTGGCGCCGGAGCGCGACCGCAGCGGCGCCAGCAATTCCCTGACGCTGGATCGTCCGTTATCGCTGCGCCGCGCCGCCAACGGTTTTTTCTACGTCAATGGCACGCCCACCGATTGCGTGCATCTGGCCGTCACCGGCATGCTCGATGACCTGCCGGACATGGTGGTTTCAGGGATCAATCTCGGCGCCAACATGGGCGACGACACCATTTATTCCGGCACCGTCGCCGCCGCCACCGAAGGCTACCTGCTCGGCGTGCCAGCCCTGGCAATCTCGCTGGCTAGCAGGGCTGGCGAGCATTTCGGCACAGCGGCGCGGGTGGCGAAGCAGCTCGTCGAACGCTTTCAGCAGGGGCAGTTTGGCGAGCCGGCGTTGCTCAACGTCAATGTCCCCGACATCCCTTACGAACAGATCAAGGGGCTGCGCGTGACGCGTCTGGGCAGGCGTCACCGGGCGGAACCCGTGATCAAGCAGCAGACGCCGCGCAACGAAACCGTGTATTGGGTGGGCGCTGCCGGTGCGGCGCAGGATGCCGGCGAGGGTACCGATTTCCATGCCGTCGCCAGCCATTACACCTCGCTCACGCCATTGCAGGTCGACCTGACGCATGCCGCGCAGATCGCCTCGCTGCAACGCTGGCTGGCGGCATGAACGGCTCCCTGCGCGGCATCGGCATGACCTCGCGGCGCACCCGCGAGCGCATGATCGAACGTCTGCGCGAGCAGGGTATCCGCGACGAGCGGGTGCTGGCGGCCATCGGCTCGGTGCCGCGCCACATTTTTGTCGAAGAAGCGCTGGCATCCCGCGCCTACGAAGACACCGCCCTGCCGCTCGGCTTTCAGCAAACCATCTCGCAACCCTATGTGGTGGCGCGCATGATCGAGCTGCTGCTCGATGGACCGACCAGCCGCACGCTCGGCAAGACCCTCGAAATCGGCGCCGGTTGCGGCTATCAGGCGGCGGTGCTGGGGATGCTGACGCGCGAACTGTTTGCCGTCGAACGCATCGAACCGCTGCTGGCGCGCGCGCGCAAACATCTGGCGGAGTTGCGTCTGACTCACGTGCGCCTGAAGCACGCCGACGGCAACTGGGGGCTGCCGGAAGCTGCGCCTTTTGATACTATTATTGTCGCGGCTGCTGCTGCGCGCGCGCCCCAGGCGCTGCTCGAACAACTGACGCCCACCGGACGCCTGATTCTGCCGCTGGGCAACAGCGGCAGCGCCGAGCAGATACTCAGCCTGTTCGAGCGCCGCGCCGACGGCAAGGGTTTTTCGGAAACACGTTTCGATACGGTACGCTTTGTGCCTTTGGTGGCGGGGGTCGAATGACAATTGGATTATCACGGCGGCACCCTGCCGCCACTGCGGCGATGCTGACTGCGGCTTTGCTGTTCGGCGGCTGCGCCAGCCAGTCGCCGGCGCCGGTGATTGATCGCGCCATGCCTGCCGCCCAGCCCGCCGCCCCGACTGTAGCGGCGGTCCCGCCAGCGGCAAGCGCCGATTACTATACCGTCAAGAAAGGCGATACCCTTTATAGCATTGCGCTTGAGCACGGCCAGTCCTATCGGGATATCGCTGCCTGGAACAAACTCGAAGATCCCAACAAAATCCACGTCGGCCAACAGTTACTTGTCACCGCGCCGGCCTCCGAAGGTATGGCGCCGGTGGCTGTCGCCAAGCCGGTCGCCGCACCGGCTTCGGTTGAGACGCGACCGTTGGGCGCACCATCATCCGCAGAAAGCGTGGCCCCTTCTCCCAATACCGAAACATTCAAGCGCGAACCGAAGGGCGGCAAGCAGCCCTATTCAGAGGAGGCGCTGGCGAAGCTGCAAAAGACGATGTCAGCCCCAGCCATCGAGCAAAAACCGGAAACCAAACTGGCGCCTGTAGAAAAACCCGCCAGCCAACCCGCAGCCCCGGCGCCTGGCAACAATGCTCTGGACTGGGCCTGGCCGGCCGGCGGCAAGCTGATCGGAAACTATGTCGAAGGCGGCAACAAGGGAATCGATATCTCCGGCAAGACCGGCGACCCCGTGCTGGCTGCGGCTTCCGGCAAGGTAATCCTGGTCAGCAGCGCGTTGCGCGGTTACGGTAATTTTGTCATCATCAAGCATAACCCAGCCTACCTTTCGGTGTATGCCCACAACAGCCGCATCCTGGTCAAGGAAGAGCAGATGGTGAGCAAGGGGGAGAAGATCGCGGAGATCGGCAGCAGCGACAGCGACCAGCCGCAACTGCACTTCGAGATTCGCTATCAGGGCAAGCCGGTCGACCCGCTCAAGTTTTTGCCGGCCCGCTAAGTCATGGGCAACCGATTTTTTCGGATATGGAAAACGATCCGCCCCTTGCACCGCTGAACCCGCAGGAACCGTGCCGCGCGCCGCGCCCTCTACCATTCGTCCTGCCGCTATTCTGACTACCAGCGACGCCGCACTTGACACTTTATGGCTGCCGTTTACTTCGGGTGCGCTGGCTTGGCCGCAAGCCAGCCGGGTGCTTTTCATGCGCGCCAGGATGGGTCCCGCAGGACTCCCGTTACAGCCGAATCTGCTGGTTTGCGAACAGAGTTTCAAGCCTTTTGCTGATGCGCTGACGGGCGCCGGCTTCGCCCTGGCGGAAGAAAATCAAGAGAGCTTCCCGCTGGTGCTGCTGCTGCCGCCCAGGCAGCGTGAGGAATCCAGGGCGCTGCTGGCCCGTGCGTTGCAGCGTGCCGCGCCCGGCGGGGTGGTCATGGCATGCATGCTGAATAACGAAGGCGCGCGCTCCGGCGAGGCGGATATGCAACGCCTGGCGGGGTCGGTCAATAGTCTTTCGAAAAATAAATGCCGCGTGTTCTGGACGACGACCGGCCCTGAGGCAATGGATACCGCGCTGGTCGAGCAATGGGCGGCGCTGGATGCTCCGCGCTTGATCGCGGAAGGGCGTTTTATGAGTCGTCCTGGGCTGTTCGCCTGGGATCGCATTGATGTCGCGTCCGCCTTGCTGGCGCGCTGCCTGCCGACGGAATTGAGCGGTCACGGGGCCGACCTGGGCGCGGGCTTCGGCTATCTTTCCGCAGAAGTGCTGGCGCGCTGTCCGGGCGTGACGACGCTCGATCTGTATGAGGCCGAAGCGCGCGCTCTGGATCTGGCGCGCGCCAATCTCAAGCGCCAATCGCGTCAACCGCGTCAACACTTGGAAGGTGCCGCGTTGAATTTTTTCTGGCACGATGTCACGACCGGCCTGGGTCAGCCTGCGCGCTACGATTTTATCGTCAGCAATCCCCCCTTTCATCAAGGCCGGGCTGATCAGCCAGAGATGGGGCGCGCGTTCATTCTGGCGGCTGCGGCGGCGCTGCTGCCCGACGGCCGGCTGTGGCTGGTGGCGAATCGGCACCTCCCCTACGAAGAGGTGCTGCGGAAAAACTTCAGAAAAGTACGCACGGTCACCGAAGAACACAACTTCAAGGTATTCGAAGCGATCCAGGGAACCATGAAAGCACGCACATGAAACTCCTGAGACTGCTCGCCAATCTCGGCTATGGCAGTCGCAAAGAGGTTGCGCAAATGCTGGCGAACGGCTGGGTGACGCGCACTGATGGCATAGTGCTGGGGCCGGATGACGGCGTCACTCCCGCTGACCACGGCCATATCCGCGTGGACGATACGCCGTTGGATCCGCCTCAAGGCTGCATCCTGATGCTGCATAAACCGGTAGGCTACATCTGCTCCAGCAAGGATGCCGGACGGCTGATCTACGAACTATTGCCGCCGCGTTTTCGCTTGCGCAAGCCCATGCTCTCCGCCGTGGGCAGACTGGATCGGGATACTTCCGGCTTGCTGCTGATGACCGACGACGGCGCGCTGCTGCATCGGATCACTTCACCGAAATCACATTTGCCGAAAGTCTATGAAGCCACGCTGTCCGGCGAACTGCGGGGCGATGAGGCGGCGATTTTCGCCAGCGGCGCGCTGTTGCTGGAATCCGAAACCCTGCCATTGGCGCCCGCCACACTCACTGCCATTGCGCCACGCCGGGTGCGGCTCACCACCTGCGAAGGCCGTTATCACCAGGTGCGCCGGATGTTCGCAGCGGTGGGAAATCACGTCGAGACGCTACAGCGTGTGTCTATCGGCGGCCTGGCATTGGACGGTCTGGGCGCGGGTGATTGGCGGCTGCTCGGTCCGGCGGAGATCGAACGGCTGTTCGCGCAGCCGCAGACTGACCCGCTTGAAAAACCGGCACTCGCTAACATGCACGCAGCCTCCACGCCGCTAGTGCATGGAGGCTGCGGTGAAACCGTGGAACTACTCAAGCCGAGACGTTGATGACCTGGCCGATTTTCTGACCACTGGCATTGACGGTGGGAGCAGGTGCCGCCTTGACTGCTTTCACGCCTCCATCATCGGAATCTCCATCGTTGTCCCTGCCACCCTTATGCACCTCGGCCGCTTCCGGCGTACGCTGGCTGGCCTGGGTTGTCAAACCGCTATAACTACTGCCGACTGAACCAATATTCATATTGCTCCTCTCCTGGCGCGAAGCCAAAAACTACACTCTAAATCGTTACCTGCCGTCCGCTGCTGAAACCACTCATCAAGCCTCAAGCCTTCTGGTTCAGCAACAAACCCTGAAACCGGTCAAGTCCTTTGTTAATCTGGAGAACCTCTTCCGAGGGAATCTGCCGGATCACTTCATTGGTGGCCGGGTCGGTCACCTTGATCAGCGTCCTGCCGCTGTCATGGTCCACAGTGAACTGAAGCTCGGGCGCGGTCACCTGAATGCGCCTTTGCAATTCTTCGCTGGCGCGTTTAAATTCATCCGCCGTAGCTGCATGCGGCACTGACGTACTGGCGACCGCCTGCGGCCCAGCCTGAGCCAATCGGCTGGATGAGTCCTGCGAACCAAGCGCTCGCGCAGCCTCTTCTGCCGGTCTTGGCGGTTGTTGGGCTAGCGCAGCTTGAGCGGGGCTGAAGCCGCCAGGCGGGGTAATCATGCGTTCCACACTCTTGAATACATTGATATTTATAACTTTTCCAAGGCGAAAACTAAGCGTTACGAGGTTTATTTCGGCGCCTTTAGCCTAAACTTTAGCCATGAACTTGTAAATAAATGTAACAAGATTCTATTTCTCTATCCGTCTCGCATCTGCTCACTTGCGCTTCAGCTCGCCGGTATCACGTAACCAGCGGTTGGCGTCTTTTCGCAGCCATTCACGGGCGGTCGCATTCCGCTTGACCGCGGAATCCAGAAACGCGGTCGAAATACTCTGTATCGCTGCAACCGCCATGGCCTGTGCGGTGGGTGTTGGCAGCACGTCGAAGCCCGGCGAAGTTCCTCCGCTGAAAGCGCCATGCGGAATACCCGCAAGCACGGCCAGATACTTATCCCCCGCCGGCATGTGTGCATAAGGCGCTTGATACTGCCCGGGATTGGCGACCGAATCCGTTGCCACGGCCTCGCTGTCACTGGTGATCGAGAGTACCGGCATTGCCATGGATCGATAACGGTTTTCAAGGTCGGGATCGGTAAACCTGGCATAGGGATTCAAGGCAATGACTGCCCGAATCGTCACCGGAAATTTCGTCATAACCAGGTTCGATGGATGTTCTCCAGCAACGAACATGGCGGTATAGGCGCCCAGATCAAAGCCGGCCAATGCTGTTTTTTCCAGGTCGATCCGGTCGAAAGGTGTTTCACTGGTCGACTGATGGCGCGCCAGTTCTTGCAGGATTGCGTTCAGTGCCTGCAGGCGATCCGACATGACTCTGCCGGAATATCGCTCGCGCGCTTGTGACGCAAAATCATCCTGGCCCGCGCGCCAGGATAATGACGACGCCGACCAGGCCCTGGCGTCTTCCGCCAGCGGCTGCAAGCACAGCACGGCGTAACCGGCGCGGGCCCATGTGGTGCGCCAGGTTTCTCCGGCCATGCGGTTCTCACCCAACGCTGGGAGATAGATCAACAAGGGATACGGACCCGATTGGGAAGGCACCGTCAGGGCAATCTCGTATTCAGTATTGGCGCTCTGCCAGGATGAAAAGCTGGTGGCAATGCTGTACTGGTCATCTGCAAAATATCCCTTGCCGGTAAACTGCTTGATCTGTGTCTCGTCTGCTCCTGGCGGCGTACTGGCGCCGCAGCTGGCGAGCAGCGCTACAGCAAGCGCCAGCGAGCCTGACAGACTGGGTGCTGGAGTCCATTGTGAGTGCATGACAGTACGAAGGTTAGCGCCCATCAAGACTTGTTCTTTGTCTGCAAGGCCTTGATCAGCCCATCGACGCCATTGTTGCGCACCGCGCTGGAGAAGTAATCACGATAATTGGTGACGATGCTGATTCCAGCAATTTCAATGTCATAGACCTTCCAGCCGGCTGCGGATTTTTCCAGCGCATAGTCAAGCTCGATGGGCTGGCCAGCGTCGGATTGCCTGATTTGCGTGCGTACCGTGACGTCGGTGTCACCGGTTTTCATGGCAAAAGGCTTGAAGTCGATCGATTGGTTCTTGTATTCAGCCAGGGCTTTTGAATAAGTGCGTATCAGCAAAGTACGAAACTCATCCGTCAGCATTTTTTGCTGGGCGGCATCCGCCTGCCGCCAATCGCGGCCCATGGCTAACTGGGTCATGCGGGTGAAATCGAAAATCGGCAACACCCTGGTCTCGACCAGATTCATGGCTTTGTTCATGTCCCCGGACTGAATCTCCTTGTCCTTGCGAACGATGCCGAGTACTTCGTTGGTCACGTTCCTGATGAGGATGTCGGGCTGGACAAGCTGCGCCATTCCGCTTGTGCTGATAAGCAGCCCGCCAAGCAATGCAAGAAAAATCTTCATGGGTAATTCCTTAAACCGGGGCTGACCGGAGGTTGTGGCGGCACCTTGCGCCAGCCGCCGGGACACTCCTGCACATAGGGGTAGTAAGTCTTCGAGCCGTCGCAGTAGTACCAGTAGTTGATCGGCGGCGCGGGCGGCGCAGACTGTTCGACATAGATCGGTGCGCTGGCGCGCTCAATAATGACAGGCGGATAATAGGGCCGGTAGTAATACTGCACCGGGGGATACCAGGGCCGCCAGTACGGCGTGATCACCACGTCCACGTGTGCATTGAAGTGCCGATGATGCCTTTCATGATCACGACCATGTTCTTCCCACGCATAACCAGGTACCGATGCGCTAAGCAGCATGATCACCAATATCAGTTTCAGTAGCCTCACGGTGAGTTTCCTTGAATTCCCCAGGTTGGCGGGATTGATTTTGCGACGGGATTTTCTGCACCTTCATTAGACGCGGCGGACGTTGATGAATTACTTCATGACCGCAAGTTTTTGTAAAAAGATGTTGCGAACTTGCGCGGTTTCTTTTCATGCTATCTTCCCGGTAAAAGGAGAAACCATGCAGGATTTACGCGACAAGACTGCTGTCATTACCGGGGCCGCCAGCGGCATCGGCCTGGCTCTGGCGCAGCGCGGCGCACGGGAGGGAATGCGGCTGGTGCTGGCCGACATCGAAGGCGAAAAACTTGCCACCGCCGCCGCCGCACTGTCCATCGCCGCAGAGCGCCTGTCGCTGCACACGCTGGATGTCAGCCGCGACGAGGACATTGGCCGCATGGCTGACGACGCATTCCAGCGTTTCGGCGCGGTGCACCTGCTCTGCAATAACGCCGGTGTCGGGCTGGCGCGCGTGACCTGGGAACATACGTTGCAGGATTGGGAGTGGCAACTGGGCGTCAACCTGTGGAGCGTGATCCACGGTATCCGTCACTTTCTGCCGCGCATGCTGAAACAGGCTGACGGCGGTCACATCGTTAATACCGCATCCGCCGCCGGCCTCTCCTCGACGCAGGGAATGGCTGCCTACAATGTCAGCAAACACGGCGTGGTAACGCTCTCGGAGACGCTATACAGCGAGCTCGCCGCGCTCCAGGCGAAAGTCGGTGTTTCGGTGCTGTGTCCGGCCTGGGTGCCGACCGCTATCCATCAATCCGGTCGCAACCGGCAGGCGCGCTTCGGCGTTGCCGGTGAAATCTCTGAAGTCTCCCGAGGCTATGAGGAACGCATGGCCAGCGCTGTCACCGCTGGCCGCAAATCCGCCGATGACATGGCCGATGCGGTGTTTGAGGCGGTCGCCGCGCAGCGCTTCTATGTGATTCCCCACCGCAAGATCAACCACGCCATCCAGTTGCGCATGGATGACATCATGCAGCAACGCAATCCGACGCCGCTCGGCTGAACAATATGTAATCCAGGAGAATCGCTGCATGAAAGCCTTGCTGTGCACCGCCTTTGGGCCACTCGAACAACTCACCGTGCAGGAGGTTGCCGCGCCTCGACCTGGGCCGCATCAGGTACTCATCGACATCAAAGCCGCCGCGCTGAATTTTCCCGATGCGCTGATGGTGCAGGGTTTGTACCAGGTCAAGCCGCCGCTGCCGTTCGTGCCGGGTGCTGAGTTCGCCGGCATCGTCGCAGAAGTTGGCGCCGAAGTGCGCAACTGCAAGGTCGGCGACCAGGTGATCGCCTATGGCCTGGGCGGCTTTGCAGAACAGGCCGTGGCGGATGCTACGCGCATCATGCTCTTGCCGCAGGGCATGGATTTCGACAGCGGCGCCGGGTTCGTCCTGACCTACTGCACATCGTTGCACGGCCTGCGTGATTGCGGCCGGTTGCAGGCCGGCGAAACCCTGCTGGTGCTGGGCGCGGCCGGCGGCGTCGGCGTGGCCGCCATTGAAATCGGCAAAGCCCTGGGCGCGCGCGTCATCGCCGCCGCATCGAGCGAAGCCAAACTGGCGCTATGCAAACAATTGGGCGCAGATGCAGTGATCAACTATGCCAGCGAAAATCTGCGCGAGCGCATCGACGATATCACCGGCAAGCAAGGTGTTGATGTGGTCTACGATCCGGTCGGGGGGGCTTACACCGAGCCCGCCATTCGTTCGCTGGCCTGGGGCGGACGACTGCTGGTGGTCGGGTTCGCCGCCGGTGACATCCCGAAAATCGCCATCAATCACCTGCTTCTCAAGGAGCGTTCACTGATCGGCGTGTATTGGGGTGAGTCTGTCAAGCATCATCCCCGGCAACACCTCGATAATGTCAAACAATTGCTGGAGTGGTTCGCCGCCGGCAAAGTCACGCCGCATATCAGCGAGCGCGTGCCGCTTGTTGGCGCAACCGCCGCCATGGCGCGATTGGCCGGTCGTCAGGTAATGGGCAAAGTGATCGTGCTGCCGCAGGCGTGAGCCGCGCTGCCCGCGCAGCTCACGCCATCCCGCTCAATCATAGTAAGCCGGTACGTGCTTGATCCCGGCGTTCTGTTCCAGATCATGCTGAATCCACAGCACAGCATGATTCGCCTTAATGAATTGCTCGGCCTCTTCCATGCTTTTGATCGACTGCGCCTTGTCGAAGTTGAAGCTGGGTACCCGTTTGTGCAGCCAGTTATCAGTGTAGTGCGCCAGATCCCCGGAGAGGAGAATATTTCCGGTATTGCGGAGTTTGACAAACAAGGCTTGATGGCCCGGGGTATGCCCTACCATGCGCTTGATGACCACCGTACCGTCGCCGAAGACATCGTAGTCCCCTTCAAGCTGCTTAACGGGATTGGCGCGCAGGGTCGGATAGCCGGCAGGATCAAAACCATACTTGCCCGGCTCAGGCCCGAAGGCTGCGGCATATTCCTCTTTTTGCATCAGCAGCGTGGCCTGGGGAAACAGACCGGCATTGCCGATGTGGTCGCCGTGCATATGCGAGATGCCGAGATAAGTAATTTTATCCGGCGCGTAGCCTATCTGCTGGAGTTGGGAAGCCAGTGTCCTGGTTACCCGCAATACAAAAGTGTTCATGAACGTGACGCCTTCCGGTTTCTGCGCCAGTGCATCGGGAAGGCCGGCGTCCCACATCAGCGTACCTTTGGGATGCACCACCAGATAGCATGAGTCAGTGAGCGTTTTGTGCTCGCCCTTGCCGATACCGGGCTGGAACACTGAAATATCCAGAACATCAATGGCGCCGCAGTTAAACACATAAAGGCGCGTAGCCGGAGCAGGTGCGGTAGGCTGGGTCGCACAGGCGGCCAAAGTGAGCAACAGAATAGCGGCGAAGGTGTTGCGAATTATTTTTCCCGGGTTCAGCATGATTTGGCGATCCTCCCTCTGAGTGTGAGCGTTGTATGCCGGCGGACGGCGCTGCTTATTGCATCAGGACTTCCGGCGTAGACATTTTGAGGTTGCTTTCCACGTCTTCCTTCGGATAAATCCACTGGGTCACGATTTGATTTTTCAAGCTTTTCGCATCGACCCCAGACATCTTAACATTGCGTTCCCAACCCGTGGTAAGCAAGGCGTTTTCGGGCCCCAAGTCCAGGCAAGTGTTGTATCTCGGTTGCGAATAGGCCAGCAGTTGTTCGCCAAACATTTGATTGACGGCATTGTGTCCGGCGAACTTGCCTTGCGGCATGGCATGCTGGCAGGACATCAGCGCATGGTTGTGTTGATCCGCCAAAACCCTGGCAACATCGCCGGCAATGAAAACATTGCTGCAGGCCGGGAGACGCAAATGACTATCCACGCAAAGACGTCCGAGCTCGTCGCGTTCGCCGTCGAAACTTGCCGTCAGGGGGCTGGCCTCCAACCCGGTCGTCCATATCACCGTATCGGTTTCCAGCGATTTGCCGGATTTCAGGACGATCTTACCGGCAGCAATGCTCGTTACCTCTTCACCCGGCAATATCTGAATCTCCGCTTTCCCAAGTTGTTCCACGATATAGCGTCGGCCATCGGGCGAATAATTCGGTGCAATCTCCCTGGCTCGCTCAACCAGAAAAAACCTGAAACCGGTCACCTCAGGCGCCAGCGCTCTGACCCGTTGGGGCAAAGAAGTAATCGCTTCAAGCCCGGTAAACCCGCCGCCGACGACGACAAAACTCCTCGATGCCAAGGTGGCAAAGCGGGCGTCCGCCAGCTTGTTCAGGTGTTGATCCAACTTGCTGGCATCGACAAAAGTGTCAACATTGAAAGCCAACTCGATACCGGGGATACCTTTGGTTCGTAATCGGCTTCCCGCTGCCAGGATCAATGCATCATAGCGAATCTCATCCGCTCTGTTGGTTATGGAGATCCGCCTGTTTTGCGTATCGACCCCGCTCACCTCTCCTACGATCAGATCGATTCCCAGAGGTGCAAGATAGTTTTTGATCGGCACTCGCATGCTTGCCAGATCACTCTCGTAGAAACGCGGCCTGATCGCGTGATATTCGTCTTTCGAAATCAGGATAATTTTCAACTCGCCGGACTTGCCCAGCTCACGCGCTTGCCTGGCGGCACTCATGGCGCTCCAGAATCCGGCGAAGCCGCCGCCGATGATGACCAGATTTTGCATTTCCATTCTCCTTTAAAGATAAAACAGATAACCATTATCGCAATTAAATTGAAAAAAATTCAAAAAAAATTAACTACGCGCTTCCCCATGAAAAAACCACCGGGCAACTCTCTCCATTTCCTGCTTGGGAATTTTTTTTCCAACTTCCCTGGACAACCAGGCCAGGGTTTTTTTCTGGAGTGCTGCTTTAATCTGATCCTCAACATCCATCATGACCTTATGGATTTCACAGGGGCCGGAGGCCAGCCAGTCAGGTTTAACTTTTTTGTCCCGATGCAGGGCGCTGCACGCCCGAATGTTTCTGCATTCGAAAAGGTTGATCTTGCCTTCCACGGCCACCACCACATCCCAAAAACTGATCTGATCGGCGGGCCGCGCCAGTTCATAACCGCCCTGGGCGCCGATGGAGGAACGCACCAAATCCGCTTTTTTAAGCTTGGTGAATATCTTGGCCAGGTAGGTTGCGGAAACCCCCTGGAACTTTGCGACATCGCCGACTGTGATTGTCGTCCCGCCGGGCGGGTCGATCAAATACAGTAAGCAATGCAGCGCGTACTCCACACCTTTGCCGAAAGTAGCCATGACCCGAAGATTAACAGATAATTCGGATATAGTATATCTGTAATTAAAATCCCTTACAAGGCTACGCAGGAAAAGGTGCGCAACATGCTGAACGCCTTTTCCCGATGGGGAATCAACGCCTGATATTCCTTGCTGGACAAAAAGAACCTCATCGTCGCTTCATCCGGGAATTCCATGACTGCAACGAGGTCCGGAAAATCGCTGCCGACTAAAGCCTCACGACCTTCCAGACGTTCGCGCAACTTGACTTGAGCCTTGCTCAGCAATGGCAGCACGCCGGCTGCGTATCGCGCATAGTGTTCTGCTCCGCCCGGGGCGAAACTGGCGACTGTAACCATGATGGCAGGCATAATCAGACCCTTCACATGGTCGCAAATTGTTTTTCGACGGCTTTGTGATCCAGCTTCCATGCCGCATAAAGCTGGGTCGACATCGGGTCGGGAAAAATATCCTCAAGGCCCGACTCAATCCCCTGCATGATGGCGGCGGCAATAACCGCCGGGCTGGTCTTGGGCATATCCACACCAGCCAGCATATCCGTATCCACCGCGCCCGGAAACACGCCGAAGACTGCAATGCCCTTCGCCGATAGCGCAGCCCGCAGCGATTGGGTCATCGACCAGGCCGCAGCTTTTGAAGCGTTGTAGGCAGATAGTCCCGGCATGCTGGCCAGCGCCACCAGTGTCAGGACATTGACGATGGCGCCGCCGCCATTGGCTTCAATGATGGGTGCAAAGGCGCGCGCCATATTCAGCTTGCCATGAAAATTTGTTCCAAATTGCCGCACAATTTTGTCCGCAGGCACTTCAAGGATGCCGCCAAACTCGAGTATTCCGGCATTGTTGAAAAGCAGATTTACGTCAGGCGCCACTTTGACGCTGGTATCGATCAATTCCTGGTTGGTAACATCGAGAAGCAGGGGAATTACGCGAGCGGGGTCCAGTTGTTTAATTGTCTCCAGCGTTTTCACATCACGCGCGCCGGCGTAGACCCTTTTCGCGCCGGATTTCAATAGCGCCACAACCAGCTCGCGGCCTATGCCGCGGTTGGCGCCGGTGACCAGCGCAGTTGAATTTAGAATTTTCATGATTTGCGTCCTTGAGTTGATATGGGGTTTAGCTTTCAGCGTCGCCACTTTATCTATTGCCATTTAAGCAATACAGAGTTCATTTCTCATGGATATAATGCAGATTCCGCATTAATCAAATTAGAGGGTTCTCGCACCATCGGCCCCTCGGTTGCTGATTCCGCATGGACACCAAATCGCTCGAAATGTTTGCCGTCGTCGTTCGGCAAGGCAGCTTTGCTGCAGCCGCGCGTGACCAGAACGTCGACCCCTCTTCCGTTTCCCGCGTCATCGCTGCGCTCGAAGCTGAACTTGACGTCAGGCTGTTTCAACGCACCACCCGCCAGCTAACTCTGACCGAGGCAGGCAGCCTGTACTTCGAGCGCATCGAACCGCTGCTGGAAGAAATCAGGCACGCCCGCGATGCAGCCGCAGAAGCTTCCAGCCAGGTCAAAGGTACTCTGCGTGTAACCGCATCCAACTCGTTTGGGCTGAAGCGCATATTGCCGTTGATCCCGGCCTTTGCCGCGCAGTATCCGGACTTAACCGTGGACCTCATGCTTACCGATACGGTCGTCGATCTGTTGGCCGAACGCATTGACATCGCTATCCGGCTGGGTATGCTGACCGACTCCAATATGGTGGCGCAACTTCTGATGCAAACGCGTTACCGCGTGGTGGCCAGCCCGGCTTACCTGGGCAAATACGGCGCGCCGAAAAAACCCGAGCACGTCGGCCATCACAATTGCCTGTTGTTTCCGATAGCCGGATACCGGTCTCTATGGATTTTCAGAAACAGGAAAGGTGTTTTGAGCGAAGTGCCGGTGCATGGAAAATTGCTGGTGACCAATGCGCTTGGCCTGCAACAATGCGCGCTTGCCGGAATGGGCTTGACGCTGTTGCCGGTGTGGCTGGTGGAAGAGGATATCCTGGCCGGCAAGCTCGTCGATGTGTTCCCGCAGTGGGAGGTCAGCGCCACAAACTTCAATTCGGCGGCGTGGCTGGTGTACCCGACACGCTCCTATGTACCGCTCAAGGTGCGCGTGTTTATCGACTTCCTGAAGGCCCGGCTAAACGGATGATGTGAGCAGTTAGAACAGCTCGATATCCCCGGAAACCGGTTTATCGACGATGGTGTCGATATAGGCTTTTTCCTGATTGACGATGACATTGTTATGCAGCGAGCGCAAACGCTTCACCTTAACCGTGCCGGTTGCCGGAAAGTACACCACCATTCGAGGAAAAACATCCCCCACGTCCTCGGCAACAACTCTCAGCGATTCTGTCTTCAAGTAATCGCGGACGAAGGCGATATTACGGTTACCGACATCGGTCATATTTTCCAGTATGCGACCGCCGCCAAAGATTTTCACTTCCAGATTGCCGCGGACGCCGCCGTTGCGCAAAATAACGTTGATCAAGTGCTCCATGGCGAAATTGCCATAGCGCGTAGCCGCTCCCAGGCCGGTAGCGGTCCAGGTAGTCGACTCATCCTTGCCGGACGCAGGCAGCATGAAATGGTTCATTCCGCCGATGCCGGATATCCGGTCGCGTATGCACGCCGAAATGCACGAGCCGAGGGTGGTATATACCCCCTCCTGGGATTTCGTCACATAGTATTCGCCCGGCAGGATACGCGCCGCGTAGGCTGCATAAGTGGCATTCCACGAGCGTTTAACATGCTCGAACCCAGGCAGTACGAGAGGCGGTTTGGGACGGGACGATTCCGAGGATAGCGCCATTGAATTCAGCTTTATCTGAATGACATCTTGTTCAAGTAAATAGTTTTTCGACCGCTTCGATTTCCGCCTGCGCCTCGCGTACTGCGGGCTCCACGCATTCCGCATCCAGGCCGGTAAGCTCCCAGGCAAGCGGGTCGATGGGTGGCAAATCGGCCAAATCGAGCGTATCGAGTTCAGCCATCAGCGCGAATATGTTCGCCAGATGAACCAGGGCCACTTCCCGCGGATGCCGCTTGGCCGCAGCAATATCGTGATGAAAGGCAATGCATTCTTCCAGCAGCGGCGGCAAATTCCATTGGCGGGCCATTTCTCCGCCCACTTCGCTGTGGCTGAAACCGATCACCTGGCGCTCCGCCAGATAAACCGGCAGTTCGTCCTGGCTGTCGAGGATTGCCTGCAGCGCTTGTTCAGCCTGCTTGGGCATGCGGTTGAAGATGACCAGCTCGCCGATGTCATGCAGCAGGCCGGCGGTAAACACCGTATCCGGATCACAGCGGCGCGCCTGTTTTGCCAGATGCCGCGCGATCAGGGCGCAAAAAAGACTATGGCGCCAGAAATTTTTCATCGACACCAATGTGTTCGGCAGACCGTCGAAACTGCTGGCAATCGACATCGACAGCGCCAGGCTGCGCACCTGGCTGGTGCCGATGATGGCGACGGCCCTGGCAACCGTGCCAACCGCCGACGAAAAATTGTAAAGGCTGCTGTTGGCGACTCGCAACAAACGTACTGTAAAGGAAGGATCCTGACTGACAACTTTGGCGATGTCGTTGGCTGAACTATTGGGATCGTCAATCAAGCGGCTGATGCGCAGATACACATCCGGCAAAGTCACCAGGCCGCCAATATCCTTGACAAGATCGCTCGGTGTGATTGTCATGCGCCTGCTCCACTCAATCTGCTCACTCCCTTTGTTGAATCTGGCTTGCAATAATCACACTTTACACTACGCAAGATACTTCCGTGCGGCCTCTAACATGCGACAGGGCAGTGCGTCAAAGGAAGGGAAAGGACAAATAAAATGTCACTCTACCACCACCGGAGCCCCGTTTGCTACCGCCTTATTCGCAGGTATCCGCAGTAACAGGATCATGGGAATTGCAGCCAGCGAGATCCACATCATCAGCAAAAAATCCTGCAAGTATGCAAGTGTTGCCGCCTGGCGGGTAACCTCGCCATTGATTGCTGCTAGTCCTCCGGGCGTGGTCAGATTGTAGGCATCAACTTCAACTGCCTGTTTGAGAGCCAGGCTGAATGGGTTGATGTAGTTGGCGAAGGCTGCATGATTAATCTGTGTGCGTTGTGCAAGATAGGTAATCACTACCGAAATTCCGATACTGCTGCCGATGTTGCGCATCAGGCTGAACAGCGCTGTGCCTTCATTTCTGTAGCGCGGCTCCAAGGTTGCGAAAGTGATTGTGGACAGCGGCACAAAAATAAAACCCAAGCCTAGTCCCTGCGTGACACCGGTACGTACAATGTCCCAGCCGGGGGTGTCGGTGTTGAAGCGCGTCATTTCCCACAGGGAAAGACTGGTCAGGACGAGACCCAGGAAGATCATGCTACGCACATCGACCTTGCCCGACAGCTTGCCCACCATAATCATGGCGAGCATGGTGCCTACACCACGCGGCGCCAGCAGGTAGCCGACGTCAATCACCGGGTAGCCCATCAGGTTCTGCAGAAACGGCGGTAGTAAAGCCATGGTGGCGAGCAGAATGATGCCTACGATGAAGATGAATATCAGGCCGACGCTGAAGTTGCGATCCCTGAACAGGCCTGGTTCGATAAACGGGTGCTCATGCGTGAAGATGTGCGCAATGAAAAGGTAGAGTGCCGAACCAGCCAGCATCGCTTCGAATAACACTTCCCGGCTGGCGAACCAGTCAAGCGACTCACCGCGATCCAGCATCATCTGGAGCGCACCGAGGCCAATGCTGAGCAGGGCAAAGCCGAACATATCGAAGCGCCGTGCGCGGTCAATCGGCGCTTCATGCAGGAACGCCGCCAAACCGAACCAGGCCAGCAGACCAAATGGCAAGTTGATGTAGAACACCCAACGCCAACTGTAATACTCAGTCAGCCAGCCGCCAAGAGATGGGCCAAGAATCGGCCCCACCATCACCCCCACGCCCCACATCGCCATCGCAGACCCATGGCGCTCGCGTGGATAGGTATCAAGCAACACGGCTTGCGACAGCGGAACAAGGCTCGCTCCAAACACCCCTTGCAACAGACGGAACAGAACGATCTGCGTCAAATTCTGCGCAGCTCCGCACAGCATCGAGGCCAGCGTGAAACCCACCACCGACCACATAAAAACGCGTTTGCGCCCCAGACGCGCCGAGAGAAAACCGGTTAGGGGCATAAAGATGGCCGCTGCCACAATGTAGGAGGTGAGCACCCACGAAATCTGATCTTGCGTCGCACTCATTGTGCCCTGCATGTGCGGTAGTGCTACGTTGGCGATGGTAGTGTCCAGTGCCTGCATGATGGTCGCCAGCATGACCGACACGGTGACGAAGCCGCGATGCACGCTGCCTGGATGTGCGGCTATCTGGGTGACAGCCATTGTTCGGCCTCAGAGTGAAAATCCGAACACACGACGGTGGCGGCCGGTGTCGATTTCTACGTCGGTGCTCAGGCCTGCGCGGAGTTGCGGCATGTTGAATGCGGACTCAATCTGGATGCGCACAGGTATCCGTTGGGCGATCTTGACCCAGTTGCCAGTGGCATTCTGAGCCGGGATGACCGAGAACTCTGTTCCTGTGGCCGGGCTCAGGCTGCCCACCACGCCTTTCCATGTCACGCCGGGGTA
Organism: Betaproteobacteria bacterium; assembly: GCA_016194935.1. Taxonomy (GTDB): domain Bacteria; phylum Pseudomonadota; class Gammaproteobacteria; order Burkholderiales; family Rhodocyclaceae; genus JACRAR01. The sequence continues at coordinate 57,680 of JACQAO010000035.1, forward strand.
GGTATCAACATGGACGGTGACCGGCTGGCCCGGATGAACATAAGTGAGGTCCGTTTCGGTAAAGTTGGCTTCAATCCACACATTACGGTTGGCCACCAGAACCAGTGCGATTGCGCCTGTGGTGACATATTGTCCGGGCTTGGGCGGCTTGCTCACGATGCCGGGCAACGGGGCGCGTACCTCCACCCGCGCCAGATCGAGCCTGGCTTGCGCCAACTCAGCCATTGCAATGCGATAACTCGGCTGGAGCTCTACCGGAGTATCAACACTGCCACCCAGCGTTGCCGCGATACGCTTCAGATCCTGTTCCAGGGCACTGATCTGCTGTCCAGCCAGATCAGCGCTTTGCCTGGCATCGTCGAACCTGGATGCAGAAATGAAATGCTTTGCCACCAAATCCGCCTGGCGCCGTTGCTCCTTCTGGGCAAAGACGAGTTTGGTGCGTGCCAGGGTAATTTCAGCCTGCTTCTCGCGGTAACTCGCCTTGAGCGCTGCCAGGTCGCTGCGCACCTGCGCCAATTTTGCCTCGGCTTTGGCTACTGCTTCCTGAAACGGCGTGGAATCGAGTCTAAACAACGGTTGACCGGCCACAACAGCCTGATTTTCAGCAACCAGTACTTCTTTGACCGGCCCCGACACTTCAGCACTGATTGGCACTTTATCCGCCTTGACATAGGCATTGTCCGTTTCGACATAGCGCCCGCCCTTGAGGTACGCAACCCCGCCTGCAAATACGGCAATCAATGGCACTACAACCAGCAGGATCAAGCGTTTCACGCTGCGCTGCTGTGTGATTCCAACGGTTGATGTTTCGTTGCTGGTGAGTGTATTACTCATGAACAAGTGACTCCGTGTATAGCGTTGTTTCGCGGTTAGTCACCGCGGGCGAGGTTATCGCGCATCTTGTGCAAAGCAGAGAAGACGATGGCAACCTGTTGTTTGTCGAGATCGCGCAGGACATCCGCGTGAATCCCGGCAACAACCTGTTTGATTGCTGTCAGGTGAGGCGCGGAGGCCTGTGTCAGATACACCTGATAGGCCCGCCGATCAACAGGATCAGGACGACGCTCGACTAATCCTGCATCTTCCAGATGATCAACCAACCGGGCGAGCGTGATAGGCTGGACTTCCAGCATTTCCGCCAGGTCAACTTGGCGAACACCCTCGTTGCGGAACACATGCATGAGCGCCCGCGCCTGTGCCAGTGTGAGGGAGCTTCCTTCCAGGCGTTGCTTGAAGGTTCGGCGCAGCAGACGGGAAACGTCTGCCAACAGAAAACCGAGACTGTCTTGTTTCAATTTCTTCAGTTGTTATCACATGATAAGTAACGTATACTATATATTTACGGTATTAAATTGTCAAGCGTAACGGCCATGCACAAGGTCATCCCGCACTGGCGGCTCATCAGGCGGCTTGAAGAACAGGCAGCTTGCTCGAGGCACAACCGGCGATAGGCATGAGGCCCTACCAGACTTCCGCGAATGGCCGCACCTCGAGCTCGAATGTCCAGGCCGAAGATTTTTGCTGGACGAGGTTGAATACTTGATCGGCGATGGCGCTCGGCTGCGCAAAAAAACTCTCCGGCTTGTCCGGCATTCTCTTGCGTGAAGCCGGACTGTCGATCACGCCATCCACCAGCACCAGTGCAACATGCACACCTGCCGGCCAGAGATGCCGCGCCATCGACTCGGCCAGGCTTTTTTGCGCCGCCTTGGCCGGTGCAAAGGCCGCCGTTTTCGCACCGCCGCGCCGTGATGCGGTGGCGCCGATGAAAACGATGCTGCCGCGCCGGTTCTTCTTCATGACCGGAATCACCTGCTGCGCCACGAGCAACCCGCCCAGCGCATTGGTTTTCCAGCTCGCCTCAAAATCCCCGGGGGTGATGTCTTCCACGTTGCCCCACACGCCGGATCCGGGGTTATGAATCAGTACATCCACTTCACCAAGTTCTGATCGAATCGCGCCGAACGTCCGTTCGACCGAAGCGGCATCCGTAACATCGCAGTCGTAAGCGCGCGCACCATCGAGTTCGGCTGCAAGCTGCCGGGTCACCTGCCCGCTACGCGACAGCAGCGCGACCCGGTAGCCCGCTGTCGTGAAGCGCCGGGCGAATGCCGCGCCGTTGCCGGCGCCGACACCAACGACGACACAAACCGGCGTTTGTAGAGACATGAGTTTTGCTCCTTTTCAGATAAGATTCAGCAAGGTCAAGCCCAACGTCATCTGGCAGCCAAAGCCGACCAGAAACACCACTGTCCTCAATACGGGAACCGCGAAGGTATACAACAGTATGTGCGCAAGGCGCGCGAAAAAATACGCCATGCTGGCGCTGGCGGTTGTTGCGGTGTTCATGCCGGTGATCTGTAGCGCCAATACCAGGGGAGCGAACACTACCAGATTCTCCACCGCGTTGCTGTGAGCCCGCATCAGCCGTTCGGCCCACTGCGCCTTGGGACGTACATCGGGTTGAGGGTTATAGATGGCGGGCCAGACGCCATGTTCCTTCATCCGGTTGAGAATATAAGGCAGGAAAATTATTGCCGTCATCATAGAGGTGAGCACCAGCCAGTACAGCTCGGGTTTTGTTGCAGGATTCATGTGTGTTTCTCCTCCATTTTTCGAAGTGACCGCGGGTTGAATCGTCGAGCTTGGAATATGTCCAAATCCCGCGGTCACTTGGCGTGATATGCCAGATTATTTGCTGACCAGGAAATCGGCCTTCCCCGTCTGTGACTGGAAGAACACGCACTCGTTGGCTGACAAGCATTTCGTCACATGCCGCTCTTTTGCTTTTTGAAACCAGTATGAACCTGGGGCCAACGGAATATCCGCTTCGCCTTCCAACCCGCTGGCCATGACGCCGCTAATAACCGTGGCGTAATAATCATCTTGATTAGCCCCCTACCTCAGCAGGCTCACGTAGTGAGCCAGTAGGATACTGATAATAGAAGCATCTTTGCTGAGGAGATGCGAAATGTCGATCAATCACGTGCAGTTTCAAGAAGGTCTGTCGATGGTGGAGTTCA
>JACQAO010000039.1 GCA_016194935.1 Betaproteobacteria bacterium
GCCAGTTGGTGATGGTGATGGTGAGGACGATATAAATGATCAGCGCGCCGACGGTGATCAGGGCAAAGCTGATTTCGTATTTGAACAGCAGGATGCCCAGCACCAGCGAAATTTCCACCAGCGTCGGCAGGATCGAATACAGGGTATAGCTGATCAATGAGCTGATGGCGCGCGTGCCGCGTTCGATGTCGCGCGTCAGCCCGCCGGTTTGCCGCTCCAGGTGGAAGCGCAGCGAAAGCGCGTGCAAGTGCTCGAACACCTGCAGCGAGATAGTGCGCACCGCGCGCTGGGTGACGCGAGCGAAGATCAGCTCGCGCAATTCGGTGAACAGCGAAGTCGAAAAGCGCAGCGCGCCGTAAGCCGCCACCAAGCCTAGCGGCACCAGCACCCTAAGATCCTGCGGGGGTGCAAGCAACATTGCCTTGTCGGCTGGCACGCCGAGAGTATCAATGATGTCCTTGAAGATCAGCGGCACCGCCACATTCGCCAGCTTGGCGCAGATCAGGCAGGCCAGCGCAAAAGCGACGCGACCCTTCCACGCCAGCAGATAAGGCAGCAGCGACTTGATGGTTTTCCAGGCTTGCGGTTCGGCGAGGGGCGGCCCCGGCAGGGCGGCGGAAGGTGGGCTACGGCGCATACGGTAATTTTATTCCATTTCCAAATCAATTGTGACGCGAAGACGAGCCGAAGACAGTGCGATTAGCACGGCAAGGCGAAGTCGACAAAGTCACGGTTGATTTGGAAATGGAATAAGCGGGTATCCGGAATCCGGTGTGCAAATCACCTCTTCCTCTCTTGCCGGTAACGGAAGACCAGGCCGCATCCTTCCGGTCGTTCGTGCAAGCTCACAACGCCGCCCAGACGCATCGCGGCTTCCCGTGCGATTGTCAGCCCGAGACCGCTGCCTGCACCGCTTGCACCGGGTATCCGGTAGAACGCATCGAAGACACACGCGCGTTCGGAAGCGGGAATTCCCGGACCGTTATCGACCACTTCGATAACGGCGTGGGTGTGATCCGACAGGAGCCGGATCGTCACTTCCCCGCCCGCTGGCGTGTATTTCAAGGCATTTTCCAGCGCATTTTTAATAATCAGCCGCAGCGCATCCGGCGCGGCGCGTACCGGGAGGGGCGTGCTTTCCTCCAGCCCCAGGTCGATGTTTTTGTCCTCGGCCAAGGGTAGATATTCAGCAATCAATTCGCGCACCAGCGCCGAGAGACTGACCTCCACCGCCCCGCTGGCGCCGGCTTGAGTTCTGGCAAGGTTGAGGAGTTGCTCGGTCAAATGCCGCGCGCGTTCGATTCCTTCCTGTAGCGGCGTCACGCGGTCGCGCAGGCTGTCCAGAGAGTCGGCCTGGCGCAGGTTCTGCGCCTGCACCGATAACGCGGTGAGCGGGCTGCGGAGCTCATGGGCCGCGTCGGCGATGAAGCGCCGCTGTTGCGCCATCAATTGATTCACCCGTTCCAGCAGGCGGTTGATGGCTTGTACGAAGGGCGTGATCTCTTCCGGCAGGCCGGGGTCCGGCACAGGCTCGGGCCGATCCGCCGGCTGCTCGTCCAGACGCCTGGAAAGCCGGGTGATCGGGGCCAGCTCGCTCCGCACAATACGCACAATCAGCCACGCCAGCAGAGGCAACAACAGCAGCAAAGGAATCAGCGTGCGCAACGCGCTGTCGATGGCGATCTCGTCACGCGCATCGGTGGGTTGGGTAACCACGGTGCGTTGTCCTGGCGGCGTGTCGCGGATGAACACCCGCAGGCGTTCGGACGCCGTGTTGAGCGTATGAAAACCCGCCGCAAGGTCGCCGGAAAGCCAGGCGGGGCGCGGATCATCAGGCAGATGGAGAATCACGATGCGTGACTCCGGGTCGCTGAGAGCGCCGACCCCGGCGTTCTGGCGCCGCGGCCACGCCAGAGAAGATTCGGCGGCGCCTCCTGTGCTCAACGTAGCGATCTGCCGCAGCATGTCATCCTGGAATTCCCTGGCTTCCGAATACGCGAGGAAAAACGAGGCCGTTGCCGCCGTCAGACCCGCCAGCAAAATGGCGCCACCCAACATGAGCGACAAGTGCCGTTGCAAAGAACGTCTCTTCATATCAAAAGGAGTTAGAGGGAGTTAGAGCCAATTTCATTTGTCATTTTCTCAAAGCGCCCAAAGTGTCCAAAACGCAAAGCCAGTGTCGGCAGCACCAGCAGATTCAAAACAGTCGACGTAATCAGCCCGCCGAGAATGACGACCGCCATCGGCCCTTCAATTTCATTTCCAGGCGCACCACTGTATATTGCCAGCGGCAAAAGCCCCAATGCCGTGACCAGGGCGGTCATCAAAATCGGCGTCAACCGCTCGGATGCGCCACGCCTCGCCGTATCCGCTCCCCAAACCATGCCTTCCCGATTTACCAGATGCTGATAATGGGAAATCAGCATGATCGAGTTGCGCAAGGTAATGCCGAACAAAGTGACAAAGCCGACCGAGGAACCCAGCGTCAGATTGCCGCCGGTGATCAGCACCGTCACCACGCCACCGACCAGCGCAAACGGCAGGTTCACCAGAACCAGCAGCAGCGCGCGCGTGCTGCGCAAGGCCACGAACAGCAGTAGCAGAATGCCGATTCCCGCCAGGGCGGTGTTAACCAGCAAATCATGCTGCGACTGCACCCGCGCCTGCGCTTCACCGGCGAATACCGCATACGTGCCGTTGGGGAAAACCACTTCCTGTTTGATCCGCTTTTGCGCCTCCGCGACAAAATCGCCGACTGTCCGCCCGCGCACGCCGGATGCAACCGTTTGCAGGCGCTGCCCGCCGGTGTGTTGAATCTGATAGCGGCCAGTGGATTGCACAATATCGGCCAGTTGTTTAAGCGCAACCGCCACGCCTTGCGGATTGCGCAGGGGCAACGATCCCACTTGCGCCGGGCTTTCGCGGTAAGCGGGGCTCAAGGATACGGCAACGTCGTAGACCCGGTTGCCTGCATAAATTTGTGCGACCGTGACCCCTTTATATGCGGCCTGAATCGCCTCCAGCACATCCACCGGCTCGAAACCGAAACGTGTCAATTGATCCTGGCGTAAACGGATCACCAGTTGCGGCGTGCCGGGCGGCGATTGCACGCTGACGCCGACGGCGCCGGGGATGCGGTTCAACACCTGGGCGATTTCCTGCGCCTTGGCATCCAGGATATCGAGATTGTTGCCGAAGATATTCACGATCACCGGCGCTGTGTAGCCGGAAATGGTTTCATCTATCCGCTCGGTGAGGAAGGTATTGACGGAAGTCGTCAAGCCCGGAAAACCTGCCAGGGTACGCTGGATGTCGGCCAGAGTGCGCGCCTGTTCGCTCCCCGACAAGGTCTTGAGATCGACTTCAAATTCGCTGGTGTTGACGCCCACCGGATCCACGACCTCGGCAGCCCGACCGGCGCGCTGGGCCACCAGACGCACGTCGGGAATTTTGCTTAATGCCAGGGTAATCCGGCTTCCGATTCGCATTGATTCAGCCAGAGAAGTGCCGGGCGCTGCCGCCATGTGCACAATGTAATGTCCTTCCCTCATCTCCGGGATAAAGCTGCCGCTCAGAAATGGCAATGTTGCCAGCGATCCGACGCAAAGCACGACGATCATCGCAATAATTAAACGCGAGCGGTGCTCGACGCAGGACAGCAAGCGCCCGTAGCGCTCCTTTAATCCTTGCACCAGCCTCGGCGCCTGCGCCTGTAGCGATTTCCCGGTCAATAGCGCGTAAGCCAATGCCGGCGTAACCGTCAGGGCCACGACCAGCGACGCCAGAATGGCGAGGATGTAAGCGATGCCCAGAGGCGCAAACAATTTTCCGGCGACACCGGACAAAGTCAGCACCGGCAGAAATACCAGGGCAACGATAAAAGTTGCAAACACCACCGCACTGCGCACTTCAAGCGATGCCTTGAGCACCACGCGTGCCGCGGATAAAGGTTTTTCCAGCATCTGATTTTCGCGCAGCCGGCGAAAAATATTTTCCACATCCACAATGGCGTCATCCACCACTTCCCCCAGGGCGATCGCCAATCCGCCGAGCGTCATGGTATTCAGGCTGACGTCAAAATAACGCAGAACGATCACCGCCGTCAGTAGAGACAGGGGAATGGCCGTGGCCGAGATGAAAGCCGTCCGGACATTCAGCAAAAACAAAAACAGCACGCCGATCACCAGAACGCCGCCCAGCAGCAGTGCGGTGCGCAGATGACCGATGGCGGCCAGAATAAAATTGGCGGCCCGGAAAATATCCGCATGCAGCTTTACCTGGCTATTGGCCAGCACGGGTTGCAATCCCGTCAGCGCCTGCTCCACCGATTCGGTGACCGACATCGTGTCCGCGCGATATTGGCTTTCGACGATCAGCATCACGCCGGGCTGATTGCCGATGGATGCGGCGCCGACTGCGGGCGCCGGCGCCAGGACGACATGCGCGATATCGCCCAGATGAATGCCTGTTCCATTCTTGTAGCGCACCACGACCTGGGCCAGTTGCCCGGCGGTTTGCACCTGGCCCTCGGTATTCAGGACAATGTGCTGGTTGGCGTTTTCCAGAAAACCCGCGCCGCGCACGCCCGTCGAACGCTGGGCGGCGCTCAACACTTCCTGCAAGGACAAGCCATAACGCACCAGCTTTTGCGGATCGACTTGAATCTGAAATTGCTGCACATCGCCACCGAATACCACCACGTCGGCCACGCCCGGCAGGCCGAGAAGCTGGGGCCGCAAGGTCCATTCGGCGATGTCATGCAATTCCATCCGGGAGCGCGCGGCGGAAGTCAAACCGATGACCATCACTACGCTGGTCGATGAACTGAGCGGCAGCAGCGCAGGCGGCTTGACCCCGCGCGGCAGTTTTCCCGCAATGCTGCCGAGGCGTTCCGACGTCAATTGCCGGGCACGGTAGACATCCATGCTGTCGCTGAAGGTTATGCTCACCATGGACAAACCCTGCAACGATTTGGAGCGCATGGTTTTGAGTCCGAGCGTACCGCCCAGTGCATTCTCGATAGTCTGAGTAACCAATACTTCGACCTGTTCGCTCGACAGACCCGGAGCTTCGGTCTGGACAATCGCCATGGGCGGCGCGAACTCCGGGAATACATCGAGCTTGGACTGATACAGCGTATACACGCCGTAACCCGCCAGCAGGCACGCCAGGCTGATCACCACGCCGCGCAGGCGGATGGAAAAACGGACAATGGCGGTCAGCATGACTTGAGATGAAAACAAATATCCATGCTTAGAGCCTATCCGTGAATAATCCAGCCCTGCGTTGCAGCGCATCCGCGATGGATGCAAGGCGCGAGCCGCTGCCCAATGTACATCATTGGGCAAGGCTCGTAACGCCGCAGACGCGCGGATGCGCTGCAACCCTTCGGGCCAAGGCCGATTTGAGCGCATCCCTTTGTCGCAAGCCGCTTACGGTGATGACACCGCCGCGCGTCTTGCTTCGCGGGCTGCATCTCAAATCGGCCTTGGCGCAGCCTGCGGCCGCAACTCCTCGGAAAGCAAAAGCTGCGCGCCGTTGACGACGACACGCTGTTGCGGCTTGAATCCCTGGGTCACAAAAAAACCGCCCTGCATGGGAGATTGCTGCGCCACCGGATAGCGACCGAAATGCGTTGCGTCGATCTGCCGATAGGCCCATGGCTGGCCGCCGTACCAGACAATCGCAGCGGCTGGGATGAGGATGCCGCGTGTTATTTGCCCGGGTGTGGGCAGATACGCTGCAATATTTGTCCCGGTCGCAGTCGGTACTGCTGCGCGATAAATAAATGTGCTGCCTTGAACGACAGGATCGCTTTGCGGCGAGGGCGAAACCAGGTAGGCCGATTGCCGCCGGTACTGGTTTGCGCTGATCTGAATTTGCGCTGGCGCCGCCATGTCGTCATCCAGCGGCAAGGCCACGCGCAGCAGCACCTCCTGCCGGTTTAATAGCCGCGTCAACTCGGGCGAATGGGCGTCGAGCGCCCAGCGCGCAAGCGTCGCGCCGAATTGCAGCCGCGCCGCAGCCTGGATGTTCCGGGTGTTAAGCGCGGCAATGTCTGACCTGGCCTGAGCGGATTGATACGCCGCGTGCGCCGCCTGATATGTTTTCAGAGAAACATTTTGATTGTCCTGATACAGCACGCGGCTGCGCTGGTATTCCTGCTGCGCGGCCACCGCCATCGCCTGCGCAGCGTCGGCATCCGCCAGCGCCGTTGCGTAACGTGCGTGTAAATCGACCAGCGGCTGCAAATCCAGTACCGTCCCATAGGCCGCAGTTTCTGCCTGATAGTTTGCGGCGAGCAAGGGTTCGGTGCGAATATCGCTTTGTATTTGGGTGGCGCTGTCGAGCATCACCACAGTCACGCCGTTCACAATCGCAACAGCTTGCGTTGCCGCAGCCGGCGTGCCGGCTTTGTCCTTCCCTCCCGTGTCAAATTTTCCAGTAGCCAGGATCCAGACGATGGCCGCAGCCAGGCCCGGCAACAGGATTGCGAGAATGATGCGTTTGGTATGCGGTCGCAGATCCATTTTTTCTTTACCTCTATTCGGGCTTGGCGGGAAAGTCGGCAGCCGATAGCGGCCTTTGCATGGCGTCTTCCAATTGACCGATGGCAGCCTGCACTTGCACCAGCGCATCCTGGCGGGCGAGCGCATTATCCTCAAAAACATGTTGCGCCAGCGCCAGCGTCAGCCTGTCCGCCTCGCCGGCGTTGAAGGTCTTTTGAATATCGCGCAATTGACGCTGCCGGGCAGACAGCAGCGATTCTGCAAGGCGCAGATTGTCCAATGCGGCGCGATAATTTTGCACCGCCCGCCCGGTCTCGCTAATGGCTTGCGCTTGCAAGGCGTTGACGCGCGCAGCCGCTTCCTGGCGGCGTGCGCCGGCTTCGGCAATCGGCCCTTGATTCTGATTGAAGAGCGGCAAGCTGATTGTGGAAGCCGGCAACAGGAATTTGTGCGCGCCCGCATCGAAAGTGTAACCGGGCCCGATATGAATATCGGGATACTGCCGGGCGATTTCCAGTTGCAGCGCCGCCTGGCTGGCCGCGTACTCCGATAACGCCGCCAATACGTCGGCGCGGTTGAGAATCGCCTGACGGCGCGCATCATCGCTCGGAATTTCGGGATAAACGCGCGCAAAGACCTCGAAACCGATTTGGACGTTAGCCAGCGCATCCGCCGGCAACCCGATCACCGCCGCGATTTGCGCGCGCTCATCCTGTCCCGCCTGTTGCGCATGCGCCAGATCGACGCGATATCCGGCGAGTGCAATGCGCGCTTGATTGGCTTCCGGCGCCGATGCCGCGCCTACGGCCAGGCGCTTGTCCAGCATCGCTATGATCTCCTGCTGCGTGGTAATTTGTTGCTCCAGCATCTGCACTCTGCGGGTCGCGGCATAGAAGTTAAGCAGATGGCTGCGCAAGCGGCTGCGTACCTGCCAGGCGACATTGCCGATATTCAGCCGCGCGGCGTCTGACAGTTGTTGCGCTTGCGCCACCCGGTAGCCGCGCTTGCCGGCAGTTTCAATCGGAATATCCAGGCCCAGGCCGAAGGTATACGGCGATTCGCCGGCTTTGGCGTTGGTGGAGTAACCGAACGGTAATTGGAGGGTTGGGTTGAGGTTCTGCCCTGCACTCACAACGGCTGCCTGACTGGCGTTGTAACGGGTGCGTGCAATATCCAATACCGGACTGAAATAGAAAGCAGCCAGCGTCAGCGTGTTTAAATTCCAGACGCCGGGCGTGCAGGCTTCACTATTGCCACAGTGCGCAGCAAGGTAGCTTCGCAGATCCGGATTATCCAGCGTGCGTGTTTCAAAAGCTTTCATCAACGCCGCTGGTGCAATAGCTTGTGGGTGATAAGTCGCGCAACCGGACAGCGCGAGCAAACCGGCGACAGTTGCACCACATATGAAGAGGGAGCGAACTTTCATTCCGCGCTCTCACTTCCGCCAGGCCGCGTCACCATCCAGCCGGCGCCGCGTACATTCTTGATGACGTCGGCGCCAAGTTTTTTTCGCACCCCGTGAATCAGGAAATCCACGGCATTGCTTTCCACTTCCTCATTCCAGCCGTAAATGCGCTCCTCCAGTTCGGCGCGGGTGAGAATCGCGCCGGGGCGCAGCAGCAGTGCATGCAATAGTGCGAACTCACGCGCGCTCAACAACTCCACGGCATCGCCGCAGCGCGCCTCGCGGCTTGCCGGGTCGAGGCTGACCTTGCCGTTGCTGAGCAGCGGCGCCGCCTGGCCGCCCTGGCGGCGGATAATTGCCCGCAACCGGGCCAGCAGTTCGTTGACATCGAAAGGCTTCACCAGATAATCGTCGGCGCCGAAATCCAGTCCCTTGATCCGGTCATCGACGCCGTCGCGGGCGGTGATGACCATGACCGGCACAGCATTACCCGCCTTCCGCAGGCGGCGCAGCACTTCCAGTCCATCGCGCTTGGGCAGGCCCAGGTCGAGCAGCACGGCCTGGTGCTCGCCGTGTTCGAGCACGCTGCCGGCAGCGGCCCCATCACTCACCCAGTCCACCGCATATGCGGCGTCCTTGAGGGCAACGGATACAGCTTCACCGATCATGTAATCGTCTTCGACGAGCAGGATACGCATCAGCATTCCAATCGCGTCTGTCAGATAGTCTCGTGCTTCTTCAATGCGCCTGTCTTGCCGCTCTTTGCCGAAAGGTAAAAATAGAGATCAGGATAGCGGCAAGAAGCACAGCCGATGCGGAGTAGCGACTGAGCGCCAACCCGCCGGCATTGAGAGGCTTGTCAAGAAAATCGCCCACGACTGCCCCAAGGGGTCGGGTGAGTATGAATCCAATCCAGAACAGCAGGGTACGCGATATGTTGCTCCAGTAACGGCCTGCGACAACGAGCGCCAGCAAAGCGCTAAATACCAATGCGCCACCTCCATAACCAAGCCCAGCCGTGTCGGCAGTCCAGTCGCCAAGTGCGGTGCCAAGCGTCTGTGAAAACATGATCGTCACCCAGTAAAACATCTCGGCCTTTGGAGAGCCTACCTGATCGACCGACACCGTGCCGAGTGACCGATACCAGATGGTCAAAGAAGCCATCAACAGGGAAAACAGCAGCACCGACCCTCCGGCATAACCGATGCCAAGGGAGCGGTCGGCAAAATCCGCCAGGGTCGTGCCAACAGTTGTCGTGGCGATGATGGTTGTCCAGTAAAGCAATGGATGAAAACGGCTTGCCCTGATTTGCGCGATCACAGAAACCAGGAAGATCGCTGCAAAAATAGCAGTTCCAACCAGATAGCCGAGGTTCATTGACATGGAGACGGCATCGCCTCCGGTTTCACCCAGCGTGGTGGCGGCAATTTTGATGATCCAGAAGACCAGGGTAAGCTCTGGAACCTTGCTCAATGAATTTTCATTGGCATTCTTCATGTGATTTGTCCTTGCTCGTCTTTCCGAGTGACAGTCAGGTAGATTACCAGGCTCAGTATGGCCGCAAGGAAGATCATGCTTGTGGCCGTTGCACCCAAGCCGAGCCCGCCATTGGCGACGGGTTGCGACAGGTAGTCGCCCAGCGATGCGCCGAGTGGCCGCGTCAGGATGTAGGCAATCCAGAACGCCAGAACCGCATTTGCCTTAAAGACGTAATAGGCAATGCTTACCACGCCGATCAGCGCGCCGAATATCAACGTTGAGTTTGCATAGCCGAGCTGCAAACTCTCTGCTGCGAGGTCACCCGATGCCGTACCCAAGGCAAACGTAAACAATATCGCCGCCCAGTAGAACAACTCGCGCCGGGTGGTGAAGATGGTGTGAATCGACAGCGTCTTCTCACTCGCATACCAGGCGGCAAACGCCGCCAGCAGGGCCAGGCCGAACGCTATGGCGGTCGTTTCCAGAGCGACGCCGAAGTTGTCTACCAGGTTGTCGGTAATCAGCGTTCCGGCAATGCTGATCAGGACCACCACCATCCAGTACAACCACGGCACATATTGTCTGGTGCGTAGCTGCATGAACAGAAAAGCCGCCAGCAGAGCGCCCATAACGACAGATGTGCCGATCAGACCGAAATGCAGGTTGGTTGAAATAAAGTCGGCAGCGGTCTCGCCGACAGTGGTTGCCATGATTTTAATCATCCAGAAGTAGAGTGTGACTTCCGGTACTTTGTTCAACATTTTCATCGCATTTTCGCGTGTGCGTGTATTCATGATGCGACCTCCCGTATCCCGTGAGTTTGCGGTCGAGTCCGCGAGTCTTTATGGTGGCGCCGGAGCAGCAGCGCTGCTCCGGCATGGCTGCGTTCGAACCTGTCAATCAGCCCGATCATGGGCATCATCGTGATCGGTTTTATCCTCGGCTGACGCGATGACTTTACCGCTGGCCGGGTCGACCTTCACATCCATGACCCGCTTGCCTTTGACGACTTCCACATCAAACGCCCATTGTCCTTTGTAGCGTTCGTATTCGGCGCGGCTTGCCTTGCCGCCGACATGTTGTTCGGCGGCGGTCACCGCCTGCGTCATATCGATCTTCGCCCCTGCGATAGCCAGTGCGTCGTTCTCCGAAGGTTTTGCAGCGTAAGCGCCGCCAAGAGTGGTTGCGGAAAGAACGGCTAGTGCAGCCAGATAATATTTGCGTTGCATGATGATCACTCCTTCGAGTCGCGCGGATATTCGCGCAGAGAAGAAGATAGCAATCCAGAATTAGGGGGGAGTTAGCGACAGGCTTGGCCGGATATTCGCCTTCACTATCTACAGCGCCGCCGTGCAATTGAACTCCACCGGTCGGGTAGAATCAGAACAATATTGCATGGCCTTCCCGGCAGAGTCATGCCAGGCAGTTCTCCATGATCAGGCCATGTGCTGAATCGGTGCAACCAACATGACAACATCCACTTCCTCATCTCGCGTCCGGCGTTGGCTGATCGCGTTGATAGTCATTTTGCTGCTGGCCGCCGGCTGGTGGTGGGCCTCCAGGCCGAAGCCGATTGCGGTGGTGTTCAAGGAGGCGGATCGCGGCAAGGTCGAATCCACCATCGCCAACACCCGCGCCGGTACGGTCGAGGCCTGCCAGCGCACCAAGCTGTCGCCGATACTCGGTGGCCGCATCGAGGTGCTGGCAGTGAAGGAAGGCGACCGGGTGAAAAAAGGCCAACTGCTGATGAAGCTGTGGAACGACGACCAGCAGGCGCAAACATCGCTGGCGCTGTCCCAGGTGGACTCGGCCCGCAAGCATGTCGTCGAAGCCTGCACTCAGGCCGCCAATGCCGAGAGCGAGGCCAAGCGTCAAGCCGAGCTGCGTGCCAAAGGTTTTGTCTCCAGCTCGAAGGAAGAAACAGCACGCACCGATGCGCAGGCCAGACGCGCTGCCTGCGATGCCGCCAAGGCCGATGTCAGCCAGGCTGAGATGCGCGTCAAGGTGACCCGTGTCGAACAAGGGCGCACAGTGCTGTACGCGCCCTTCGCCGGCACTATCGCCAAGATCGTCGGCGAAGTCGGCGAATACTCGACGCCCTCCCCGCCCGGCGTGCCAACGCCGCCGGCCATCGACCTGATCGACGAATCCTGTCTCTACATCAAGGCGCCGATGGATGAAGTCGATGCGCCGAAAATTCAAGTCGGGCAGCCGGTGCGCATCACCCTCGACGCGCTACCCAAGCAGTCCTTCCCCGGCCACGTCAGGCGCGTCGCGCCTTATGTTTCGGCGGTTGAAAAGCAATCGCGCACGGTGGATGTCGAGGCGGTTTTCGATCACCCGGAAGCCGCAGGAAAGCTGCTGGTTGGTTACAGCGCCGATGTCGAAGTGGTTCTCGCAGCGCGTGACAACGTGGTGCGTGTTCCCACCTCCGCCATTCTTGAGGGTGGCCGGGTACTTGTGCCGCGCGCCGATGGCATTCTGGAAGAACGCAAGATCAAGGCCGGACTGTCCAACTGGGAATACACCGAGGTACTGGAAGGCCTGAACGCCGGCGAGCGCGTCGTCACTTCGCTGGAACGCGAAGGGGTGAAGGCCGGCGCGCTGGTCGTAGCGGACGGGAACACCGCTGCTGCGGCAAAGTGATCCGAAACATGGGCCAGCCCCAGATCGAGCTTGCCGGCATTGAACGGGTGTTTCAGCTCGGCGACAGCGAAGTGCATGCTCTGCGTCATCTCGACGTGAGCATCGCCGCCGGTGAATATGTAGCGGTGATGGGACCTTCCGGCTCTGGCAAGTCGACCCTGCTCAATCTGCTGGGCCTGCTCGACCGCCCCGATGCCGGCATCTACCGGCTCGAAGGGCGCGATGTGACAACACTCTCGGCGGAAGAGCAGGCGCAGGTGCGCAGCCAGCGCATCGGTTTCGTGTTTCAGAGTTTCCACCTGGTGCCGCGCCTGACAGCGGCCGAGAACATCGCCTTGCCGATGATGCTGTCCGGCATCGCGCCCAAGGAACGCGCCGCACGGATCGCCCAGGCGCTCCAGGATTACGGTTTGGAAAACCGCGCCCACCACCGCCCCGACCAGCTCTCCGGCGGGCAACGCCAGCGCGTCGCCATCGCCCGCGCCACGGTGATGCAACCGGCGGTAATCCTGGCGGACGAACCCACCGGCAACCTCGACCGCGCCACCGGCGAAGAAGTGATGCGCTTGCTGGAACAACTCAACAGCCGCGGCGTGACCCTGATCGTCGTCACCCACGACCCCCACCTCGGCAGCCGCGCCCGCCGTCAACTGTTGATGGAAGATGGCAGGATGGCTCAGGACACGGGATCTCCCGAGAGTTAGAATGACAAAGGATTAGCCCTTTCCGAACACGATGAACAAAAACCACGTCTTTTCATACGTCATTGTCGACGAGCTTCTCGCCGACTGGGGCTGGTACGTCTCCGACTCCAAGAAAAAGCAATCAGCTTTACCTTGTATTGATATTGTTGGATTTGTTCCCAGCAACCATCGCCACGATAAGTACGCAGCTGCTTTCGATGCCTTGCTGGCTCAGGCATTTTCCTGACTTGGAGAAACCATGAGCGAACCCACGTCTCAACCCTATTTTTCTGCCGACTTCGGAGAACATGGAGGCCGCTTTGATTGGATGAGCCATGATGAAATTGTCGGTTGGATTGGACAACTTCAAAACCAGTGGATTTGGGTTGGCCAACAGCAGCATAACCCAACCCGCTCTGCATGGCAGACTATTGTGGATAATTTAAATCGCGCAACGCAAGCCCTTACGCATGCCAATAATCATCGGAATCAGGGACAGGTACCACAAGCCGATGCACAACTTGAGTCGGCGCGATCAACGCTGGAAAGCTTTATCCGTAGTAACCCTTGGTTGCTTCCGAACAATGCTCGTCGGAGCTTTGTCGAATCGCTTCGCGACAGCGGCCAGCCACTCGATGCTGCGCTGATCGTTGCATACTGGATGCAACAGGATCTTAACGGCGCACCAATTAAGTCTGTTGTCATCGGACTCCTCCAATGGGAACTCTACGAGCGTGGCATCAAAGATCGCATGAAGACGGAGAATGCTTCGTTAAAGCGGCTAGCTGGCGAGATGCAGACCACCTTAACCGAATACGAAGAGGCAGAACGCACTCAAACGACGCGATTTGAGGATTTGCATGCCCAACTTACTGACCAGTCCGCAACTCAGCAAAATACCTTTGACACCACTCAGCAGAATCGCGACACAGAGTGGAAGAAGCAGATTGATGATACTCAGGCCGAACTCAATCGCCTCAAGGAAACCTACGATAAGCACATGGCTCTCGCTGCTCCCGTTGAATACTGGGACGGCAAACGCAAAAAACACGGACGCTGGACGATCTGGTCGTTCATCACCATTGTTATCTGCATGCTGAGCTTTGGTTATCTTTTACACACCGAGTTGCAGGGCGTCGGGCAAGCAGTCATGGCAAGCAAGGTCGCCCCATCGGCTGCAAATACCCAACAGGCAGTCGCCTCGACTCAATCCCTTGTCGAATCGGCGGCAACATGGCGTCTTGGTTCCTTCATTTTGCTTGCCACCCTGGGTTTCTGGTTCATACGCCTATTGGTTCGCGTGTTTCTTAGCAACCTGCACCTCGAAAACGATGCCGCCGAGCGCGTGACCATGGCCAAGACCTATTTAGCCCTGATCCGAGACGATGCATTACCCAGAGGGGAAAACATAAACACGGTGTTGGCTGCATTGTTCCGCCCAACCGGGGATGGTATTGTCAAAGATGAAGGGCTTCCACCCACCGCGATGGAATGGATCACAAAGTTAGGCGGAAAGTAGAAATATGACCGCCAGCTTCACCGCCTACATCGACGAATCCGGCGACGAGGGCTTCGTTTTTCACCCCGAAGAACGAGGCAGTTCCCGCTGGCTGGTGCTGTCCGCTGTGGTATTCCGAAAGTCCAACGACCTGCACGCCGTTCAGCTCATGCGTAACGTTCGCGCCCTATTGAAAAAGGAACCCAAGAAGACGCTGCACTTCCGCGAGCTTAAGCATGAGCAGCGAGTGCCTTATGTTCGGGCCATCGGGGCCGCCAACTTGCGCACGGTGTCGGTGCTGATTCACAAGCCGTCCATCAAGGAGCCGGAGCGTTTCCAGAGCGAGAGTTTTCGCCTCTACCGCTACGCCAGTCGCCTGCTGATGGAACGGGTTTCGTGGTTGTGCCGTGATCACCACAAGGAAGGCGAAGGCGACGGTACGGTGGAAATCACGTTCTCAAACCGCAGCGCCATGTCCTATGACGACCTGCGGAACTATCTCGGCCACCTTCGGGCAACTTCTGACGCCACCGATGTGCGCGTGGATTGGAGCGTGGTACGACCCGAGTTGGTGAAGGCGGTCAATCACGATCAGTTGGCAGGTTTGCAGATTGCCGATGCCGTGGCATCGGGGATTTACTTCGCCGTGAATCTGAGTCCGTATGGGGAAGTCGAGGATCGCTACCTGCAACTGTTGGCACCGACGATCTACCGGCACAAGAAGACTGCGCTGGGCTACGGTTTGAAGTTCTGGCCGGAAGATTGCGAGACACTGACCGAGGGACTGCCCCACCTCGGCGTATTCCAGACCTACAAATGAAAATGCAGACCCCAGGTTCGAGTGTCCCACCCTTGCGGGCTGTCGCCGTTTCCGACGACCTCTACAATCCTGCGCTTGCCTGCGGTAGCGATTATAGACCGCCAAGGCCGAGTCGGCAATGTCCGTTGATGGAGCAATCCCTATGCGACCCCCCGACCTGATCCGCTTTGCCCGCGACGCCGCCACTGGTAGCCCGCTGCGCACTTCGCTGCTGGTGCTGGCGATGTCCATCGGCGTGGCGGCGGTGGTAGTGCTGACCGCACTGGGCGATGGCGCGCGGCGCTATGTGATGAACGAATTTGCCTCCATCGGCAGCAACCTGGTGATCGTCCTGCCCGGTCGTTCGCAAACCGGCGGTTTCAATCCGGCCAACGCCATTACCGGCACGCCGCGCGACCTGACCATCGCCGACGCCCAGGCGCTGCTGCGCGCCAGCGCGATTCGCCGCCTCGCGCCGCTGGCCATCGGCACTTCGGAGATCAGCGTCCCCGGCAAGCTGCGCGAAGTGATCGTGGCCGGCACCACTTCCCAATACATCGAGGTGCGGCGGATGTCCATCGCCCAGGGGCGCTTTCTGAGCGAAGAAGACTGGAATCATGGCGCGGCGGAAGCGGTGATCGGCGCAAAAATACGCACTGAATTATTCGGCGCAGAACCAGTGCTGGGACGCCTGGTGCGGGTCGGTGGCCGGCGTGTGCGGATTGTCGGCGTGTTGTCCGCCAGCGGCCAGGGGCTGGGTATGCAGAACGATGAACTGGTGATTGTGCCGGTGGCTTTGGCCCAGGCGATGTTCAACAGCAACACCCTGTTCCGCATCCTGATCGAGGCGCGCAACCGCGAGGCGATCCCGCTTGCCAAAGCGCAAGCGCTGGAAATCCTCAAGCTGCGCCACGAAGGCGAAGAGGATGTTACCGTCATCACCCAGGACGCCGTGCTGGCAACCTTCGACCGCCTGCTGGGGGCGTTGACGCTGGGCGTGGCCGGCATCGCCGCCATCAGCCTGGCGGTGGCCGGCATCCTGGTGATGAACGTGATGCTGGTCTCGGTGGCTCAGCGCACCGCAGAGATCGGCCTGCTCAAAGCCCTCGGCGCCACTGGCCGCACCATCCAGATCGCGTTTCTGGCCGAAGCGGTGATGCTCTCGCTGGCCGGCGCGGTACTCGGCTATCTGCTGGGCCAGGCCGGCGCCGCCGTGATTCGCCAGATCTACCCGGCCTTCCCCGCCTTCCCGCCCGGCTGGGCGGTACTTGCCGGCCTGGTCACGGCGCTGGTCACCGGCATTCTGTTCGGCGTAGCGCCTGCGCGACGCGCGGCGGCGCTGGATCCGGTGCAGGCTTTGTCCAAGCGATGATAAGTACATGAGACTCGACGACGGCATCTTCCTCGCAGCGCGCGCCATTACCGCGCAGCGCTTGCGCAGCTTCCTGACGTTGCTGGGCATCGGCGTGGGGATTGCTGCGGTGATCCTGCTCACCTCCATCGGCGAAGGCATTCATCGTTTCGTGCTGGCCGAGTTCAGCCAATTCGGCACCAATGTCATCGGCATAGCGCCGGGCAAGATCAAGACCAGCGGCCCGCAGCCGAGCGGCATACCGACCTCGGTGCGGCCATTGACGCTGGACGATGCGCGGGCGCTGCAACATCTGCCCGGCGTCACCGGCATGACGCCGGTGGTGTGGGGCAACTCCGAGGTCGGCGGCAATGGCCGCCTGCGGCGCACCACGGTGTATGGCGTGAATGCGGACATGCTTACGGTTTTCAACACCAAGGTGGGGAGCGGTCAGTTCCTGCCGGAAGAAGATACCGGCAACGCCCGCGCTTTCATGGTGCTCGGCGCCAAGCTCAAGAACGAATTGTTCGGTAGCGCCAACCCACTCGGCGCCAGGGTGCGCATCGGCAGCATGCAGTTCCGCGTGATCGGCGTGCTGGAAACGAAAGGCCAACTGCTGGGCATCGACCTGGACGACACCGCCTACATTCCGGTGGCGCGCTCGCTGGAACTTTACAACCGCGACGGCCTCATGGAAATCCATGTCTCCTACGCCGAAGGCGTGCCGGCGGCACGGGTCAGCGCGGCGATCAAGGACGTGCTCAAGGCGCGTCATGGCCGCGAGGATTTCACCATCACCACCCAGGAAGACATGCTGCGCACGCTGTCGAATATCCTCGACATCCTCACCATGGCGGTGGGCGCACTCGGCGGCATTTCGCTGCTGGTCGGCGGCGTCGGCATCGTCACCATCATGACCATCGCCGTCACCGAACGTACCGGCGAGATCGGCCTGCTGGTTGCGCTGGGCGCGCAACGTAAGACCATCCTTGGCATCTTCCTCGGCGAAGCCGTGGCGCTCTCCGCCGTCGGCGGCGTCTTCGGCCTGCTGCTGGGCTTCGGCCTGGCGCAGCTCATCCACCTGCTGGCGCCTGCCCTGCCGGTGCATACCCCGTTGCGTTTCGTCATCCTCGCCGAAATTGTCGCCATCGTCATCGGCCTGCTCGCCGGCGTCCTGCCGGCGCGGCGCGCGGCGCGGCTGAATGCGGTGGATGCGTTGCGGGCGGAATAGCCCATTGTCTTTCGCTGCTGGGTTCCTACTTTGGCAAGGCTACACCGTCATCTCAATTTCACGAATTTGCTCACCGCGAAGCTGTTCGTCGACAACAGCCAGATACTCCCGAAGAGCATCTTTGATATTCTCGACGGCTTCGTCTTCGGTAGCACCCTGTGACCAGCATCCAGGAAGCCCTGGAACTGAAACCGAGAATCCCTCGTCCGATTGGTGAAGAGCAATGCGATAACGCATAATGCCTCCTGTGAAAGCGCCAGTATAACGCGGGCGCTGTTGATGCCAAAATGAAGTCATGTTAAAAATCGCCAACCACAGAAAATAAATGCCTCCATGTCCAAGATCGTCCGCGCCGCCTGCCCTCACGATTGCCCCGATACCTGCGCTTTGCTGGTGACGGTGGATGACGACGGCCGCGCCGTCAAGGTGCGCGGCGACCCGGATCATCCGACCACCGCCGGCACGCTGTGCACCAAAGTTGCGCATTATCTGGAGCGCACTTATTCGCCGGATCGCCTGCTGTTTCCGCAGAAGCGCGTCGGCAAAAAAGGCGAGGGGCGCTTCGAGCGCATCTCCTGGGACGAGGCGCTGGACACCATCGCTACGCGCTTCAAAGCAATCGCCGCCTACGATCCGCGCGCCATCCTGCCCTACAGCTATGCCGGCACCATGGGCTATGTGCAGGGCGGCTCGATGGATCGGCGATTTTTTCACCGCCTCGGCGCTTCATTGCTGGAACGCACCATCTGCTCCACTGCCGGTACCGTCGGCTATGCGGCGACCATCGGCGCATCGGTCGGCATGGAGCTTGAAGAATTCGAGAACGCCCGCTTGATATTGATCTGGGGCGGCAACCCTGTGGTCTCCAACCTGCATCTGTGGAACCGCCTGCAACAGGCCAAGCGGCGCGGTGCGCGGCTGGTGTGCATCGACCCGTTGCGCAGCGAGACAGCGGAAAAATGCCATTTGCACCTGGCGCCGATGCCCGGCACCGACGCTGCACTGGCGCTGGCGATGATGCATGTATTGATCGCCGAGAACCTGATCGACCGCGACTACATCGAAAAATACACCCTGGGGTTCGACGCCCTGGCCGAGCGCGTCGCCGCCTGGACGCCAGCACGGGCCGCTGCCGAAACCGGCTTGGCCGCTGCGGACATCATTGCCCTGGCGCGCGACTACGGCAGCATCCGCCCCGCCGCCATCCGCATCAATTACGGTTTGCAGCGTTGCGCTGGCGGCGGCAATGCCGTGCGCACCATTGCCTGCCTGCCGGCGCTGGTGGGCGCATGGCGCGAACCGGCGGGCGGCATCCTGCTGTCGGCTTCCGGCAACTTTCCTGTGGACAGCAAGGCGCTGGAGCGCCCCGATCTCTATCCTGAAAACAGCCGGTTCCCCCGCCGCGCCATCAACATGTCGAGCATCGGTAATACCCTGCTGGAAGAAGCGTCGCCGCCCATCCGCGCGATCTGCGTGTACAACTCCAACCCTGTGGCGATTGCCCCCGACAGCGCCAAAGTGCAGCAAGGATTCAGCCGCGAGGATTTGTTCTGCGTGGTGCTGGAACAGTTTCAGACTGACACCGCCGACTATGCCGACATCCTGCTGCCGGCCACCACCCAGTTGGAGCATCTGGATGTACACCGATCCTACGGCCACCTCTACATGCTGTCCAATCAGCCGGCCATCGCGCCGCTCGGCGAGGCCAAGCCGAACAGCGAAATCTTCCGCCTGCTGGCGCAGCGCATGGGTTACAGCGAGCCGTGTTTCGCCGACGACGATGCCGGCATCGCCGCGCAGGCCTTCGCCGCCACTGATCAACGCAGCGTGGCCTGGCCGACGCTGGCTGACCAGGGCTGGGCCAGACTGAATCTGCCGCAGCCCTACGCACCTTTTGCGCAAGGCGGCTTCAAAACGCCCTCGGGCAGATGTGAATTTTTCTCGGAGACTCTACAGCGTCAGGGCCACGACCCGCTGCCGACTTATGTGCCGCCGCATGAGTCACCGCGCAGCAACCCGGCGCTGGCGGCGCGTTTTCCGCTGGCCATGATTTCGCCGCCAGCGCGCCACTTCCTCAACTCCAGCTTCGCCAACCTGCCGCGTTTTCTCAAGGCCGAAGGCCGTCCGCGCCTGCTGATCCACCCTGACGACGCCCGTCCGCGCGGCATCGAAGATGGGCGCAGACTCAGGATAGCCAATGATCGCGGGGCCTTCCACGCCTGGGCCGAGGTCACCGAACGCATCCGCTCCGGCGTCGTCGCTGCGCCGTCAATCTGGTGGCGCAAGCTTTCCGGCGACGGCGAGAACGCCAATGCCGTGACCTCGCAGGCACTCACCGACCTGGGCGGCGGGCCGACTTTCTACGATTGTCTGGTGGAAGTGGCGCCGGTGGCGGAAGCGTAGCGGCTTTGTCTTATCTCGGCGATAACCAGGAATGCGATCTCTATCAGACTTTGCTGACCAGACTGCGTGCAGCGCCTGCGGCCTTCCCCGGCATCACGGCAATGTCCGCCGTCGCAGGCATCGACAGCGCCAGGCTGGCCGAACTGACACGCACGCATGCACACTTGTCGCCGGCCAGTCTGCTGCTCCGCATCCGCGTCGAGTGCGCGTGCGATAAGCTGCTGTTTTCCGATGCGTGCAGCAGCGACATCGCCTTCGCAACCGGCTTCCGCAGCGAGTCGGTTTTTCACCGGCAGTTTCTCGCTCAGACCGGCCTGGAACCGGCGGCTTATCGGGCGCTGCGCGATTCGAATGAATTCTTCCTGCAACTGCCCCCTGCTTATCGCCAGGCCGAAACCCTCGCCTATCTCGGTCGTGATCCACAAGGCCTGGCTGAACGGGTGAGTGGGACGAAGTTTTATAAAACTTTATCCGTCAGTGACGGCGCCGCGCTGGAAATCTCATTCGAAAACGGCGGCGCATTCTGCCGGGCGCACACCACAAAAGCCGCAACGCCCGCCGAGATGGCGACGCTGCATGGCATCGCACTGCGCCTGCTCGGCCTGTACAACGACCCCGCCGATTTCGAGGCGCGGGCAAAGCAGGAACCGGAGGTCGCCCGGCTGGTGGCGGCACGCCGCGGACTGCGTCTGCCGCTGGCGGCCAGCCCTTTCGAGGCGCTGGTGTGGGCGATTATCGGCCAGCAAATCAACCTGTCATTTGCCGCTGCGCTGCGGCGCGCCTTGATCGAGCACTGCGGAGAAAAAATTCCCGGCAGCGTAGGCAGCGCAGACAGCACACTGCGCATTCATCCATCCGCCGACCGGATTGCGGCATTGGAACCGGCTGAACTCACCAGGCTGCGCTTTTCCGGATCAAAGGCCGACTACCTGATCGGGGCGGCGCGCGCCGTCGTCAGCGGCAAGCTGCCACTGACGGAGTGGAGCGATGCCTCGGCGCTGGACATCGAAACCAGCCTGAGAAGCATCCGCGGCATCGGCCCGTGGACCGCCCACTACACCCTGCTGCGCGGTTTCGGCTTCGGCGACTGCCTCCTCGCAGGAGATTCCGGTCTGGCTACAGGTCTACAGCGTTTTCTAGGTCTTGATCGCCGTCCCAAGCCCGAGGAAACACTTGCGCTGATGGCGCGTTTCGCGCCCCATCGCAGTCTCGCCACTTGTCACTTGTGGGCCAGCCTGAAGGATCCTGCATGACAAACACATGGCAGTACTTTTGCGCAGGCTGCATTGCTACATCTCCAGGCACGCCAGGCACAGCACACGCAGTAGAGAGCGCCAATGCAGCAATTCACTGGCACTATTCGCCCCATGCCGCCGAGCGATCAGTACGGTTGGGCAGTGAGACTCAGCCAGGTTCAGGCAGCCCACTTCCTGCCATGGCTTGCATAGTCGAGCATCAGGTAAAACACGTTGTCGCATTTCTCTCGAAATAGCACGCGGTCGTAACTTTCCGGCAGCTTGTGATGCAGCACTTGCTCTACGGCAGAGCGCACAATCTTTTTCGTCTGCGTATCCTTGTACCAGTCCTGCACCAGAACCTTAGGGTGCTCCTCCAGCAAACGATGCAGCAACGACTTTGCCGCAAGCCTGACCTTCTGCGCTTCCTCTTGCGTCATCTTGTCTTTTTTCAGCAGGTCGAACAGCTCCAGTTCGTCTTCACTCAGGCCCTCGCGGATGTGCCGCTCTGTCTCCGCATGCAGGTCCTCGGCATATTTCATCAATTCTTCGTAAGCATTTTCTGTCGATGAGCCGCCGGAATTGTATGTGTCGATGATCTCCTGCAAGCGTTGCGCAAAGTCTGTGCGTGTCGCATTCTGTTGCAGCATCAATTCCAGTTTGTGTTGCAGAAAGGCGCGCAGGTCGGCAATTTCGATATTCTTGTAGGTGGCCTGCTTGAATTCCTCGCGTAGCTTGTCAAAGTTGATCTTGCTCAGGTCCCATGTCCTGCCCTTCTGGATGATCTGATATTCCGCGTTGTACTGGCGTGCTTGAAATGCTTCGGCGTCATCCACCACTACGCTCTCATCCAGCAGTTCAGCAACCTTCAGACTGATCGCGTCGATATCCTTCTGCTCGATCAGGCTGTCTATCACGCCACGCAGATACTGGAACGCCGCCACCTCGTGCGCCCTGCTTTGCTTGCCGCGTCCCATGATTTCCGGCTTGCACGCCTCATACAGCGATGTGATGGTGCTCTCGTACACGTTAAAACCCCTGCGCCACTCGTCCTTTGCCAATAAGGCATTGGCAAAAATGTTAAAGCGGCCAAGTTTTTTGAATACATCGTCACTACCCAGCACTTCGCGTAACGCAACGCCTTTCTCGTGGCAGAACGCCAAGCCCTGCTCAATCGCATCGTCCAGCAAGCGGAACAATTCCGTCTTCTCCCTGACCGGCGGGTCAGAGTCATCATCACCTTGCGCATAGTCTTTCAACGCCAGCTTCATATTGCGGAACACATTGTAGTAATCCACGAGTTCGCCGTTGTGCTTCTCGACCCCCTTGATCTTCCACGACGTGACGCGGTTGGCGCGGGCGATGGTTTGCATCAGGGTATGCCCCTGCATCGGCTTGTCGAGATACAGCGTCGACAGTGTGGGCGCATCAAAGCCCGTCAACCACATGGCGCAAACGAACACCAGTTGCAACGGATCATCCTCATCCTTGAAGTTGAATTCGATGTCGTGTCCATGCGCGTCGAGCTGGTTCATACGCGCACGGTGCGGCTTGATGTCCAGCTTTTTGTCCTTGAACTTCTCCTCTTCTCCAGCGCCTTCGCTGACCACCACGGCCATTTCCACACCGCGCATGTATTCGACGATTTTCCTCAGCCGCGCCTTTTCGATGTCGTTCTTCGATGAACCGATACGCCCAACCAGGTCTTTCAAAGCTGCCTTCCACTGACCATGAACATGGTCATACATCTTCACTGCGGTGAATTTATCCACCGATACCACCAGCCCCTTGCCCAGATAACCACGCCGGGGAAAGTGAAACACAATATCCCGTGCGATCTTCTCCAGCCGGTCGTCTCGTGTGATGACTTCGAGCTCCGATGCATATTTTTTTTCCAGCTTTGCCTGCTGCGCCTCGTCAAGGTTTTCGTCCTCCAGCAGTTCGTAGAACTCCTCGCTCAGGTTCTCGTTCTGGTTTTTCACCTCCGGTACGCGCTTCTCGTAAAACAGCGGCGCCGTCGCGCCGTCATCCATGGACTGCTGGAAATTGTATTCCGAAACATAACCGCCGAACCACGCATTGGTCTTGCGCTCGCGCCCCAGCAGCGGCGTGCCGGTAAAGGCCAGATACTGCGCATTGGGCAAGCCTTTGCGCATGTTCTCCGCCAGCGACTTGTATTGCGTGCGGTGCGCCTCGTCCACGATCACAATGATGTCGTTGCGCCCAGACAGCTCGGGGTACTCCCGGCCCTTGTCCCATCGAAATTTTTGAATCAGGGTGAACACCAGCCGCTTGTTCTGCCCAAGGAATTTACGCATCTCTTCGCTGTTTTTGGGTTGCGCGGCTTCGGCCTCGCTAACCGTGCGCGTGTTCAGAAAATTACGGTAAATCTGCCCATTCAGATCATCGCGGTCGGTCACCACCACGAAAGTGAAACTGCCGGTCTGTTTGCGGAAGATTTTGCGCGCATAAAAAATCATCGAAAAGCTCTTGCCCGATCCCTGCGTATGCCAGAACACACCCAGCTTGCCCGCCAGCTCTTCGCGCCTGAGGAAGGTTTCATAAGCCCGGTTCACGCCGATGAACTGGTGGTTCTGCGCGATGATCTTCTGGCTATCCTTGTAGTAGAGGATGAAATTCTCCACGTAGTCCAGCAGTTTGCGCTTGGGCAACAAACCCTCGATCACGCCTTCCAGGCTGACGCCTTGTGCGCGGATCGCGGCACGGTCGATCTTCTGCTTCTCGTCATCCGCGCGCAGCCAGTTGAAGTAATGCTCCCACTCTGCCGTGATGCTGCCCACCCTGGTCTCGATGGCATTGGACAGCACGCAAAAAGCGTTGGTCAGGAATAGTTGCGGGATTTCCGTCTTGTAAGTTGTCAGGTTATCGTCGTAGGCGTTGCGCAGCTTCACGTTCGAATTTTTCAGCTCGATAAACACCAGTGGAATGCCGTTGACGTAGAGCAACACATCCGGGCGGCGAAATCCGCACCCTCCGCGCTCGCCCTTGATCCAGAGCTGGGTCACAGCCAGGTAACGGTTGTTGTCCGGCGTGTTGAAATCCAGCAGCCGTACCTGTTCCTGCTGCCGCACACCGTGCACATCGTCAAATTCGACCGGGATGCCGTCACGCAACAAGCCGTAAACTTCCCGGTTCGCGGCGATCAACGTCATCGCCTGCCGTCGGTCGAGCAACTTCTCCAGCGCATCCTCGATGACTCTATGCGGAATATCCGGATTCAGGCGGGTCGCGGCTTCCCGCACCCGTTCCGCCAGAATCACCTCGCGCTTGTTGGCGCGGTCGGAGCCGTCGTTCAAGTCTTCCGCATTTTCCGTATAGCAGTCGAGCACATCGAAGCCGTGCAGATGCTGGAGCTTTTGCACCAAGGCCTGCTCGATCTGGTCTTCGGAAATGAAGTTAGGCATATAAATTCAATTGGTTACAAATTAAAGCACACCATGTTTAACTAATCCATCCATTAAGTTAATGGAAAGCCGTTTTCGTTAACTAAAGAACAGGCGTAGGTAATGTTCAAACGCATAAGCCCGTCCCCGCTGCTGCCCGGTGATTTCTTTCAGAATCCCCAGCCACTCAAAATCCCGGATCAGCGCGTTGGCGGTGGGCGTGCTGACCGACAGGGCGGTTTCAATATCGGCGGCAGAAACAACCGGCTTGCGATACAACAAGTTCAGCAAAGCCCGCGCGTTGGCGGCCCGTTTGCCCAAGGCCAGCACACTATGTTCCACCTCGGTGCGCAGCACCAATACCTGCCGGAACACATCGCGCCCCTTGGTGGCGGTTTCCGCCACGCCTCGCAGAAAGAAGCGCACCCAGTGGATCAGATCGTTCGACACCCGTACCCGCATCAGCGCATCGTAATAACTTGTCCGGTTGCGCTCGAAAAAATCCGACAAATACAAGGAAGGTTTGGCCAGCAAGCCGTGGCTGACCAGGTACAGCGGAACCATCAAGCGGCCAATACGACCATTGCCATCGAGGAAAGGATGGAGGGTCTCGAACTGGTAATGGCTGATCGCCACCCGGATCAAATGCGGCACCACGATTTCTTCGTTATGCCAGAACGCCTCCAGGTCGCTCATTAAATCCTGCACGCCATCCGGATGCGGCGGGATGAATACCGCATCCGCCAGGCTGGAACCACCGATCCAGTTCTGGCTGGTGCGAAAATCGCCCGGCTGCTTATGCTCGCCGCGCACACCGCTCAGCAAAATTTCGTGCGTGCGTTTCAGCAAGCGGTTCGACAGCGGCAGGTTCTTCAACTCGGCAATCGACATATTCACCGCGTCGATGTAATTGCGCACCTCGCGCCAGTCATCGCGCTTCTCCGGCTGAATCTGCTCTTCCGACATCAGCGCCTCGTTGATGCCCGTCTGCGTACCCTCGATACGGCTGGATGTCTGCGCCTCCTTCACCACATGCATCTCGATAAACAGATCAATGTCCGGCACGATCAACGAAAAAGCATTCAATTCCCCCAGCGCGCGGTTGGCTGACTCCAGCAAGATGTTGATGGTGGCGTCTTCCCACACCCACTCATGGTTCACCGGCGCCGGCTCGAAGCTCTTGTACTGATAGCGCTGCCGCCACACCCCAGCCTTGAAAGTTTCAAACTTCATGGGCGCATTCCTCCATGCCAGGCGGGAACTGGATGTCGAGGTTTTCGACGGAGAGTTTGCCGGAGATAAGGCGAGGGAGAAGCGCATCGCGGCTCGACTTCAAGCATTCAGTTGCATGTATGAGCACAGTGATTTGCTCATCGATTTTGGAAGCTATCGCGTCGAATCTTACAACAAGACTTGGTTCCGGTTCAAAAATTGAAAACCTCGCCAATTCATCTTTGCCAACCGAGTTGAAGATTGAACCATTGCCGATAATATCTTCGTGCACGAAGGCCGTTTTGAGCAGGTAATACAGCCAGTGGTTATGATCTTTCTTGTGCCTGATAGCTGTAAGGCCACGTCCAATAATCATTTCCCGGTCCGCGATGTTCAGGCGCCCTACCGGGGCGCGCACACTGAAAAGAATGTCGCCTTTGTGGGCTCGCCGCCCATCTTCGCTGCAATAAGTTATGGTTTGAGGAAACCGCTCGCCGTATGTGCCGACACCTTGATGGAATGGCAAACCGTTACCGACTTCGTTGTAGAACTCTGAACTCGGACTCTGACCCATTGTAAATTTAGCAACATTCCTTAAACACGAAGGTAACCAACCATCCGGTACACCTTTAACTTTCGTCACCTTTTCGTGACCGGGAAAGCGCAGGCGGACGAACCATTCGCGGTAGATTTCTTCGGCCATCTTTTCCAGCAGTGCGATGCGCCGCTGGTTATTTTCGATCAGTTCGTCATATGCCGAAAGAGTTGCCGCGATTTTTTCTTGGAGCGTCCTGAATGGAATTTTGACCTCAATTTTTTCAAAAACAGACTTTGGAACAATCGGAGTATCTATTCCAGAGTTGTAGGAAAAAATGATTGGCTCGTAGGCTCGAAGCAGGTAATAAACAAACTTTGAGCTATTTTCTCTATTAACGATGACCGAGTTAATTTGCTGATTTGTTAAGCATGGCTTGCTAGCAATGCCCATTTTCCCGAAGGCAAAGCTCAGGCTCGTGAACATCACCGTATTTCTTGGTATCACCTGGTTCTTAAACTTCGCAAGCGCCTTTGAAGTGATGCGCGTTTCCGTCTCAGTTATATAGTGGCTGTTCCAGTCAAGATCTTTGGGAGACACAAACAAATCATCACCTCCGAAGTACTCGGAGTTGTTAGTCGGTGGTGTCTTACCTGTAACCACCCTCCCGAGACTCTTGATTTGTTTCATCCCCCAATTGTTCATTGCTCACCCACAATTTGCAGAATATTGTGACCAATCATCCCTTCAAGCCCCCGCGCCGCAGCATTCAGGCTAGACAGCTCTTCGTTCATCATCAGCAACTCTTCAATGAATTTCTCTTCCGTCTTACCATCCTCCTCGATCACCACGCCGACGTAACGGCCCGCATTCAGCGAGTAGTCCTGCTCCTTCAAATCCGCCGGACTGGCGAGTCTGCACAGGCCGGTGACATCTTCGTATTCCGCCTTGGGGAAGCGTTCCTGTAGCCAGTGGATGTGCCGGTAGAAGATTTCGGCGTTCTTCACTTCCTTGTGCAATTCTTCCAGAGCGCCTTTAAGCGCATTGGTCTTGCGGTCAGCCGTGGCGCGTTTGCCCTTTGATTTCGCCTGCTCGGCCTGTAGCTTCTCATGCTGGCGCACGACTTTGTCCAAATGCTTTAAGCCTTCATGCAGCCCGACGAAGAACGGATCGAACGCTTCGCGCAATTGCTGCTGCGCCTTGTTCTTCTTGCCCACCGCCACTTCACCCCCGCCCAGATATTGCGCGTAACGGGTTTTGAGTTTGGCCAACCCCGCCCATTGCTGCACCAGTTCACCCACGGCCTGTTTGCCGCCTGCGTCGTCCAGCACTGCCAGCAGTTGCGCGGAGACTGGTTCGACAGACCGCTGGTTCTCGACCAGCCGCTGCATGCCTGCCGCGAAGTAGCGGTCGATGAGCTGGACGAATTTTTCGCGCCGTCCTTTGTGCAACTGGCTGATGATGGCAATGTTCTGGATGTGTTCTTCGCTGAATTCCCGGTGGGCGCGGTCTATCTGGGTAAAGATGTTGCGCGCGTCGATGAACAGGATTTTGTCGTCGGTCTTGGCCTTGTCGAAGAACCACAGCGTGGCCGGCAGCGTGACGGTGTAGAACATGTTCGAGGGCAGCGTCAGCATGGCGTAAATGAGGTTTTGCTCGATCAGCGTCTGGCGGATGCCGGCCTCGGAGTGGCGCGCATCGGATGCCGAATTCGCCATGACCAGCGCGGCGCGGCCCTTTTCTTTCAAAGAGGTGGCGAACAGGCTGATCCACAGGTAGTTGCCGTTGGGGACGGTTTCCTTACCCTCGTCGGCCTTCTTCACTTTCGACTTGTTGCGCGGGATGCCGTAAGTGTTGAAGCGTTTGTCCTTCTCCACGCTGGAGAGGCTCACGTCGTCAACATTGAACGGGGGATTGGCGAGGACGTAATCGAATGCGCCCAAACTCTGGTACGGGTCTTCGTAGTAGGTGTTGGCCTGTTTGATTTCGCCGCGCAGGCCGTTCACTGCGAGGTTCATTTTGGCGAGCTTGACGGTATCCAGCGTTTTTTCCTGGCCGCAGACATACACGCCGCTATCCGAACCTTGCAGTTCCTTGCGGTGTTCCGCGATGAACTGCGCGGACTGTACAAACATGCCGCCGGAGCCGCAGGCGGGATCGAACACTTTGCCGCCGTGCGGCTCGATGATCTCGACCATCAGGCGCACCACAGAACGCGGGGTGAAAAACTCACCGCCCTTTTGGCCTTCGCTGCGGGCGAATTCAGAAAGAAAGTATTCGTAAATCTGCCCGAACAAATCGCCGGTGGCATTGGCGGGTATGTCGGCAAAGGTGCGCAGCAAAGCTTGCGGAATGGTTTTGTCCGTCCGAGTCAGCGCGGCATATTCATCCTTGGGCAGCACGCCTTCGAGCTCGGGCCTGTATTCCTCGATGGCCTTCATCGCCTCCTTGAGCGCCTTGGCGATATTTTTCTCTTCCGGCAGATTCAGCAGATGCTCGTAACGCGCATGATCGGGCAGGTAGAAGCCGCATTTCTCGATAGCGATATCGGAGATTTTTTTTTCGCGGCGGGTGCCTTTGAGCTTCGTGTACTCGGCATGAATTTCAGTTTCGTGGCGGCGGTAGTTGTTGTCCGCAAACTTGAGGAAAATCAGCCCCAGCACCGGGGTGGCGTATTCGCTGGACTTCAGGTCGGAGTTGGCGCGCAGCTTGTCGGCGGCGCTCCACAAGTCGGCTTCCAGCTTTTTGAGTTGGTCTTTGTTCATGGATTCCGTTTGTACTATTTATCTGGCAGGACGGCTTTCCGAATATTACCGGCAATTTCTGCTTATCGCCTTCCAATCGTTAGCGCCATTGAGGTGATCTGCGCAGGGCTTCCGCTATACTTCTATCCCATTGAGCTTGAATATTCCGATCAGGGAGCATCGATCATGCCGCGCCAGATTATGCTGGGACTGCTCGCCAGTGCCGTGATTTTTCCATGCTACGCCGCCAACCCGGGCGAACTCAATCCGCAAATCGCCGCCATCGTCGCGGAGATTTCGCCGCAGCGGATCGAGGCGCGCATCCGCAAGCTGGCGGGGTTTCATACCCGCCACACGCTGTCCGAAACCGCCTCAGACAGTCGCGGCATCGGCGCTGCGCGACGCTGGATCAAGGCTGAACTGGAGCAGTGCAGCCGCGCGGCGGGCGGGCGGTTGCAGGTGGCGTTCGACAGCTACACACAAGCGGCGAACCGGCGTATTCCACAAGCGGTAGACATCGTCAATGTGGTCGCCATCCTGCCGGGAACCCAGGCCGAGGCGCGTGAACGCTATTACGTGGTGAGCGGCCATTACGACTCGCGCGCCACGGATGTGATGGATGCCGTCAGTGCAGCCCCCGGCGCGGACGACGACGCCTCGGGCGTGGCGGCGATGATGGAGATGGCCTGCGTCATGGCGAAGCAGCGCTTCGACGCCACGCTGGTGTTCATGGCCGTGGCCGGCGAGGAGCAGGGATTGTTCGGATCAACGCACTGGGCCGAGCAGGCAGAGAAACAGGGTTTGCAGATTGCGGGGATGATTACCAACGACATCATCGGCAGTTCCACCGCCGCTGACGGGAAGGTCGACAATCATTCGGTGCGCTTGTTTGCCAACGGCTTGCCGGCGCTGCTCACGGCGCAGAACAGCGCCGCGACGGGCGGCTTCGCAGCGCGTGCTGGAAAAGAACTCAAGACCATTGCCCAGTCAGGCGGCGAGTTGGATACGCCCACGCACCAGCTTGGGCGCTATCTGAAGGAAATCGGCGAACGCTATGTGCCGGGTTTCACGGTCACACTGATACCCCGCCCCGACCGCTTTCTGCGCGGCGGCGATCATCTGCCTTTCCTGCAACGCGGCGTTGCAGCGGTGCGCTTCACCGAACCCGCCGAGGATTTTCGTCATCAGCACCAGGACATACGCAAGGAGCAAGGCGTGCAGTACGGCGACCTGCCCGAGTTTGTCGATTTTTCTTATGTAGCCCAGGTGGCGCGGGTGAATGCCGCCGGGCTGGCCTCCCTGGCGCTAGCGCCGGCTGCGCCGCAGGAAGTTGGCATTGAAGTCAGCGAACTGGAGAACGACACCACCCTGCGCTGGCGGGCCAACAGCGAGCCGGACCTGGCCGGCTACCGCATCCTGTGGCGCGAACCAGGCGCAGCCCTGTGGCGGCATTCGCGGGATGTCGGCAATACCACCCGAACTACGCTCAAAGGAATTTCCAAGGATAATTTTGTTTTCGGCGTGGTGGCGCTGGATCGTGACGGCAATGCCAGCCCTGCAAGTTTTCCGCATCCGTGGCGGCCAAACTGACGCAAGGCTAGGGATTGGCGCTGCGGCTGAAACGATAGCCTTTGTAACTGAAGATCACGCCCTCGGGCGTAATCTGTTCCAGCTTGAGACCGGGCAGGGGATACTCGTTTTCGCGCCACATCCGGTCGTTGATGAATACGTAACGGTCTTGCGGTTTGCTTGAATAGGAGTGCACCAGAATCGTCAGTTTGGGGATTTCCTGCTGCAACGCCGACGGCAATTCGCTCAAAGACAATACGCCGGATTCCGGTGGAGTGCCGGCGATAGCGGGGCTGGCGGCGACAGCCGCAGGCGGCGGTTGGCGTTCCGGCTTTCCGGGCTTCTCGGGTACAACTGGAGTAACCGGCAGCGGCGCGGGAATCAATTTTTGTGCGCTCGATTCGAGGGGTCTGCCGGCGTCTGGCTGGATCGCAGCTTCCACCGGCGCCGCTTGCCATTGATGCATCCAGCCGATCAGGATGCCTGCGCCGATCAGCACCACGGCCAACACGGCATACCATCCCCATGCAAACGGCTTGGGCTGCGCCGCCGGAGTTTGTGCGGTCATCAGGGTCGGCGTGGCGTGGCGTTGCCGCTGTTGATCGGATTTACGCAGTGCGTCGAGGATGAAGGACATGTCTATTTGCCCCCTTGCTCGCGCCACAACTTCGGCCCGGTTTGATCGGCCATGCTGTTCAGGCGCAGCAGGGTCAAAGGTCCGACGGCGCCGTCCGGCGCCAACCCCTGCTCGATCTGAAACTGTTTCACCTGACGCAGCAGCGCTTCGTCAAACACCTGGTCGCGGGGCGCCGCCGGCGGTTCGCGGCCTTGCACTTGCGCGAGTTGCCGGCTCAACCATTGCACTACCGGGCCGCTGGCGCCCAGACGAATTTTCTCGCGGGTTTCCTGAGACTGACGCAGCAGCATCGTATAGCGGCCAGACCAATGCGCCGCCAGTTCGCTATGCGCCACTTCCCTGGTTTCGCCGCCGAGGCTGTAGCTGGCGGATTTTTCATTGAGCGTCAGCATGGCGGCGTAAAACTCCCGGCCCTGGTCATCGCTCAACTGCATTACCACGGGCCGGTTCAATTGCCGCAGCTCATCCAGGCCGCCGCGCCCGTTGCGGCATTCCAGGCCCAGGCTGGCGGCCTGCTGGCAGGCGTCGCCGCCGCCATAATCCGCTCCCCAGGCATGGAACAGGGCGGCAAACGCCATTTCCTTGCTGCGCTCTAGCGGTTCTTTGGCGGGCCAGCTCAAGGTATTCATCAAAGCCACAGGCGGCTTTGTCTGCGGACTTTTCTCCACGGCTTGCGGCTGGATCGGGGGATCAATCCACTGCATTGGCCGCAGCGCCAATGCCGCCAATGCCACAAGTACTGTCAGCAGCAATCCCGCCAACAGCAGTCGCGCCATGCCGGGCGCCGGTGTTTGATGGAACACTTCGCGCGCAGCCTGCTTCAGGGTGGCGGCATCGATTTTCTCCTTGCCCTGGGTGTAAGCGCCGAGCAGCGCCCGGTCGCACAGCACATTGATGACCCTCGGCACGCCGCCACTCAGCCGGTACAAGCGGCGCATCAAGCTTGCAGGAAATATCTGCCGTTGCGCGCCGGACACGCCGAGGCGGTGTTGCACATAAGCGGCGACTTCCGTCCTGCTCAACGGCCCCAGGTGATAGCGAGCCACGATGCGCTGCGCGAGCTGCCGCAGTTCCGGCCGCTCCAGCATCTCCGCCAGCTCCGGCTGGCCCAGCAGAATGATCTGCAACAGCTTGCGCTGGTTGGTCTCCAGATTGGTGAGCAGGCGCATCTGCTCCAGCACTTCGACGGAAAGATTCTGCGCTTCGTCGATGATCAATACCGTGTGCCGCCCCTTGGCATGAGCATCGAGCAGATAGGCGTTGATGCAATCGACGAATACCTTGATGCTGGTATTGCCGGGCGGACAGGCGATGCCGAATTCAACGCAAATGGTCGACAGCAACTCCGCCACCGACAGCTTGGGATTGAAGATGTAGGCCACATCGCAGAACGCCGGAACCTGCTCAAGCAGACAGCGGCACACCGTGGTCTTGCCGGCGCCCACTTCGCCGGTGAGCAACACGAATCCGCCATCGCCATTCACGCCGTAGAGCAAATGCGCCAGCGCCTCCTGATGGCGCTGGCTCAAATAGAGATAACGCGGATTCGGCGCGATGGAGAACGGCGCTTCGGTGAGGTTGAAATAACTCAGGTACATTGAGGTGGTTGCCTTGAACAGGAGCGAAACCTGCTCAGTTCCCGTGCTTGATCACATGAATGCTGCCGGTCGCCAGGGAAATTTCGCGCAGGAAACTCAACAATCCGGCGATCAACGCGAGCATGGCCGCGATGAACAGAGAAGCGATGGTTCCCGACAGGTCAACGCCCATCATCGAGCCGACGAACAGCGCAGCGATGACAACGCAGACCAGCAGTGCGCAGATGGTGCACAGGCTGATAGCCCAATGAATCCGCCGGGCGCGCCGCGCCAGGATATTCATTTCGATTTGATGCGAGCTTCCTTCGTTGTCCCCGCAGGCGGGAAGATCGCGCTCGAGCACGCGAAAACGGTCAATGACGCGGCCCAGGCGATTGATCAGCACGGCCAGAATGGCGCCGACGCCGGTCAGGAGGAAGACCGGCGCCACCGCCAACTGGATGACGTGGGCAACGGTTGAAACACTGGCTGCTGCTGGCACGGAATCACCTCATCAATAGGACGCAGGCGCGTCGTCCGTTCACCCTGGACGCAAGGCCGCGCGCCGGTCGACAGGATATACGAAACTGCGCCTGCAGGAAGCGTGTGATCAACTTTTGCCGCTGCGTCCAAGCCGTGTCCTCAGCTCGGTGATCTGATCCAGCAGATCCAGCGCCAGCGCGACGCCGGCGGGATTGATCTCAAGATCCCGCGCCAACCGCAGCGCCAGGCGCGCGCGGCGCAACGACGGGCCGCTGAATTGCCAATCCTGCGGCAGTTGTCCGAACGGTTCGAGCACGCCCTCGAAAACCCAGGTCGTCACATGCTCCTCGGCCATGCCGCAAGCCTGGCACAACTCCGTCAGTGTCAGATGGAGTTCCTCCTCGACCACCTGGCCTCGAAGATAGGTCGTAATGGTTTCATGCATGACGGATCATCCTTCCAGATGGGCGCGCGGATTGAAATTGAAGTCTCTCTGCATCACCAGATAAGCCTCCCTGGCGGCCTCGGTATCGGCGGGCGGCAAGGCAATCGCCAGCACTGCGTACAGATCGCCGGGCGGCTTGCCCGGGATGCCCTTGCCTTTCAACCGCAACCTGCGCCCCGCCGCCGATCCCGGCGGAATGGTGAGTTGCACCGTATCCTCGGGCGTCGGTGCGGTGATCGAAGCGCCCAGCGCAGCTTCCCAGGGCGCCACCGGCAAGTCGAAATACACATCGCGCCCGTCGACCCGGAAACGCGGGTTCGGGCGGAAAGCAATTTCCAGATAGAGATTGCCCGCCGGTCCCTCGCCCAACCCCGGCCCGCCTTGTCCGGCAAGACGCAGGTGCTGGCCTTCGCGCACGCCTTTGGGAATATTCACGTTGAGTGTGCGTTCCTGGGCGGCCAGGCGACCCGCGGCGTCGAGCACCGGCATTTGCAGGGAGATGCTGCGCTGGGCGCCGCGATAGGCGTCTTGCAGATCGATCAGTACCTTGGCGTGGTGATCCTGGCCCGGCGCATGCATGCCATGCGGGTGTGAATGCGTTTGCGTATGTCCAGGGCGCCGACCAAACAGCGCCTCGAAGAACTCGCTGAACTCCGCGCTGTTGCCTGCGTCGGCATCGCGGCCACTGAACTCGAAGCCGGCGTCCCAGTTTGGCGGCGGCTGGAAGTCCTGCCCGGCTTTCCACTGGCTGCCCATCCGGTCGTAGGCGGCGCGTGTCTCCGGGTTTTTCAGAACCTTGTTGGCCTCGCCGACTTCCTTGAAGCGCGCCTCGGCGTCCGGCTCCTTGCTGACATCGGGATGATATTTTCGCGCCAGCTTGCGATAGGCGCGCTTGATCTCGTCTTGTGTCGCGCCGCGCTCAAGACCGAGGACTGCGTAGTAGTCTTTGAATTCCATGATGCCGCGCTTGCCCATGCGCTTGCCCATGCGCCTGCCATCGCGGCAGCCGCCCGGTCGCGCGCATGTCAGCCTTGCAAGCGGATGACGCCATCAATCACCTTGACCCGGTCGCCCGCCCGCCACTGCGGCAGATTTGCCTCGCCGAATACGCGAGTCGTACCGTCTTCGAAGCGCACCGTGGTCTCGTAGCGCCGGCCGGATTTCATGCGTTTTTCAATTTCATTGCCCGCCATCGCGCCGCCCACCGCACCGGCCACCGTCGCCAGATCCTTGCCGCGACCGCCGCCGACCTGGTTTCCCAGAACCCCGCCCAGCACCGCGCCGCCAACGACACCGAGCGGGCTGCTATCGCCGGGAGTGTCGATCACCCGCGTGGACTCGATGACGCCGCAATCGACGCACCTTGTTCTCGTGACCACATTCTCCATCGCCAAAGCCGGGGCCGGGGCCTTGTGTACTTTCGGAGCGACGAAGCTCCCTGGGGCGGTCGACAGCACGCCGCCCGCCGGGCCGTCCGGCGAACCGCCGAACGATTTTGGAATCCATCCCATAAGGGCCGCAATGCCGGCCACGCAGAACAGGATGACCGAGATGCCGACGATCCACGTCAGCACATGGGGGGATTTATTTGCAACGGTTTGCATGATGGTTTCCTTTTTCAGATTGGGTCGGACGGTATTTCATGAACAGCATAGCCACACTGGCAGGGTCTGTCGGTGCGCTGGCGAACACAGCGGCTCATGGTTTTTTCTGCCGCATTTCCTCAAGGCGCAACCTCTCATGCCGCAGACTGCCGAACCACAGCGCGTAATGGCGCGTGAATTCCGCGCCCAGAAAAAATATCTGCGCCGAGTAATACACCCACAGCAGCAGCGCAATCAGCGATCCGGCGGCGCCAAAACTCGATGCCACGCCGCTGTTGCCCAGATACAATCCGATCACATACTTGCCCAAACTGAACAGGCCTGCCGTGAAAGCTGCGCCGATCCATACGTCGCTCCACGACAGCGGAGCATCCGGCAGAGTTTTGTAGATGATGGCCAACATGCAGGCGATGACGCCGAACGAAACCAGCGAAGCAATTGTCGCCAGCGCTGCCGCAGAACTGCCCCAGACCCCGCCCGCGTAGCGTTCCAGCATGGCCAGGGCGGCGCTGACGACGAGGGAGACCAGCAGCAGGAAGGCCAGCACCAGCACCAAACCAAATGACAGCAACCGGGTTTTCAGGAGTACGTTGAAGGCCGACTGGGCGGATGTGTCAACACCCCACAATTCATCCAGGCTGCCTTTTAATTCTGCGAAGACGCTGGTGGCCCCCAGCAGCAACAGGACGCTCGCCACCAGCGTTGCCATCAACCCGGAGACGGGATCACGCGCCGCCGCCAGCAATGCCTGAATCGCCTGTGCGCCATTCGGCCCCACCAGTTCCTGCAACTGGGCAACAATCTCGCCCTGGGCTGCCTCGACGCCAAAGACGTAACCAGCCAGTGCGATCACCAGCACCAGGATGGGCGTCATCGAAAACAGGGTATAGAAAGCCAGCGCAGCGCCTTTGCTGGCGGCGCGATGGTCGATCCAGGAGATCAGCGACTCGACCAGGACAATTTTCAGACGCCTGACCCAG
The DNA here is from genome assembly GCA_016194935.1 of Betaproteobacteria bacterium. Classification (GTDB taxonomy): domain Bacteria; phylum Pseudomonadota; class Gammaproteobacteria; order Burkholderiales; family Rhodocyclaceae; genus JACRAR01. Next base: position 36,430 of record JACQAO010000039.1, read on the forward strand.
TGGATCGGCACATCGACCAGGCGGGCGACAGATACGCTGGGCATGGGATCAGTTTATACAGCCGCATGCCGGACAGGATGCCCGGCATGCGGCTGCGTGCGGACTGCGCTTACTTGAGCCGCATGTCGTTCTTGACGGAGTTTACGCCCTTGACGCCGCGTGTAATCTCGACAGCCTTGTTCGCTGCAGTTTGTGAGCTGACGAAGCCGCTCAGTTGAACTACGCCCTTGAAAGTCTCCACATTGATTTCAGCGGATTTCAAGGTGGGCTCGTTGAAAATGGCAGCTTTGACTTTGGTGGTGATGACGCTATCGTCCAGATACTCGCCGGTGCCTTCCTTCGTGGAAGTGGACGCGCAACCCACCACGGATACCAGCACAAGCGCTGCGAAAAGTGCGGAAAGATACTTGCCAAGTTGTTTCATGATTGGTTCTCCATAGGTGAGTAAAACAGGGCTTCTTGATTTCGACTTCCTGTCGGCAAACTGCTACCTGCACGCTGCTACCTGCGCGCCGTGTCGAAACCTGTAGGCAGAATAGCGGCTGGAACAGAGGCCGTCGGTACGGTGGCGCACATAGAGTGATAGATGTCCGGTCGGGCGCCCTGCCGGTTACGTGATGGAAAAACGGAACGAATTACCCCCGCCCTCTTTGGCTTGATACATCGCCATGTCGGCCTGCTTGATGATTTCTTCCGCGCCGATTTCGTGATTGAGGAACAGCACCACGCCGATGCTTGAGGTGCAGTGATGCTCGATGATGGTTTCCGCTTTGCCCTCCTGCTCGAATTTCAGCGCAAAGGGCGTGTCCAGAATAGCGCGGAGTTTTTCCGCAACGCTGCTGGACTGGGTGGTGGATTCGGTTTTCCCCACATCCAGCTCGCTGAGTATCACCACAAACTCGTCGCCGCCGAAACGCGCGACAGTGTCCACCGCCCGCACGCAACTGCTAATGCGGCGCGCCACCTCGATCAGCAGCAAATCGCCCACCGAATGTCCGTAAGTATCATTGACCGGCTTGAAGTTATCCAGGTCCATGAACATCAGTGCCGCATAGCGGCCACTGCGTTTGCTGGCGGCCATGGTTTGGCCCAGGCGGTCGGTGAGCAGGCGGCGATTGGGCAACCGCGTCAATGAGTCGTGCGAAGCCAGATTGAGAATCTGTTCTTCCGCCTGCTTGCGTTCGGTGATGTCGCGCGCCGCGGCAAACACGCCTTGCAAGCGCCTGTCCCGGTCGTAAAGCGTGGCCGCATTGTAAGACACCACGGTGACCTTGCCGTCCCTGGCGCGCGCGGTCAGCTCGTAGTTGGTGACTTTCTTTTCGCTCAGCACCAGCTTGATGCCGGCCTCGGCGCGCTCCTGGTCGGTGAAGTAATTCTTGAACGGCGCACCGATCAATTCGTCGCGCGTGCAGCCGGTGAGCGACTCCATCTGCTTGTTGACGTCGGTGATGATGCCGGACGGATCGGTAGTCATCAGCGCATCAATGTTGGATTCGAACAGCGAGCGCGTGTAGAACTGATGGTCGCGCAGGCGTTGGCCGAGCTGTTTCTGCTCCGCTTCGAGCAGCTTCTGCTCCGCCTCGATCTGCTTGCGGGCGGTGTTGTCGGTGCCGATCAGCAGATAGCCGATGATGGCGTCATGCGCGTCGCGCAGCGCCGTCACCGACACCACTGCCGGGAAGCGGCTGCCGTCCTTGCGGATGTAGGTCAGTTCGTAGATGTCTTCGATGCCGCGCGAAGCCTTGAACACCAGCGCCTCAAAGCCAGGCGTAATTGGTGTGGCGAGTTCCACGCTCAAGGCCCTGGCGCGGGCGATCACTTCCTGCGGGTCGGAGATATCGGCGGGCGTGATCTTGTTGATTACATCAGCAGCGGCGTAGCCCAGCATGCGCTCGGTGCCGACGTTGAACAACTGGATCACGCCTTTTTCGTCGGTGGCGATGCTGGAGAAGTTGGCGCTGTTGAGAATCGCGTTCTGCAAGGCGCCGGTGATCTGCAAGGCTTCCTGGCGGCGCAGCTCGAAGGACACCTCCGCTGTGTCTGCGGCGGGACGTGTTTTGACGGCTTCGGTCATTACTGTTGGCATGATTTAACTTTCATTCAAAGCGTAAAATGGCCCGGCGACGAATCACCTGGCCGGACAGTGGACGTGGGCTTTTGCTCATTCCATCCGGTGAGTTGCGATGCATCTGTATCGCCAGCCAATAACAACGCAAATTCCCTGGCAGGCAGGGGATGGCTGAACAGGAAACCCTGGCCTTCGTCGCACTGCCGGTCGCGCAGGAAAGCGAGCTGGTCGCGGGTTTCCACGCCCTCGGCTACGACACGCTGTTTCAGGCTCCTGCCCATTCCAATCACGGCGCTGACAATGGTTGCATCGTCAGCGTCGAAGGCCAGGTCGCGCACGAAAGATTTGTCGATCTTCAGGGTGTCGATGGGGAAGCGCTTCAGATAACTCAGGCTGGAATAACCGGTGCCGAAGTCGTCGATGGCCAGCCGCACGCCCATCGTCTTGAGTGTTTCCAGCATCAATGCCGAGGCTTCGGCATCGTGCATGAGAATGCTTTCGGTTAACTCCAGTTCCAGATAGCGCGGCGCCAGACCGGTCTCCTTGAGAATCAAGGCAACCCCTTCGAGGAAACCCTCATGCCTGAATTCCACCGCAGAAATATTCACCGCCACGGCGACTGCCGGCAGGCCGGCATCCAGCCAGGCCCGCACCTGCCGGCAGGCTTCGCGCAGCACCCACCGGCCGATCTGCACAATGAGGCCGCATTCTTCAGCGATTGGCACGAACTGCCCGGGAGGAATCAGCCCGAGATACGGATCCTGCCAGCGCACCAGCGCTTCCACGCCGGTAATCGCGCCCGAGGCGAGATTCACCTTGGGCTGATAATGCAGCAAAAACTCGCGGTTTTTCAGGGCGCGGCGCAGGCTGCTTTCAACAAACTGCCGGCGCACCGCGCGGGTATTCATGTCAGCCGTGAAGAACTGGTAGTTGTTGCGCCCGCTAGCCTTGGCGTGATACATGGCGGTGTCTGCGTTCTGCATTACGGCGTCTGCGTCGCCGCCGTCATTCGGGTAGACACTGATGCCGATGCTCAAGGTGACGTGCAGCTCATGCCCGCCTATCTGTTGCGGCACGTCGATGGCGGCGCGCAATTTTTCCGCAACCTGGGCGGCGTCTTGCGGCTGATCGATTTCCGCCAGCAGTATCACGAATTCGTCACCGCCCTGGCGGCATACCGTGTCGGTGGCGCGCACGCATGCCGCCAGGCGTTCCGCCACCGACTGCAGCAACTGGTCGCCGATAGCATGTCCCAGCGAGTCGTTGATGTTCTTGAAATGATCCAGGTCCAGGAACAGCAGCGCAACTTGCTTGCGGTGCCGGTCGGCCAGCCCGATAGACTGCGACAGCCGCTCTTTCAGCAGCACCCGGTTGGGCAAGTCGGTGAGGAAATCGTGCTGGGCAAGATGGGACATTTTCAGCGCCATGTCGCGCGATTTGCTGACATCGTGGAAGACGATCACCGCGCCAGCCACCCGGCCTTCACGGTCGTGGATGGGCGCGGCGGAATCCTCGATTGCCGACTCGAATCCGTCGCGGCGGATCAACACGCAATCCGCCGCCAGCCCCACGGTCCTGTTCTCCTCGATGGCGCGCCGCGACGGATTCGCATCGGTCTGGCGCGTCGTACCCTGGATGATCCTGAACACCTCCGGCAGCGGCCGGCCAAATGCCTCCTCGCGTGACCAGCCAGTCATCGCCTCCGCCACCAGATTCAGGTAAGTCACGTTGCCCTGGAGATCAGTGACCAGCACCGCATCGCCGATGGAGTTGAGTGTGACCTGGGCGCGCTCTTTTTCTTCGAACAAAGCCTCTTCCGCCGCGCGCAACGCGAATTCTGCCGCTTTGCGCGCGGTGATGTCCTCCACCGTTTTCACCCGGCCATAAGATTCCATGCCGTCGTGCATGACGGCGCTGTTGATGCGCGTCCACACCACGCTGCCGTCTTCCTGCTGAAAGCGGAACTCGGTCGAAAATGATTCCTGGCCCTGCGCTGCGATGCACCACTCCTCAATAACCCGCTGCCGGTCTGCCGGATGGATCGCCACGCTCCAGTTGCTGCCCAGCGTCTGTTCGAACGTCAGCCCGGAAATTTTTTGATAGGCGGCATTGGTATACACGCAAGCACCCTGCGCATCGGAGACAAAGATGCCCAGCGGCGAGGCGTCGCTGATCGCGCGAAAGCGCGCCTCGCTGCCGCGCAGCGCGTCCTGCACAGTCTTGCGCTCGATGGCGTAACGCAAGGCGCGCGGCAGCCAGTGGGCGTTGATATGAATTTTTATCAGGTAATCATGTGCGCCGCGCTGCACCGCCTGACGCGCGCTTTCCTCATCGCTCGCCGCGCTCAGGGCCAGGATCATGGCTTTCGGGGCGACCTGCAGCACCTGCTCGAACGCCTCGACGCCCTGGCCGTCGGGCAGTGTCAGGTCCAGCAAAATCACTTCGACGCCGCCCCGGCCCATGCGTTCCAGCGCAGCGGAAAGCCGCGTCACCCATTCAACACGAAATTGCCTGCCCCGGTTTCCACCGTTGCCACCGTTGCCGCCGTTGCCTGCAAGCGCTTCCTGGATCAACCGGGCGTCGGCGGGATCGTCCTCGACCAGCAGCACGTTAGTCGGGAGATCACCGGACAGAGGTTCATGTTCCGGTAACCGCCCAAGATAAATTCTGTCCATTGTTCCCCCCTTGCCTCTGAACCGGTGATTGGCTCGAGTTTCAATGCTAGGGCGTTTTCAGGAATTTTCTGTGCGGTGGCGTACAGAATGGATGCAGTTGCTGGAGCATCCTGCATACTGGTTCGCGGCGTTCGGGTTTTACCGCCGGGGAAGACCCGGCATGGCGAACCAGCCAGACGTAAATCACTCATGGGAGATCAACCGTGTCTGTCATTCCGCCGCCGGAGCGGCACTATGTCCCCAGGGATGTGCGCGACCGGATCGCGTATGCTTTCGTCAAGTTTCTGCGATTCTTCGCCGACACTTTTTTTGCCAGACGCTACGGTCATCGGGCGGTAGTGCTGGAAACGGTTGCCGCCGTGCCGGGCATGGTTGGCGGCGCACTGCAACATTTACGTTCGCTGCGCCGAATGAAGAGCGATCATGGCTGGATCCACACGTTGCTGGACGAAGCCGAAAATGAACGCATGCATTTGATGACTTTCATTCAGATTGCCCAACCTTCGGAACTTGAGCGCTGGCTGGTGCTCTTAGTACAAGGCGTCTTCTATAATTTTTTCTTTCTGCTTTACCTGACTTCGCCGAAAACCGCGCATCGTATCGTGGGCTACCTGGAGGAAGAAGCGGTCTACAGTTACTCCGAGTACCTGGCCGGGGTGGATAACGGCGTCTACGCCAACGTCCCGGCCCCTCAGGTCGCCATTGATTACTGGCAGCTTGCGCCCGATGCCCGCTTGCGCGATGTCAACCATGAATTTGCCGACGATCTGACTTGAACCGAATTTACCAGGAGTTCCGATGATATTCCGCCAACTGTTTGAACCGCTCTCCAGCACCTATACCTATCTGCTCGGCTGCGAGGAAACCGGCCAGGTCGTATTGATCGACCCGGTCGTCGCGGCAATGGACCGCGATCTGGCCGAGATCAAGCGGCTTGGATTGACCCTGGCCTATACCCTGGAAACGCACATCCACGCCGACCACATCACCGCCGGGCTGGAGTTGAAGAAGAAAACCGGAAGCAAAATTGCCGCGCCGGCCCATGACCGGCTGCCCTGCGCCGACATCGGCATTGAAGAAGGCAAGCCGTTACAGGTAGGCAGCCTGACGCTGCAACCTTTGCACACGCCGGGCCATACCGACGGGCATTTCGCCTATCTGTTCGGCGAGCGAGTGTTTACCGGCGATGCGCTGCTTATCGACGGCTGTGGCCGTACCGATTTCCAGAATGGCGATGCCGAGGCTTTGTACAAAAGCGTCAAGGAGAAGTTGTTTTCCCTGGCGGACGATATCCTGGTGTATCCGGCGCACGATTACAAAGGCCGGCATGTTTCCTCGATTGCGCAGGAAAAGCAACGCAATCCCCGGCTTGGAGAAAATCGTACTCTGGAGGAGTTCAAAAAAATAATGGGGGAGCTGAACTTGCCTTATCCAAAATTCATCGACTACGCGGTGCCGGGCAACAAGAAATGCGGCGTATGTCCGACCGACCTGCCTGAGAATCTTGAGATGTACTGTCTGCATATGACCGAAAGCAAGCAAGGCTGACCCGCCTGCCAGCCGATGACTGCACGCCGCAGGGAGCGCCACAAGCTACAGGACATCGGCTGGCTGCGCGCCGCTGTGCTGGGCGCCAACGACGGCATCGTATCGACCTCAAGCCTCGTGCTCGGCGTGGCTGCTACGCATGCAACCCACGGCAGCATACTGATCGCGGGAATTGCCGGTCTGGTTGCGGGCGCCATCTCGATGGCTTCCGGAGAATATATTTCCGTTCACTCACAGGCGGATATTGAAGCAGCCAGCCTCGACCAGGAGCACGCCGAACTGAAAGCGGATTTTGCCGGCGAACAACGGGAATTGACGGCGATTTATATTGGCCGCGGCCTTGATCCCGCGCTTGCGAAACAGGTCGCCGAACAGCTCATGGCCCATGATGCGCTGGGCGCGCATGCGCGCGACGAACTCGGCATCTACGGCACGCTCAGGGCGCGTCCGCTGCAAGCTGCGCTGGCTTCCGCCTGCAGTTTCGCAATCGGCGCGGCCATGCCGCTGACAGTGGTGGCGCTGGTTTCAGGGCCGCAACTGCTGGCTGTGGTGAGCGCAACTTCCCTCCTGTTTCTCGCCTTGCTGGGAGGGTTGGCCGCCCATGTCGGCGGCGCCAGTGTGACGACGGGAATAATGCGCGTCACCTTCTGGAGCGCCCTGGCCATGGGGGCCACGGCAGGTGTCGGGGCGCTGATCGGAGCGATGGGCTAGTACCCCGGAAGCAAATTCGGGCACTAGATCCTGCCCAGCAGCAGCAATATCACGAGGATCAGCAACACCAGCCCGATGCCGCTGCTGGGGTAATAGCCCCATTGCCTGCTGTGTGGCCAGGCGGGAATCACGCCCAACAACGCCAGTATCAACACGATCATCAGTATCATTCCCAAGCCCATTTCGTTTCTCCTCGTACCTGAAGTGCGCAGCGTATCCTCCGCATTTGGGTTTATCTGTGCGCTGGCGCACATCACCGAGGTAATGGAACTCAGGTCTTGGGCCGCCATTTGAGCGCTACGACTTTCACGGCATCGTTCACGAACAGGCATGAAAGCATCGCAAACACAAAAATCACCAGCATCTGCCATCCCGGCAATGACGCCAGTCCCGGCAGCCCTGCATAGGTCATGCCGGTGCCGATGAGTATTTCCGCCACCACGGACGCCATGACGGTCTTGCTCGGCAGGGTCGCCCAGAACCAGCGGCGCTCGCGCGCGGAGATGATGGAAAACGCGGCGAAGTAGAGCAGCGTCAGGAAACTGAAGGTATGCAAGGCTAGGTTGTCAGTCGCCAAACCGAATCGGGACCAGCCGAACCACAGCAGCAGCAGGGCTTCCGCAACCATCAAGACACCCAACACCACGGCGACAATCGCCAGAGGCCCGATGTTCCAGGTCTCCGGCGCCTTGGATGGCCGGACGTTATCGGTGGCCAGCGAAATCTTGGCGAAGTCGGTGATGAAGACCAGCAGCAGCATCGCAAAGGCGGACAGAACGAACTGGCCGGTCACCACGAACGCCAGCGCGACGAAGCCCGTCTTCAGGATAGTGCGGCTGATCTTGTTGATGATGTAGGTGAGGATGCGCTGGTAGATGGTGCGTCCCTGGTCGACCAGCACCACGATGTTCGCCAGCCCCGGCTCGGTCAGCACCACGCTGGCGGCGCCTTTGGCAACGTCGGTGGCGCTGCTGACGGCGATGCCCACTTCGGCCTGGCGCAGCGCGGGCGCATCGTTGACGCCGTCGCCCGTCATGCCGGTGACATGCCCCGCAGCTTGCAGGTGCTGCACCACGACATATTTGTCCTCCGGATAAACCTCGGCGAAACCGTCGGCGTCCGCCAGCAAGTCAACCGCGTCATTGCCGGCTGGAACAGTCGCGGCCTTCAGGTCGGCCATGCGCTGGATGTTGGGCAGTCCGACGCCGCGCGCGATTTCACTGGCAACCGCCAGCGCGTCGCCGGTGAGCATCTTCACCGCCACGCCCAGATCGCGGAGCGCAGTAATCAGTTGCTTGGCGTCCGTTCGTGGCGGGTCATACAAGCTCACCAGGCCGAGCAAGGCGGGCGCGCCCGTCTCGGGGCCTTGCGCCACTGCCAGCGTCCGATAACCCTTGAGCGCCGCTGCGCTGACCCGCGCTTCCAGCGTCTGGATTGCCGGGGGCTGAAGTCCGCAAGCCTGGGCGATGGTTGCCACGGCGCCTTTCATCACCCGCAGCCGCTCCCCGCCACGTTCGACGACGGCCTCGGTACGCCGGTTTTTCGCGTCGAACGGCGCGAACGAGACAGGCTTCACCGCCGGTCTGCCGTCAAAGATATGCCGCTCTTTCGCCGCAGCCAGGAACGCCAGGTCGATTGGATCCTGGTTGGCTTCCTGCGACGCCAGCGCGCCGGCGAACAGCACGTCGGCTTCCGTCGCCTGCTCCAGCGGGATCACACCGGTGACGGCGAGTTGATTCATGGTGATCGTGCCGGTCTTGTCCACGCACAATACATCCATCGTCGCCGCATCCTCCACGGCGCTGAGGCGGGTGACCAGCACCCCGCGTTTCGCCAGCTCCTTCGAGCCGACCGCCATGCTGACAGTGAACATGACCGGGAGGGAAAGCGGTATCGCGCTGGTCAACAGGATCAGCACCAGCGGAATCATCTCCAGCAGCGAGGCGCCGCGCATCAAGGACATCACCACCACGACGGCCAGCAGCGTACCGACGACGAGAAACAGCCAGCGCACGATCCTCGCCACCACCACGTCGATGTGGAGTTTCGGTCGCGCCTGCTGCACCAGATCCGTGGTGCGGCCAAAATATGTTTTCGCCCCGGTCAGGATGACCACGCCGTTGCCCTCGCCTTGACGCACCACGGAACCCGACGAAAGCGCTTCGCCGGGCGCCTTGTCGACATCTTTCGACTCGCCGGTGAGCGCCGACTGGTCAACACTGAGCGCTCCACTGAGGAATTTCATGTCGGCGGGAACAATGTCGCCGGCGCGCACCCGGACAATATCGCCCGGCACCAGCTCGCGGCCAGGAACCACCTGCCACTTGGCCTCGCGCAGCACCCGCGCGCTGACCTGCAAGCGCCGCCGCAACGTCTCCACCACGCCGGCGGCGCGGCGCTCCTGCACATAACTCAGCACGGCATTGACCAGCAGCAGCGCGCTCACCACCACCAGGTCCGAGTAATTGCGCAGTACTGCCGAGAGAATCATGATCAGTTCCAGCATCCACGCCGACATGCCCCAGAATTTCCCGAGAAACCTGAGCACCGGATGCCCTTTTTGTTCCACCACTTCGTTATAGCCGTTTTGCTTGCGGCGAACCTCCACCTCAACTTGTGTCAATCCGGCTTCCGGATTTACGCCTAGGGTGGCGAGCGTATCGGGAACGGAGGCGGCAACAATGTCGGGCGCCTTGGCGCTTGCCGGGGGCAAACTCGGGGATTCATTTGCGGTTTTCTTGGTGTCCATTTGCCCGGGCCTTGTGATAAGATTTTTGCAACTGAATCCGTACTACTGTTCCGCCGCAAGCGCGGCGGAGACTATGCTCTGTGCTTCTTCCAGAATGCGCTGCAGATGCTCCGCTCCACCAAAACTCTCAGCATAAATCTTGTAGATGTCTTCGGTGCCGGACGGGCGCGCGGCAAACCAGCCGCTCTTCGCCACCACTTTCAAGCCGCCGATGGGCGCGCCGTTGCCAGGCGCATGGGTGAGGATGCTGAGGATTTTTTCGCCGGCCAACTGCTTGCTTAGCACCCGTTGCGGCGTGAGTTGCGCCAGCAGTTGTTTTTGCGCCGGGGTCGCGGGCGCTTCGACCTGGTCGTACACCGGCTCGCCGAACCCGCGCGTCAGCTCACGGTAGATTTCGCCGGGATCGCGGCCCAGGCGCGCGGTAATTTCCGCCGACAGCAAAGCCGGGACCATGCCGTCTTTATCCGTCGTCCACACGCCGCCATCGCGGCGGAGAAACGTTGCGCCTGCGCTCTCTTCCCCGCCGAAGCCGAGCGCGCCTTCGAACAAGCCTTCCACAAACCATTTGAAGCCGATCGGCGTCTCGTAGAGTTTTCGGTCGAGCCGCGTCGCAACACGGTCGATCAGTTGGCTGCTGACCAGCGTCTTGCCGACCGCCGCCTGCTTGGGCCATTGCGGCCGATGCTGAAACAGGTAGTCGATAGCGACCGCAAGATAATGGTTGGGCGGCAGCAAGCCAGCGCTGCTGGTGACGATGCCATGCCGATCATGGTCGGTGTCGCAGGCGAAGGCGATGTCGAAGCGGTCCCGATCCTTGAGGCCGATGAGGTCGATCAGGCTCTGCATGGCGTATGGTGAGGACGGATCCATGCGGATTCGTCCATCCCAATCGACCGTCATGAAGCGGAAGGTCGGATCGACGGCTGCATTCACCACCGTGAGATTCAAGCCATAGCGCTCGGCAATCGCGCTCCAATAGTGAACGCCGGCGCCGCCCAGCGGATTCACGCCCATGCGGATATTCGCACCGCGAATCGCCTGCATATCGAGCACGCTGTCGAGATCATTTACATAGGTATTGAGAAAGTCGTGGCGGTGCGTGGTGGAAGCCTTCAGCGCCTGTTCGAAAGAAATTCTTTTCACGCCCAGCAGGCCGCTTTCCAGTAACGCATTGGCGCGGGTCTCGATCCAGCCGGTGACATCCTGGTCCGCCGGCCCGCCGTTGGGCGGGTTGTATTTGAAGCCGCCGCTGTCGGGCGGATTATGCGAAGGCGTGATGACAATGCCGTCCGCCAGCCCTGTGCTGCGGCCTCGGTTGTACCCGAGGATCGCGTGGGAAATCACCGGGGTGGGCGTGTATTCATCCCTGGCCGCAAGCATGACGTCCACGCCGTTGGCCGCCAGCACTTCCAGCGCACTGGTCAGCGCCGGCACGGAAAGGGCGTGCGTGTCGATCCCCAGATACAGCGGGCCGTCGATGGCCTGTTGCTTGCGGTACTGGCAAATTGCCTGGCTGATGGCCAGCACATGCCATTCGTTGAAACTATTGGCGAAGGCGGAACCACGATGCCCCGAGGTGCCGAAGGCAACCCTTTGTCCGGGTACCGCAGCGTCGGGCAGGTTGCTGTAATAAGCCGTGATGAGTGCCGGCACATTCACCAGCATTTCCAGCGTAGCCGGTTTGCCGGCCATTGGACTTGGCTGATGTCCGGTCATGGTTGGGTTTCTGCCGGGCGAGTGGGCGCAAGCGCGGCGCTTTTTGCGGCCAGGCAGTCCATCAGGTCGCGCCAGGATTGCGTAAAAGACCGGGCGCCCTCGTGCTGAAGCTGGGTAGCAAGCGCAGCATGGTCGACTCTGGCGCGCACAAATTCGGCGAGCAGCGCTTCGGCATCGCCGCCATCCGGCGGCATGACGCCCGGCACTTTGCCGTGATCGGCAAAAGCCAGCAGCGTCTTCTCGGGGATGGTGTCGATGGTGTCCGGCGCCGCCAGCGCCTCAAGATAAAGAGTGTCGGTGGCGGCGGGGTCTTTGCTGCCGGTGCTGGCCCATAAAAGGCGTTGTGGCCGGGCGCCGGCGGCGGCGAGTTTCTGCCAGCGCGGTGCGGCCAGCAACTCGCCATAGGCTTTGTAGGTGCGCTTGGCGATGGCGATGCCGAGGCGGTTGCGCAGCGCCTCGGGAACCTTGTCCTTGACGGCGACATCCCAGCGGCTGATAAAAATCGAGGCCACCGAAGCCACCCTGGGATCGAGGCCGGCAGCGATGCGCCGTTCGATACCGCGCATATACGCCTCGGCGGCGGCGATGTAGTGCTCGCGGGAGAACAGCAAAGTCACATTCACCGGCACGCCGGCGAAGATCGTCTCCTCGATTGCCGCAATGCCTGCGCGGGTGCCGGGTATCTTGATGAATAGATTCGGGCGTTGCGCCTGTGCATGCAGTTGCACTGCCGCTTGAATGGTGCCGGCCTGGTCGTCCGCCAGCAAGGGCGACACCTCCAGCGATACCCAGCCATCCACGCCGCCGGTGGCGTCAAAGACAGGACGAAACAAATCGGCGGCCTGGGTCAAGTCCTCCAGGGCCAGCTCGAAGAACAGCGCCTCGCCCGACTTGCCCGCGAGGGCCTTGCTGCGTATGGCCGCATCATATGAGTCGGCGTTCCTGATGGCCTGATCAAAGATGGTGGGATTGGAAGTCAGCCCCGTGACGGAAAACTCTTTGATATAGCGGCTGAGCGTGCCGCTTGTCAGCAGCGCGCGGGTGATGTTGTCGAGCCAGAGACTTTGGCCGAGATCGTGCAATTGTTGTGTGGCTTTCATGGTGCCTCCTGTATCGGGTTATGCCAGATTCCGTCTGCTGCAATCAGTGCGTTCGCTTGCTGCGGCCCCCAACTGCCGGGCTGGTAGCGATGCGCCCGGTGGCGTGTATCGAGCACCTGAGCAAGCACTGCCCAGGCGGCCTCGACTGCATCCTGGCGGGTGAACAACGCGCCGTCGCCGGCCATGGCGTCACCCAGCAGCCGCTCGTAGGGAGTTTCCGCGTTCGGCTGTTGATCCAGCAGATAGAGTTCGCGCTGGTCGCCGACAAATTCCTTGCCGGCGCGCTTGACGCGCGCGGCGAGGGCCACGGCGGCGTTGGGTGAAAGCCGGAAGCGCAGATAATTGGCGCGCCCGGCCAGCGGCGTCGAATCGTCGAACAGCTTTTGCGGCGGCGGTTTCAGCTCCACCAGAACTTCTGCCGCCGTGGCGGCCAGGCATTTGCCGGAACGCAGATACCACGGCACCCCCTCCCAGCGCCAAGAGTCGATGAACAGCCGCAGGGCGCAGAAGGTCTCGACATCCGAGTCTTTCGCCACGCCCGGCTCCTTGCGGTAGCCGGCATACTGGCCGCGCACCACGTCGTCCGGCAGCAGCGGGCGCATGGCCTGAAACACCTTGGCTTTTTCGCAGTGAACCGCGCCATAGCCCTGATAGGCGGGAGGCTCCATGGCCAGCAGCGCGACAATCTGGAACAAATGATTCTGGATAACATCGCGCAGGCAACCGGCGCTTTCGTAAAACGCGCCGCGACCCTTCACGCCGAAATCCTCGGCCAGCGTGATCTGCACGCTGGCCACGCAATTGCGGTTCCAGATCGGTTCGAGGAAGGAATTGGCGAAACGGAAATAGAGGATATTCATGATCGCCTCCTTTCCGAGATAGTGGTCGATGCGGAAAATCGAGTCTTCCGCGAACACCGACAGCGCGATGCGGTTGAGTTCGCGCGCCGAAGCCAGGTCGCGGCCAAACGGTTTCTCGACAATGACGCGCGCCTGATCGGCCAGGCCCGCAGCACCCAGCCCGCGGATCACCGTGGCGAACAGCGCAGGAGGAATCGCCAGATAATGCGCCGGACGCCGGGCGCCGCCCAGTGCCTGCTTGAGCGCGGTAAACGTGGCCGGATCGTTATAGTCGCCGCCTACATAGCGGAGCCGGGACAGCAGTCGCTTGAGGGCGTCGCGGTCGTCGATCCTGCCGGCTTGCCGGATGCTGTCCGTCACCTGTTTGCGCAGTTGCGCCTGGCGCCACTGCGAGCCGGCGACGCCGACCACCGGAACATTGAGAACGCCGCGTTTGGTCATCGCGTAGAGCGCCGGAAAAATCATCTTGCGGGCAAGATCTCCGGTTGCGCCGAAAATCACCAGTGCATCGGTGGCATCGGCGGCATCGGCCACATTGTTTGACTTGGTGCGATGATGGATATTGCCCTGCGCGGAGTCCCTCTTGCTTTTCATCATGTTTCCCATCGTGCCGGGTTGCTGGAGCAATCTATTGGCTGTGACAAGCGCATGCCATCAAGGTTCTGCCGCGCTCCACTTACTTCGGCAATTCTTTTTCGGTGGTCATCGATGCGATCAAGAAAATACCTGCGAAATCCATTTGGTTCCGGAGATTTACTTGCCGAGATCTTAGACTTGCCGATTAGTGTATTAGTGTTGTCGGCCAGTTTGCCCTGACGGTTCTGTCAGGTTTTACTTGAACTTGGGCTGCACCTTCCCTTGGTAGCTCTTGCCGGGCGGCGGCGCCACCGGCTTGATGCGCGCAGCCGCCAACAGCCTGGCGCACTCGCCATTTTCTTCCGGTCCGGTTTTGATCAGGGGAATCAGGGCCGCGACCGGGGCCAGGAGGGTCAGCGCAATTGCGCCACCCGCTTTCATGGCCAATACACTTTTGTCGACGCTCATCTGCGGCTGCTTGAAACTGCCGCGCACATACAGCGGCGTCCTCAGCGAAAGCACGCGCAGTCCCTTGCTGTTCGGCTGGATAGTCAAATCCAGTTGCTCCTGCGCCAGATTGATATTGCCGCTGACATCGAGAATCGCGGCGTCGGTATCGACGATGAAACTGCGGGTTTGCATCAAGCCGTTGGTCACGGCAAAATCCGTCGCCATGCAATTCAGTTTGACTTGCTGGTCGCCTGCCAGGCGGGTGAGGATGACGTTGCCGATGTTCAAGCCCATTTTTTCGAGCAGCAGTTTGCTGACCGTGCCTTGATCGATGAGGGTCTTGATCTCGCCATTGGACGCGCCCAGCAGACTGGCGACCGAGTTGCCGAGCGCCGACAAGGATGCCTCGCCGTTGATTTCGCCGACGCTGGCTTGCAGCGCTTGCAAAGCGGGAAATAATTGCTTCAACTGCAAATGGCGGGCCGTCACTTGCATGGTCGCCTTGATGGCATGCTTGCCGGCCTCTCCGCTGCTGTCGAGGGTGATGTTGGAACTCAGGCTTCCGCCCGCCATGCCGAAATTCAGCGGCGACAAGGACAACACGCCGTCTTGCAGATGCAGGTGGGTTGTCAGCTTGTCGATGGGCAGTTCTTTTTGACGAATAATTTTTTCGGCGCTGAATTTGATGTCGGCATCGATACTGCGCCAGCGCTCCGTCTTGAACGCTTCGACCGGCAATACCTTGTTCGCCGGCTGGACGGCGGCTGCGCCGCGTTTGAGCTTGCTGGCATTCGAGTCGGCGCCGATCAGGGGGGCCAGATCGGCAAAGTACAGCGCGCGCGACACCACTGTCCCGGATACCAGGCCGCGTGGTTGTTTTGATTGATAGTCGAGGCTGCCGGCGATATCGCTGGCGCCGACCTTGCCGCTGAATTGTTCGTAAATCCAGTGGCCGCCCTGCGGCCCCAGGGCGCCGATCAAATGGCCTTCCGTCGCATATGGCGGCGTCTCCGGCAAGACGATGCCGCTGAGTGCATACAACCGCGCCATGCTCACGCCGGACACTTTCAAGCGCATGTCGAGTGCCGCCAGATCGGTCGGTTTGGTCAGGGTGCCTTCTGCCGCGATGACGGTTTTACCCATGCGCAGTTGGGCCAGGATCGGGTAGGGCGCAGTCTGGTGTTGCAGCGACAACACCGCGCCGGCCTTGCCGTTGCCGCTGACGGCTTCGCCATGCAGCTTGCCGCGCATGCGCCACTCCACGCCGTAATCCGGATCAGCGTCGAGCGTGTCGATGTCAACTGATACATCGGCCTGCTGGATGGCGTCGATCAAGCGCACGCTGCCTTTGGAAAAAGTGACGCGTTGCAACTCCAGTCGCCAGGGCGATGGTTTGTCGTCGTTCTTGAAAGTCCAGTTGTTCTTGCCATCGGCGTTGCGCAGCAGGTTGACGACAGGCACATCAAAACGCAGATCGGGAATCACCAGCTTTTTTTCCAGCAATGCCAGGGGATTCAGCGAAAAGGCGATCTGCCGGATACTCGTCATATCGCCCGGCTGCGCGCCCGGCTGCGCTGCATTCAAGGCGGGCGGATTGCCGATGCGGATGTCTTGCGCGACCCAATGCGGCCAGGGAATCAAGTCGCGCCAGGATTGATCCGGCAGCGCAGCATGCGTTTCCCAGGTCAGCGTGAGGTCACCCGCAATCGCAAACGGACGACCAAGCGACTCACTGGCGCGCGCATCAAGCCACGGCTTGGCCCGGTTCCAGTCGAAATTGAGCAGCACGACCAGCGCGACTGCAGTAACAGCGATCAGGCCGGCAATTGTGGTGAGCGTTATCGCAAGCGGTCTCACTTGTGCGCGATAGGTTTTTCGGTAAACAAATAATCCTTGAGTTCCTTGGAAAACCTCGGATCCTTGCGCCGTATCCATTCCAGCACCATGGACGCATGTTCCTTTTCCTCGTCCCGGTTGTGCTCCAGGATTGCCTTGAGTTCCGCGTCCTTGCAGGCATCGGCGCGCTGGTTGTACCAATCCACGGCCTCCAGCTCTTCCATCAAGGACACGATTGCCCTGTGCATGTCGCGCGTTTCAGCGGACAGTTCTTCCATGGGCTCGTGATAACCAACGCTGGCCATAGCTTGCTCCCTGGCTCAACGGCGGCTGAGCAGCAAGCCGATGACGACTCCCGCCGCGACTACCCCGAGAATCTTCCAGGGGTGCTCTTTGACATATTCCTGGGTATCGTCCGCCAGTTCTCTGGCTTTATCCGTCACCGCGATGCGCGCATCTTCGAGCCTGGACATTGCCTCGCCCAGCCCTGCTTCCATCTTTGCGCGGGCCGTGGCGAATTCTTCGGCGGTGGAGCTGGATACCGCCTTCAGCAAATCGTCGGCATCGGTGACGATGTCTTTAAGATTCTTCACCAGCTTGTCTTTCTGTGTTTCGACCGTGCCACGTCTTGCGCTGAACATTGTATTCATCATGCCTCCTGAAGTTGGTAAATCGGATCGCTGTGTCGAGATCATTCCGGGCGGCCGCGGTCATGGTCTTGACGGTTGCCGCGGCGGTCATTTTCATGCTCTCCGCCACGATCATTGCCATGCTCGTCCTGACGTTCGCCCCGACGTTCGCCCCGACGTTCGTCCCGGTGTTCGTCCCGGCGCTCGCGGTGTTGCGCCTGATAGCGCGGCGCGTATTCGCGCTGGTACCAGTTGTCCTGTACAAACATCACCCGCTCGCCGCAGGCGTTGTATTCGCGGCAATGCTTGCTCCAGTGTTTGGCGTGGCCCGGAGGCACCCGCAAATAAATCGGCGGACGATCCGCCGGCGCCGGCCATACAGTGACAGGCTGGCGGTAAATCACCGCTGGCGGCGGATAGCCTGCGATGCCGAGGCGTCCGTAGAAACCAGGATCGCCAAGCAGGTTGAGAATAGCGTCACTCGCCGCAAATACCGGAGCACCGGTGAATAGTGCGGTCACAACGAACAGGGTTTTCAGCTTGGGCATCATGTCGGCAGGGTTGGGGTCGGTGGATAAAACTTGCAAACTCGATAGCAGGTACAAGCGTATTCGCGTGGTCGGACACGGTCTGTACGGTGGCGTACAGACCTTTGCACTCCATTGCGGCAAATTACTGGCTACCGCCTCAAATATTGCTTAACGCGAGTAACCATGACCATGCGACAGCCTAAATCCGGATGCTGGAGTTTTTTGCCATTTCTTGCGCTGCTGTTGCCCCTGGGCGCGCACGCAGGCTCCGATCCACTGCTTGACCTTCTCGCCATACCGGGCAGCGCCGGCCTCGGCGCCATGCTGCACAGCGAGCAGTCGCCCTACCTGGGCGCAGGCGCCAGCAATGACCTTGTGCCGTTGTATCTTTACGAGGGCAAGCGGTTTTTCCTGCATGGCACGCGCGCCGGTCTCAAGCTGATCGAACCCACCGACGATTCGCGCCACAGCATCAACCTGTTTCTCGATTACCGCTACGAAGGTTTCCCTTACGACCACCTCCCCGCCAGCCTCGCCGGCATGCACAGTCGCCGCCCTTCGACTGATCTGGGACTCGGCTACCGTTATCGCTCGGACTGGGGCAACCTGGATGCCGAAGTCCTGCATGACGCCGATAACGTCAGCAAGGGTTCCGAACTGCGCCTGGGCTACAACGTCGATTGGCAATCCGGCCGCTGGCATTTCAGGCCCGGCCTGATGCTTGCCCGGCGCAACGCCAGCCTGAACAACTATTACTACGGCGTGAACCCCGACGAAGCTACGCCGCTGCGTCCGGCCTATCTACCCGGCGTCGGCACCGACTTGCGGCTGGGTCTGTACGGCTACTATGAATTGCTGAACCGCTGGCGGCTGCTGGGTGGTGTCGGCGTAAATCTTCTCGATGCCAAGGTGCGTCACAGCCCCATCGTGCGTGACAGCGCGCAGTCATCGGTGATGATCGGCGCCGCCTATGACTTCGGCAGCCACAAATCCTATGCCGATCCGGCCCTGCCCCTGCACGTCAAGGTGCTCTATGGCCGCTCCACCGACTGCAACCTGATGCCGGTGATGACCTTGCGCTGCGGCTCCACCCGCACCGCAGACAACACCCGCATCGCCGCCGTCGAGCTGGGCAGGCCGCTGGTCGAACGGGTGAATGATTGGCCGCTGGATTTCGTCGGTTATGTTGGCATCCTGCGGCACGACGAGAACCGCCTGCAAGCCGATTCATGGCAGATCAACGGCTACATCAAGGCCTACTACTACGGTTTTCCCTGGAGCGCGCGGGTTCGCACCCGCCTCGGCATGGGCGCCGGATTTTCGCTGGCGCAGCGTGTTCCCTTTGTCGAAGAACGGGATCAAGCGCGGCGCGGACGCAACACCTCGAAGCTGCTCAACTATCTCGACCCCAGCATTGATGTCAGCGTCGGCGACCTGGTCGGCGCGCGTTCCTTGAGGGAAACTTACTTCGGCCTCGGCGCCTCGCATCGCTCCGGCATCTTCGGCGCCTCGCGGATGTTCGGCAACATCGACGGCGGTTCCAACTACATCTATACCTACATCGAATCCAGGCTATAGCCTGCCCTGGGGATGCGTGCGACTTGTTAGCGCACGCTTTGCTGCCGCAAATACTCGGCATGCTTCATCTCCAGATACTCCCCGCGATCCATCTCATGCAACTGTCGCGGATAACGCTCGGTAGCCGTAAACCAGCTCTGCAAGCGCTTCTCAAGCTGCACCGGCGGCGCCTCGCGGGCAGCGCCCAGATAGCTGTCGATTGCCAGGTAGTAACGCATGGTGTTGCGTTCCACTACACCGCGCATCCCGCCGATATACTCGGGCTGGCCATCGTCCCGTTTGCCGGTCACGGTGAATCCAAGCTTGCTGCTGCCGGCAGTGGCGAGGTAGGTTTGCATGGCCAGTCGTCCAGCGAAATGGATTGTGTACGCATAGGTCAGGTGCAAAAACGTTCTGGCGTTCGGCAGCGCCACCGCTTCCAGCAGGATCAGGTAATCACTGGTACACCGCGCCAAACGGATAGTCGACGACCGCGTATATGCCGCCTTGCATGCGCTGCGGCGTTTCAACGGACTCAAGAACCTGCGGTCGATTGAATTGATTCTGCTGTAGTTGCTCCGTCAACGATGCGTATTTTGCGCGCAAGGCGATAACGGGGTCCGCTGCCGCAAGGGCGGGACATGCGACGCCTGCAACACCGAACAACAGCAGGCGGATCAGCCAGCCCGGTTTAAAATATTTCGGCATTACCACGCCTTCACAGCCAGTACTCGAGCCTGCGGGCGGCCCATTCTTTGAGCCGGTCAGACCACGGGCGTTGCGCCCACTGTTCGCTGGTAATTTCCACCGAATAGCCCAGGTCCTCGGCAAACGCGCTTTCCAGCGCATTGCCGAATTCATCACCCAGCACCACCACGTTGATTTCATCATTGTGCAAAAAACTGCGGGTATCGATATTGGTCGATCCCACCGTCGACCAGACTTTGTCGATCACGGCAGTCTTGGCATGCAGGACGGCGATTTGCAGTTGATAGATTTTGATCCCGCCGGCCAGCATTTCGCCGTAAAAGGATTGCGCCGCATGGAACACCAACCCGCTGTCCGTCACCCCGGGCAAAATGATCTTGACGTCAACACCGCGCCGCGCCGCATCGCTCAAGGCCTCCAGGATTTGCGCGTCCGGCACGAAATAGGCGCTGGTGATGTGTATCGTTTGTTTTGCCTCCTGTATCGCCAGCGCATAGGCCTTGTAAATCTCATGGTCGCCGCCGGGCGTGCTGGCCAGCACCCGCACCAGCTTGTCGCCGGCGTTTTTTAGCGGCGGAAAATAATTACTGTCGGCAAGCTCGGGCGATTCCTGAGTGAGCCAGTTATCCAGGAATACCCACTGCAACGCAGCCACCGCCGGCCCTTCGATCTTGATATGGGTATCGCGCCAGCCAACCTTGGCGTCGCGCCTGGCTTTCGAACGGAACAGCGAACTGTTGGCGTAGGTGCTGCTGATATTCACGCCGCCAGTGAAGGCCACCAAGCCGTAGACCACCAGAATTTTCCGGTGATCGCGGTTATTCGGCTCCCACGGCCCGATCAGTTTCAGCGGGTTGACCGGGTTGAACGCCAGCAGATGGATGCCGGCGGCGCGCATTTTGTCGAAGAAGGCCTGCGGCGTCCCCAACGTGCCGACGCTGTCGTAAATCACATTGACCTGCACGCCGGCGCGCTGACGGGCCATCAGCAGCTCGGCAAAGCGCATGCCGACTTCATCCTGGTCGAAGATATAGGTTTCCAGGTTGATGTGATCCCTGGCCGTACTGATCGCCGCCATCATTGCCGCCATGGTTTGCGGGCCATCGTAGAGCAGGGTGACCTTGTTGCCGGCGATCAGGGGACTGCCGGTCGCCGCCTCTTCCAGCGCCGCCAGCGCGGCGACATCGGCATGCGAATTGCGCCAGCGCCTGACCAGCAGGGAATGTGACTGCTTTGCGCTCAACCTGCCTTGCGCGTTGGTCACCGTCGGATTGGCCGGCGCCGCCAGGCTGCTGCTCAGGTAGCGCACTTCGGGCAGCGCCGCGCAGGCGCTGACCAGCAGACACGCACCAACCCAGCAGACACAACGGATACTCCAGCCCAGACGGTCAGCGCCGCTCATCACCCGTTCCACTTTCACGCCGCCTGCTGCGCCTTGGCTCAGAGCTTGTGAAGAAATCGTAGCAAGCGGGCCGCAGCGGGGTGCGGACGGAGCGCAGCTACCGGAATGTACGTCGTTGTACATGAGGATAGCGAGCACCGCCCAATCCCCGATCCGGCTCGCGCAGTAGATTTATTCACAAGCTTTCAAGGATTGCGCACGATCACGCCATCATTGACCTTGACTTTATCGCCCACCCTGAAGCCCGGATCGGCGGCATAACTGATGGTCTGTGCCGTACCATTTTGCAGACGCACCACTACCTCAAAGTGATTGGTTTTGCGCGCGTTGCCTTCGATCGCGTGACCGGCATAAGCGCCGCCCACCGCACCGGCGATTTGCGCTGCGGTACGGCCATTGCCGCCGCCGACCTGGCTGCCCAGCAAGGCGCCGACGATGCCGCCGCCGATGGTGCCGAGATAGCCGCCTTCGCCTTTGACTTCAACCAGATTGATTGCTTCCACAGAGCCGCAGTTATTGCAGTTGCGGGCGGCGCGTGTTGGTGCATACGCAGCGGCGCTTTGCAGGGGCTTGCCCAGGGTAACGCTGGCAAGGCGCTCACCGACGCGCAAATTGGCGGTCACCACGCTGTTCGACGCAATCCGGTCACGATTCTTGATGGTGTAAGTGCTGGCGTATTCGCCCTTGCTCACTTCCGGCAAAAACACTTTGCCCTTGACGCCGCCGATGACAAGATCCACTTTGCCGCCGGGAGTGCCGAATACCGTGAACCGCAAATCGTTGCCGCCGCTCAAGTCGGCAGCCGGCTCGACATCGAAGCGCTCGATGCCTGGCAGCG
Organism: Betaproteobacteria bacterium; assembly: GCA_016194935.1. Lineage (GTDB taxonomy): Bacteria > Pseudomonadota > Gammaproteobacteria > Burkholderiales > Rhodocyclaceae > JACRAR01. Next base: position 58,383 of record JACQAO010000039.1, read on the forward strand.
GCCCCGGCATGGCCGCCGCACTGTGATACCCGACGCCGACCTGCAAGGATTCATTCAGGACGGCGCTGACCACCTGGTTACCCTGCCGCAGATTGGCGGTGACCGGGCTGCGCGCGGCAATCCTGTCGCGGTCGCTGATGGTGTAAGTGCCTTCGTACAGGCCGGCCTCGACTTCAAGCAGCATCAGGCTGTGCGTCGCGCCTTCGATGCGCAGGGAGACCTGGCCGCCGGGCGTGCCGTAGATGGAGAAATTCAGATCGACGCCGGGATTCAGGCGAGGCACTTCATCAACATTGAAACCCTCGATGCGCAACGTGGCCTGGGACTGGCTGTATGGTTGTGCCTGTGCTTGGCCGGACAACATCGCCAGCGGCAGTGATGCCGACATTGCAAGCATGCCGACCAAGATTTTTTGCGCGATTTTCATGAGTTTCCCCTGTTGGTTGATGCGATCAATCGAGATGAATTTATCGGCTCTACACGTCCACGCCCAGCCTCGCCATGACGTTCCGGAAATATTTATTTCTTGTTGCCCTTAGCCGCGTCCTGGATGTTTTGACCGGCCTTCTCGATTTGCTGTCCGGTTTTCTCCATCGCCTTGTCGAGCTCCTTGCCGGCGTGCTCTGCCGGACCTTCCTGTTTCTGGCAGCCGGGCAGTCTGAAAAACAGGGCGCTCACTAGCAGGACTGCGCTGACGTTGTCACGAAACTTATTCATTCGTATCTCCTGGTGGTCTGCTGGATGCATCTACGCTGCGCCGGCCCGCCTGGCCCGGCGCAGCGCCTGTCGATGATTATTTTTTGTCGGTTTCGTGGCCGATAACACCGCCGATAGCCGCACCGCCGATGGTTCCAGCCGTGCTGCCGCCCGTCAGGATAGCGCCGCCGACAGCGCCGACACCTGCGCCGATGGCGGTGTTCCTGTCCTGCTTCGACATGCCGGCGCAACCGCCCAGGCCGAGCAACATAGTCGCGGTCACTGCACCAATTGCAAATCTCTGTATGGTTTTCATGGGAATACCTCTGTTATAAAAAATCGGGAATCGGGAGTTTTTTAATTGCACTGTGTTAAATAAATTCCAACTTCTGCCGATATCAAGACCACGGGGTCTTGTGGAGGAGGCGAAATGGATCAACTTGCTGAATTTGAGAGATATCTTGAGTATCTGTGTGAGGTGCTTGGCCATGCGGACAGG